>NZ_BBCC01000356.1 GCF_001311845.1 Desulfosarcina cetonica JCM 12296 | reverse complement strand
CGGCCGGGTGGCCAAAAGGTGCGCCACGGGGGGCGAGCCGCTGCGCCGGGCAAGGGCGATCCGGATGCCCAGGTTCTCGGCGGCATCCCAGATCTTCTCCGCATCCGCCGCTTCGTCGGCGTCCGTTTGGGGATCGGCCGGCGTGTCATCGTCCTCGGCGGCGTTTTCTTCTCCGTCCGCATCCTGTTCCGGCTTTTTTTGTGCCTGGGCCCGGTCGCCCAAGGTAATGACGATGCGGCCGCCATCGGAAGCCAAACGATCCATCAATCGCTTTCCCACCCGGCCCCGCAGTTCGGCCATGTCAGGCGACAAACCGCAGAAAAGCAGGGTGGTTTGGGGGTTCAGGCGCACCTGGTCCGTTGAGCGATACCACCGCCGGGCCGTGTCCGGTGCCAGGGTGTTGAGGCTTTCGAACAGGGCCGGGTGCCAAGGGGTCGCTACGCAAGGAGGAGTAAGGCGGGTAGACATCCCCGCTTTCGAAACGCAGCACCAGCAGGGCCGCCAGCCCCGCTACAAAGGCGACCAGCAGCACGGCGGCGACCCAGGCATGGCGGCGGACGGATTCAAACGCTTGACCGGACAAGATCCGTGATCCTTTCCTGGCAAGACTTGAATCGGGCGACCTGTTCGGCGGAAACCGCATGCATGCCGTACCAGACGCGGTCGTAGGTCTGGCGGCAGCGGTCGAACAGGGCCAGCAGCTCGGGCGCGTTGCGCTGACGGCGGGTAAGTTCGGCAAAGTAGTCCCGATTGGTTTTATGGCGGGCAATGATCAATTGGCCATGATCGGCCAACACCGCCAGCACGGCCAGGTACAATGCGCGCAGGGCCCGCCGCAAATGATCGCGGGCGAGCATTTCGGCGGCCAGGGACAGCCATCGATCCGCCGGCAAGTCCCGGGCCGTGATGGATTCGTCCGTAAGATCGACGGGTTGAACGACAGGGGGATGCAGGCGACGGGTGCGGCGGCGCCGCCGTAAGGTCAGGCGGCGGAAAAGCCAGCCCAGCATCCCCACCAACAACGCGCCGCCTAAAAGAAACAGGCCGGTCTTGACCCGGCCGCGCCAGGTTCCGGCCGGTTGGTCGTCCTGTTTATCGGTTTCGGGCAGCCACCGGGTGAGCCACTCCCAAAGCTGGTGCAGCCAGTTCCCCACGGTGCGCCAAACGGCAGACAGGCTGTCGACCAGCCAGGTGACCGTCCTGTCCAGCCACGGGCGCATTTCCGGTGAGTCGGCGACCGTCTCCCGGGCCAGGCGCCAGGCAAAATGCCGCTGTTGGAGGACCTGGTCAATGGCCCGGTCCAACCGGCGCGCGTGGCCGGCGTCCATTAACGGGGCCGGATCGGCAACGGAAACCGCCGGCGGCGGCCCGGCAATGGCGAAAGGCGGCCCAAGGTTTAAAAGGACGATAACGACCGTCACGACGACCGCTGCATACCGGCCAAGATCGTGACGGATATCCTCTCCCGTCCGGCGGGCGCGGCCAAAATAGCAACGCAGCACATAGGCGGTTTTGACGATGGGGTCCACGCAAAGATAGGTGAGGCTGCATGCCACGACCAGAAACGTCGTGTTCAGCAGGTGGTTGCCGCTGAGGCTGAAGACGGTTTCGACCCCCAAAAGGCGTTGCAACAGTTGAGGGGCGAGAATCAGGAAGACAACCATATTGGCCAGCACCACCAGCCCGAAAAGGGTCATCACCGTGAGCATCAGATGATTCTGCCCCGGTAAAAGCGCGGCTTGGCCTTGGGCCTCGGCAATCAGGGCGTTGAGTTTTTTTTGTTGCGGGCCGTCCATCACCGTGAGGTTCTGGTAAAAGGCATAGGCCCACCCCATGGGCAGCATGATCAGGGAAGCCAGGGGCAGAACGATCCAACCGGTGGCCTGAAGACCGGCCTGGCGGGCCGCCACCGCCACCCATTGCCCCAGGGTCCACGGTGATGTGCGATCCGCTTGCAATACAGCGCTCAGGTGCCAGCCAAAGCGCACCTGCCACAATTTCATCCAGATGAACAAAAGGGCCAGGCCGGCCGCAGCCGGTGCACAGTACCAGCGGCCAAAGGGATTGCGGCTCATGTCCGACCAGAAAAAAAGCAGCCCCAAGACAAAGGGGAAAGTGCCGATGTAGTAGGCGAACAGGGCCGGCGCCCCCCGGCGGCGCAGCAGAAAGACAGCCTGTTCGGCCAGGATCAGGCCGTTGGGCCGGGCTTCCAGGCTGAAGGCGGCGGATGGCGACAACTCGCTCATGGGGCCTGCCACCATGGATGTTGCCAGACGGTCCCCTCGTGAACGGCGCTGGGAATGGCCAAAAGCCCCTGGCCCATCAAATAGAAAATCCCCCAAAGCAGTAAAAACCCCATGCCGCCACACAGGGTCAACCCCAGCCGGTTACGCCAGGGGGATGCCGCCGGCGCGTTTACCGCGGCTGTCCGGGAAAGGCAATCGTTGCACAGCATGCGGTGTTCATGTTCAGTGACGCACTCCCGGCAGTAAAAAAGGCCGCATTGGGGACAGCGCGCCACCGCCTCCCGATCCCCGTGATTGCGGCAACGCTGACGGGCAAGGTCGACGGCGGGCCGGGGATTCTGGTCGGATGGCAGATTCATCGTCTCCATGGCAGGCTCACTTGCGGCCCGGCCGTTTGTGGGCCCACAAGGCCAAAAAGCCGATCCCGCCCAGAAGCAGGTCGATCACCGCGCACCCCGCCGTCACGCCGACGGGGAAAGGACGGCCACTGAGCTGGAATTCGATATATGCCGAGAGGACGGCCCAGTTGTTGTAAACCGCCCGGGGGTTGCGCATGGTGGTGATCATGAGCATGTACATGATGTAAACGGCCAGGCCCTGGACGGTAATGACAACCAGCGACATCCAGGTCACCTTGGCCAGGAGGCTGTCCCGCATGCCTTCGTAATTGCGGACCAGGGTTACAATGGCCAACGTGATTAATGCCAAAAGCAGGCCATGGGTGACCACCACCAGGACGAGGTGGGGCGCAAACAGGTTCCAGCCATGGCAAAGGGCGCTGATGAGCAGGGCGCCGAACAACGCCTGGTGCAGCCAGGGAGAAAATTTGATGCGGCGCGTCGCCGTGCCCGCTTCTGCCGCCCGGCTGCCGGAGCTGGTGATAGGCCAGTTGG
>NZ_BBCC01000355.1 GCF_001311845.1 Desulfosarcina cetonica JCM 12296 | reverse complement strand
GAATCGCCGTCATTCTGGCCGAAGGGGCCGCATCGGTCAGCCTGAACGCGGCCGATGTCGTCTGTACGGACATCGTCGGCGCACTTGAATTGCTCATGCACCCCCTTCGCCTGACGGCCACCTTGCGATCCTGAGAGGCGATGTGGAATGGTGATATGGGATCAGGCGGGAAACGTGGCAACGCAAAATTGACGGATTCGTAAGAAGCCCGAGATCAAGGCTTGCGAATCCTTAAGGAATGAGGCGTACTTTTGCGTACGCCGCAGTGACGAAGGATTCGCGTAACGCCGATATCGGGCTTCTTACGAATCCGTCCACAGGAACCTATCCGCCGATACCTTGCATCTGATCCTTAACCGGGCTGCTGTCGATGGAACAGAGCTGATGTCTGGCGGATTTTTTCTTGGCGGCGGTTCGGAAAACCTCGATCAGCTGCTCATCGGTGCCACCGCTTCTGAGAATTTCCCTGAAGGTTCGTAGTGATCCGAAAGAAGGCAGGCCCGCAATTTTCCGTCGGCCGTCAGACGCAGACGATTGCATTGGCTGCAGAAGTGATGGCTCAGGGCGCTGATGAAGCCGATTTCACCTGGCGCGCCGGCAATGCGAAATCGCCTGGCGGGGCCGTCGTTGCGACCGTTTTCAACGGGAATCAATTCCCCCAACGCCGTGCTGATGCGTTCCTGGATTTCGGGCGTCAGGATCTGATCCTGAGAACTCGTGCGGCTGTTGCCGATGGGCATGTATTCGATGAAGCGGATGTGGAAGGGATACGCCAGCGAGAGCCGGCCGAAATCGACGATTTCGTCGTCGTTGATGCCCCGCATGGCCACGGCGTTGATCTTGATCGGGGAAAAACCGATTGCATGGGCGCGCTGGATTCCCGCCCACACGCGATCAAACATGTCATAGCCGGTAATGTGGGCATAGCGTTCGCGTTTCAGCGAATCCAGGCTGATGTTGATGCGGCGGATACCGGCATCGAAAATCCGCTGGGCATTGGCTTCGAGCAGCACGCCGTTGGTGGTCAGGGAGATATCTTTCAATTCCGGAATGGCCGTCAAGCGGCGCAGAAGATCGATGGCGCCGTTACGGACCAGGGGTTCTCCGCCGGTGATGCGAACCTTCTGGATCCCCAGGCGAATGCCGACGTGGACGATGCGCAGAATTTCCTCGTAGCTGAGAATCTGGTCGTGGGACAGACGGGGGATGCGGCCATCCGGTACGCAGTAAAGGCATCTCAAGTTACAACGGTCGGTAATGGAAATCCGCAGATAGTTGAGGTGGCGTTGTTCGCGGTCGACCAGGCTGTCGTCTATGGCTTGATGGGTAGCGTTGGGCATTGCCAGGGTGCTTTCGTTCGGTGCCGCAGGCGGTCTCTCGGTGGCGGCCTTAGGCCTGGGCGTTTAAGATGGCCTCGACGAGACCGTCAATGGTGAAGGTGGCGGCTTCGATGGTTACGGTATACCCCAATTCCCTGGCCGTCTCGGAGGTGATGGGGCCGATGCTGGCTACCTGGACCCGATCCAGCAGGTCGTGGATCCGCTCCGCTGGCAGCAGGCGGTGAAAGTTTTTCACCGTGGACGAACTGGTAAAGGTGACCATGTCGACCCCGCCGGATTCAAGGCGTTCGATCAGTTCGGTGCCATCATTGTCAGCCTGCCGGGTCTCATAGGCGGTCACCTCGTCCACGATGGCGCCCATGCGGGTCAATTCCACCGGTAGAACGCTGCGAGCTTCCCTGGCCCGGGGCAAAAGGATTTTCGATCCCGTCACCGGCATGGCGGCAAAGGCATCGACCACCGATTCGGCGCGGTAGCTGGCCGGAATGATGTCACTGGCGAGGCCGAAGGCGCGCAAGCGCTGGGCCGTGGCAGGGCCGATGGTGGCCGTCTTGAGGTGGCCCAGTGCCCGCACGTCGAGCCCCTTGTCGAAAAGGCGGCGGAAGAAGAAGTCCACCCCGTTGACGCTGGTGAAAACCACCCAATCGTATTGATCCAAGCTGGCAATGGCCTGGTCCAGGGGCTCCGGGTCAGCCGGTGGAAAGACCTGGATCGTCGGGCACTGGATGCATTCGGCGCCGACGGCGGTCAGCTTGCGTACCAGATCGCTGGCCTGCTCCCGGGCGCGCGTGACCACGATGCGCCGTCCCATCAGGGGACGCTTTTCGAACCACTGCATGGTTTCGCGAAGCTTCACCACACCGCCGACGATGATAATGGCCGGCGCCTTGAGGCCCGCCTCACGAACGATGTCGACGATGGTGGCCAGGGTGCCGGTGACCGTGCGTTGCCGGGGCGTGGTGCCCCAGCGGATCACTGCCACCGGGGTGTCCGCCGGACGGCCGTTGGCCATCAGCTGTCCGGCAATCGTCGGCAGGTTCTTGACCCCCATGAAGAAGACCAGGGTGCCGATCCCCGTGGCCAGGGCTTTCCAATCCACACTGGACTCGGCCTTGGTGGGATCCTCATGACCGGTGACGAAGGCCACGTCCGAGGTGTAATCCCGATGGGTCAGGGGAATGCCCGCGTAGGCCGAGGCGCCGATGGCGGCCGTGACACCGGGGACCACCTCGAAGGCAATGCCGGCGGCGATCAGGACTTCGGCTTCCTCGCCCCCCCGACCGAAGATGAAGGGGTCGCCGCCCTTGAGGCGGGCCACAACGGCACCGCCTTGCGCCTTTTCCACAATCAGGGCGTTGATGCCCTCCTGGGGCAGGGTGTGGTCGCCGCCCTTCTTGCCCACATAGATCAGTTTCCGCGTCCGGCCGGGCGTGGGTTAAAAGGGCCGGTGAAGCCAGATAATCGTAGATCACCACATCGGCGGCGGCGATACAGTCGGCCCCCTTGACGGTGATCAGGCCGGGGTCTCCGGGACCGGCACCCACGAGAAATACCTTGCCGGTTTCAGGATGATTGGGCATGTTCGTTCAGTCTTTCCAGAATTTCGCCGGCACCCATGGCCAGCAGTGTCTCGGCCAACGCCACGCCGATCTGCTCGCTCTGGTCGGGGGCGCCGCTATGTGTCTGTTTGATCTGGCGGGTGCCGTCCACTTCGCAAACCAGACCGGTCAGGGAAATTTCGGCGACAATATGACCGTGGCCGGCGATGGGAACCTGACAGCCGCCTTCCAATCGGTTCAGAAAGGCCCGTTCACCCAGCACGACCTGCCGCGTGGGAAAATCGTCCAGCACGCCGACCACCGCCGCGACACGGGGGTCATCGGTGCGGG
>NZ_BBCC01000354.1 GCF_001311845.1 Desulfosarcina cetonica JCM 12296 | reverse complement strand
TTCCGGCCGGATGTACTGCACCACCGCGGCGCGGTGCAGGCCACGCCGGCGATGTCACGTTCGAAACAGGCCACGCAAATGCCCATGTTTCCGGGATTGCCCATTTTTTGCAGCAGTGCGGCGAGAATGCCGATCAGGCCGCCCACACTGATGATTCCCCAACGGCTGGCAAATACATTTTTCATCGTTGCGATCTCCTCTTTCACGCGATGGCTAATGGTTTTATGAGCATAAGTCCGCGTATTTCACGGAA
The DNA here is from genome assembly GCF_001311845.1 of Desulfosarcina cetonica JCM 12296. Lineage (GTDB taxonomy): Bacteria > Desulfobacterota > Desulfobacteria > Desulfobacterales > Desulfosarcinaceae > Desulfosarcina > Desulfosarcina cetonica. The sequence continues at coordinate 2,991 of NZ_BBCC01000354.1, read as the reverse complement.
CGCAGGTCAAGTCCAATTTGTAATTTGGATGGGTTTTGGTGATGGTATTGGATTGTCCAATGATGGGTGAGGGGGTTGGTTCTTTGGGATGGGGATGTCCTTCCAAATGGCATCGGGCGGCAGGTTGAAATTGACAGATTGATACCGGTTGCTATAACGCTGGTGAAATCATCGCATTTCAAGAACCACCCGTTTCAACGTTCGATTTGCTCCATTTCGCTCAAGATTATGACCCATGGGGATAATTACTGGAACCGACGCGTAAGGTTCAGGTACGTTACCCATCTGTAAACCAATTGGCGCGCGTGATTGCAGAAATGCCAAGAAGCGTTGAATGGACCCCGTCATATGAATCGAGAAACCCTGATCGAAAAGCTGAAGTCGGATATCGCCGCTGGCCGTGTGGTCACCATCACGGGCACGGGCGTGTCCGTCGCGGCATGCGGTAATCAAGAATTCGAAGGCTACCCGGTTGCCACATGGGGCGGCCTGTTGCGGCACGGTGTAAATCATTGCCGGGATATCGGTGTGGCCGATGATGGCGATGTCAATTTGCTCACCATGCAGATCGATAGCGGTAAAATCGATTTCATGATCAATGCGGCCGAAACGATTTCCCAGCGCATGAAGGACAAAAGCCCAGGCACGTTTCGCGGTTGGCTGAAAGATACGATTGGAGGATTAGTAGTTGAGGATTCAACCATTCCCCAAATCTTAGGCGTTTTTCCTGGTGTTCTTGCCACCCTCAATTACGACAACCTGATTGAGGACTTTACCGGCAGAACCGCTGTAACCTGGCTAAAAGCTGACGACGTTCAGGATATCTTAAAGGGGAAAATGGGCAACGCCGTGCTTCACCTGCACGGTTGGTTCCGGGAACCTGAATCGGTTGTGCTTGGTTTGGAATCCTATCTAAAGGTAAAGGACCAACCGCACGCCAAGGCCGTGCTCGAATTTTTTACAATGGGGTGTACCCTTCTATTCGTTGGTTGTGGGGATACGGTACTCGATCCCAACTTTGGCCGACTTATCGATTGGGGCAGGGAAGCCTTGAAGGATATTGCCCCACGTCACGTCCTGCTATGCCGCACCTCTGAGGTTGCCGAATTCCAACGCAAGCTCAAAGACGCGGCCTGGCTTCAGCCGCTGGCCTATGGTGAGAATTATGCGGATCTTGCTCCGTTTTTGAAAGGACTTGTTCCCTCGGGTGGTGCGCCAACCGGGCTAAAACCATGCGTGATCTCATGCGCTGGATTTGATCTCAGTGCCTACCAGCAGGCTATGCGAAAGCGCCATGGCCGGCTGAAGCTTGAAGAACTCGACCCGACCACGCATGACATGAAACCGCTTACCCTGACCGGCATGTTTATCGAGCAACATGCACGGGAGTGCGTTGAGTTCATGCCGCGTGTCTTTGAATTGCCGAAAGAACTCCAGCTCCAGCTGTGCAAGGCCGGAGAACTGGAAAACAAGGAAATTGATGAAGAGCTCCTCAAGGAACACTGGCGTGCTTACCTGGATCAATCCCCCCGTCCGATTCTGGAAATTGTCGATGATCCGACCCTTACCAGAATTGTGATTCTTGGTGATCCCGGCTCCGGTAAATCCACATTGATTCAGTATCTCCTGCTACGGTGGGCCGAAACTGTCGTAACGGATTTCTCATGTACCCCGTTGCCGCTCGTCATCGAGCTTCGCGAATACGCGCGCTTGCGCCGGGATGGGTTGGCGGATGGTTTTCTTCGCTACCTGCATGATGGTGCCAGCGTGCGTTGGCATTTCGACAAGAACCAGCTTGATGGATGGCTGAGAACCAATCCGAGCATAGTCATGTTCGACGGCCTTGATGAAATCTTCGACCCTGCCTTGCGTCGGGAGATTTCGATATCGATCCATCGATTCTCCGACGCCTATCCCCTGGCCCGCGTTATCGCCACCTCGCGTGTCATCGGCTATCAGCACCAGGCGTGGCGTGATGAAAAATTCCGCCATTTCATGCTCCAGGAACTGGACGAGGCGCAGATTGACGACTTTCTTGCCCGGTGGCATCGTGGTGCATACGAAGACCCTGCCAAGGGGAAAGAGAAACATACACTGCTGGCCCGCGCTATCGCGGATTCCAGTGCCATCCGGCAGCTTGCCGGAAACCCGCTACTCTTAACCATGATGGCGATCATCAATCGCACCCAGGACCTTCCCCGCGACCGTGCCGAGCTGTATGAACAATGTGCACGTCTGCTTCTGCATCAATGGAAGGTTGAAGCTGCCTTTGGCACCGATGCCGAGCTGGACAAGGCCTCGCTCGATTTCAAGGACAAACATGAGCTTCTGCGGCGGGTCGCCCATGAGATGCAGACCAGCAAGGAAGGACTTGCCGGGAATCTTATTGATGAAGAGACTCTTGAACGAACGCTGGCCGATGGCTTGAAGGATGTGCCCAATCTGCGGCCTGAACGAGCAGCCCGTGCGTTAATAGATCAGTTGCGCGGACGAAACTTCATGCTTTGTTGGTTGGGGGCGCGGACCTATGCCTTTGTCCACCGAACCTTTCTGGAATACTTTTGTGCCATGGAAATCCGTGATCGTTTCCAGACCGAAAAGTCGCTTTCACTGGATGAGCTCAAAGAGGGCATTTTTGGCCATTGGATGGATGAGATTTGGCATGAAGTCCTTACACTACTGGCAGGGATGCTTGCTCCACGGTTTGTTAGGGACATTCTTAAATGGTTGATTGGGCAATCCGACCCGGAGCAAACCTGCAAGCATATTTTTCTTGCCGCACGTTGTGTTGGCGAAGTCCGCAAGCTCACCGAACTTGGCGGTATTGTTCAAACAATTCGTGACAAAACCATGGCCCAGGTCCGGTTTGATTTCTGGTATCCATATAACCCATGGGGTGAAGAATATGTGAAAATAAGGGAAATTCGTACCTGTGCGGTCGAAATCGCTGCATGGGTTTGGAAAAAGTCAGATGAAACTCGAACTTGGCTC
>NZ_BBCC01000353.1 GCF_001311845.1 Desulfosarcina cetonica JCM 12296 | reverse complement strand
AACTATATATAGAAATAATATCGATCCATTAATACTACCAAAAGATTTCTGATAATTTTTTTAATTGACAATACAATCTATTACGTCATATCTAAGAACAAATCAAAAACTTATAAAAAGGATGATTATGGGATATATTATATCAGTCCTCAACAACAAAGGGGGTGTAGGCAAAACCACTACGACGTGCAACCTGTCTGATAGCCTAGGAAAACAAGGTCATAAGGTATTAGTTGTTGATGGCGATCCGCAGTCTAATACGTCCACGATGCTGTTGCCAAGTGGAACTCAAATCCGAAAAAGCCTGTACGATCTATTTGAAAGCGACACAGAACTCTCTTTCACCAGCGGACATATATATGCCACGAAATGCAAAAGTGTCCAAATCATTCCAAACATCAACGACACCGCATCTTTAGAACCCTCAATGATATCGGAAGCCCCTATAAGCCTGTTGAGACTTAGAAACTCACTGAGGGGTTTTGCCAATGATAATTTCGACTACGTAATAATTGATAACCCTCCCAACATGGGAACTTTTGTATTATGCAACCTCTACGCATCCGATTTCGCAATAGTTCCAATTCTGGCAAAGTCCTCATTCTCAGTTGATGGCCTAATAAAAGCGGTCAACTTGATCAAAGACATCAAAGAGAAAGTCAATCCAGATCTAAAATTTCTCAGATTACTTATAAACTCGGTCGACCGAAGAACAGCTATCAGCCGGGCCATAACTGAACAGGTCAGCCAGGTGTTTGACCAAGATCAAATATTTATAACACAAATCCCAATAAGCACAGCATTCGAAAAAGCGGAAGCTGGCAAAGAACCAGTATTTAAAAACTATGCAACGTCAACAGGGGCCGCCGCTTTTAGGGAACTCGCAAAAGAGCTAACCTCTATAATAGGATAGTGAACCTATGGCGAAAAAAGCGAACAATTTAGTTGATTCCTTCATGTCAGGTTTTTTGAAAGACGCAAAGGAAGCGGTTGATAGAGTAACAGAAAAATCGCCAACAGATAAAAAACAGAATTTATCACCAATCAAACAACATCATATCAGTATCATATCACCATCAGAACAACATCAAGAGTATAGCAGTAATGTAGCAGATAATTATCAGGTAAGTAACAGGAACATAGCAGATAACCAGCAGGAAAAATTATCATCAAAGCATCAGGATGGTATCAGTGTCCTAAAAGAGCAAAAAAGTAGCAAGAATATATCACCATCACCAAGTCTGTCCACAAGCCAAACAAAAGTTTGGCTATGGTTTAAAGAAAAAGGGAAAAAAGGGCTGTTCAATAAACCCGAAATTGCAAACGGACTGGATATGCCTTACATTACAGTACGTTTAGCCATTCAAAAATTAGAAAAAATTGGTGTTATAAATCTTAAATATGACAGGTGTCAGAAAAATTATGAATATGAACTGGTAGAATTAAGAAATTTAAAACTTTCTAAAAACATCAGTATCACATCAGCATCAGAACAACAACATATCAGTATCACATCACCGTCTCCTAATAGTAGTAGTAATTTAAATAAAACTACTACTTATCAAGATTTGGAAAAAATACTCAAAACCAATCCAGAGCTTGCCTATTGGCAATCCAAGGGTTTTACATCCAAACAAATGGCATCGTGGATTTCAAGATTCAGCCTTACTACAGAAGATTTGGTCCAAAGCCTTTGCTATTGCCGGTTCAATCTTGTTGAAAACGGGATTGAGGAATCAAAAAATATTCGGGACCCTTTGGATTGGATTTTTAAAATTCTCGAACGGTCAGGTGCGCATCCCAGACCAAATAACTATAAATCACATCATGACAAGCTCATTGATAGAGAAATAGCCAGAGCCGAGGAGATACATCGCCAAGCGGAAGCATTGAAAAAAGCAAGGATGAAGAAAGCCGAAGTCGAAAATGAACTGAAGTTTGAACAAATGATGCAAGAAGGTCCAGAAGGGGATCAATATTCGGTTTGTTTTGAAAAATTACCCGCTTTTCTTAAAAAGCCTCAAAAAGAAGGTTCTATTGCTTTCAATGAGGCAATGAAAAAGAATTTTTTAGAATTGCAAGAAGATTTATAAAAATTTGTGAAAATAAATAGTTATAAAACGACAACATCTTTTGGAAGCTCTATAGCTACGGTATCAAATCCAATTTTTATACAAGCATTCACCACCCCGCGAACGCTTTTATAATATATAGTCCCACCCCGCTGGGATTCAATATGTAACAATAAAGGTGTTTCTTGAATGGAATCAAATTCAAGAATCCACCCTTCTTCTTTAAGTAAAATACGCGGACTATGTATTGACTTTGATTTTAAAAGCAAGCGGGCTTCATGTATTTGCATAAATAAATTAGTATAAAATAATGCACTTATAAGTCAATAAAAAAAATCAAAATTAAATATTGACATTTTATATTGAATTTATTAATAGCAGCAGTAAGGTTTGCAAAAATGATTTTGTAATTTCATGTTCAAATTCCTCAGCCAAGTACGTGCCCTCTGTTATACAACGGTTTTAGTAAGTCTCTCTGCAAACGAACGTTACACGTCGCGGTGATCTAAGATCCAACCATCGTCACCGTTCCCCTATTTAGCGAAAAAATAATAAGGCAACTTTTTTAACTAAAAGTTTTGCCTCCTATATAATTTAAAAAATTAATTTCATTGATAGGAGTTTCGAATGGAGAGTAAATCGGTTATGTTAGATTTGACACAACAAAAACAAGCCACCTTGCCTAACAGGCAGAAATTAATGGCTAAAGCAATGGCAGCGAACATCCGCAGCTTCTGGATTATCGTTGCCCTTTGCGGAATCACGCTTCTTTCCATCTTGTTTGCCTGGAAGGAGTCCAACCGAGCTGACAGCAACATAAAGGTTGTCTGGCTCAAAATGTATCCCAATGGCACATGGGATATGGACTTCAGCGACAATGAACGGGGTCCGGATTTTTTCCAGTCAACGGTGGATTACATTCTACGGCAGTGGGTAGAACGCCGCTTTTCAGAAGTTCCGCACAGCATACAATCCGACTACGGATTCGTCTATTTGTTCATGAGCAAAAAACTTCAGGGAGAATTTATTAGCCCCAACGGGGACGATGCACCAACCAAAGCAGCGAAAATTGCGGAATGCGCTTCCTGTGGTGAAGTGCATGTTAACGTCCGCAACATTGACCATTACGATTCTGACAAGACAGTGTTCGGTAAGCACAACGGCGTATTGTACCGCAGCAATGTGTTTATCCAGCGAAATA
>NZ_BBCC01000352.1 GCF_001311845.1 Desulfosarcina cetonica JCM 12296 | reverse complement strand
GCGTCCGAAGCCTATGGCGCCATAAAGGCCCAAAAATCGATGATGGGCATCCTGGCACTCACATCGATCATGGCCATTGTTGGTTTCTCCTTACTACTGACCAGCTATATCACTCATCCCATTATAAAGCTCGCGGACAAGGCTTGGGAGATCACCACCCACAGGGACTTGAATCAGCGCATAGGGTTTGAGAGCCGCGATGAAGTCGGCGTGCTCGCATCGGCATTCGACTCCATGATCCAGAGCCTGAAGACCTATTACGACGGTCTGGAAGCGAGCAATCGCAGCCTGAACGCGGAAATGGCCAGGCGCCGGAAGGCCGAGGACAAATATCGCGGTATTTTTGAAAACGCCGTGGAGGGTATTTTTCAGACGACGCCGGGGGGGCAAATTATCAGTGCCAGTCCATCCTTGGCCAGTATGCTCGGGTATGACAGCCCCGATGAATTGATCAGCGGCATTTCCGATATCGGCGAGCAGCTGTACGCCGATACCGGCCGGCGCAAAGAGCTGTTACGCCGGCTGGAGAAGGAAAATACGATATCGAATTTCGAATCCCGCATGCGCCGAAAGGACGGGAATGTCATTTGGGCCTCGCTCAATGTTCGCGCCGTTCGGGACACGCTGGGAAAGCTGAGCGTCCTTGAAGGCTTTCTGACGGATATTACCCCCCGTAAGCAGGCGGAGGAGGCGCTTCGAAAACATCGTGAACAGCTCGAGGAAGAGGTTCAGGAGCGCACCGCCGAACTGACGATCGCCAAGGAACAGGCCGAGTCGGCCAATCGGGCCAAAAGTGAATTCCTGGCCAACATGAGCCACGAGCTGCGCACGCCGCTGAACGCCATCATCGGATACTCGCAATTAATGCAACGGGAGAGATCGCTGACCCGCGACCAATGCGATTATCTGGGTACCATCAGCAGCAGCGGCGAACATCTGTTGGCATTGATCAACGACGTGCTGGACATATCCAAAATCGAAGCCAAAAAAGTCACCTTGAACATGGATACCTTCGATTTGCATGCGCTGATCGACGATCTGGAAGTCATGTTTATCTCCAGCATGGAGGCAAAACGATTGACGTTTGAAATGATCGGCGTCGATACGGTCCCCCGCTATATCATCACCGACAGAAGCAAACTGCGCCAGGTGCTTGTCAATCTGTTGGACAATGCCATCAAATTCACGCAAAACGGCGGTATCACGCTACGCGTGGCGATCCTGAAGGATCGTTCATCCCCGGACGGCAACCAATACTGCCTGCATTTTGAAATCCAGGACACCGGGGTGGGAATTGCCGAGGCCGAGCAGGAGAAGCTCTTCCGATACTTCGAACAGACAACCAGCGGCCGATGGACCGAAAGCGGCACCGGTCTGGGGCTGGCCATCAGCCGGGATTATGTTCGCATGATGGGCGGCGACATCACGGTAACCAGCAAGAGGGGGGAAGGCAGTATTTTCGGCTTCGAGATCGTCATCGGCAAAGGCGATGCGTCGGATGTCAAGGATATGGATCGTTTTCAAAAAAACGTTATCGGCATAGCACCCAACCTTGATCCGCCCCGTATCCTCGTGGCGGAAGACAAGGACGAGAGCCGCATTCTGCTGGTTAAACTGCTCCAACAGGTGGGGTTCGAGGTACAAGGGGCTGCCAACGGCTTGGAGGCCACGGAATTGTTCCGCCGATGGCGACCCGACTTCATATGGATGGACATGCGCATGCCGGTGATGGATGGATACGAAGCGACACGGCGTATTCGCGCGATGCAGCCCGAAGCCGATGAAACGGAAGTCCCCATTGTGGCCCTTACCGCCCATGCACTGAAAAAAGAGCGGGAACAGATTCTGGCATCGGGCTGCACCGATGTCGTTCGAAAGCCTTTTCATGCCCAGGAAATCTTCGCGGTAATGGAAAAGCATCTGGGGCTGACCTACATCTATGAAAAAGAACCGGTCAGGATGGAAACGCCGACATTTGAAGCGCAAGTCAGTCCGGATCAACTGGCGGCCCTGCCGGAGGATTTGAAACAGTCGTTTTGCAAAGCGGTTGTCAGGCTAGACATGCAGCAAACACAAGCGTTCATCGAGAAAATCGCCGCAATGGATGCGTCCACCGGCGCGGCCTTCCAATCCTTTGCGGATAACATGCAATATCATCGCATTTTGGCCTGTCTCGAAAACCAGACAGGCCCCTTGGAGCCGGCCAAAATCGAATGAAAAAAGACCCACCCGATTCGCTTGATCGTGAACAGAAAAAAATGGCGGAGGCCGAGCGCATGCGACGGGCGCTATTGAGTATCCTCGAAGACGAAAAGCTTGCAAAAGAACGGATTAAGGCATCCGAGAAAGCATTGAAGGAATCGCAGGGCAGATTGCAGCTTTTGTCTTCCCATTTATTGAATGTTCAGGAAAAGGAATGGCGACGCCTTGCTTTTGAACTCCACGACGATCTGGGACAATCCCTCACCGTGCTGAAATTGAAGCTCAGGGATATTAAAAAAAGGCACCCCACAGATCTTGCAGGACTGAACCTGGATTGTGACCAGGCCAACGCGTATGTCGATCAAATTATCGATAAGGTCCGCCGTTTGTCCCACGATCTATGCCCGTCTTGCATCGAAGACTTGGGCCTCGATGAATCGATCGTCATGCTGGTCGAAGAATTTTGCCAACACACGAACTTGAAAGCAACCGTTGAAACAGAGCAAATCGGCGACCTCTTTCAGTTGCAACATCAAATTTATATTTATCGCATCGTTCAAGAATCGCTGAACAATATCCAAAAACACGCCAATGCCCGGAACGTTTCAATAACAATCAAAAAGAAAGCCTCACGGGTCGGCATTCAGATCGCCGATGACGGGATGGGATTCGACGTGGAAGGCACTGGCGCAAGGGGAGAAAATGAATTCGGTCTGGGATTGACCGCAATGGAAGAACGGGCACGGATGATGGGCGGTGAGATGAAGGTCTATTCCATTATCGGTATCGGTACCCGCATTGAAGTCAAGCTCCCATTTGTGTTTAGAAAACCACGTTAACCCGCCGCAGACAAACCCTTTCCGTCAGCCTTAAATCCACTCGGGTATTTTGGGGTGCACCCGCTTTGTCGGCTCCGTTTTTTATTGACTTATTATTTTGAATAGAATTAAAGATTATTAATCTAATTTTAATTTATGATAGGAGACGTTATGCACGAAGCCGTCATTGTCAGTGCCGTCCGCACACCGCTGGGCAGCTTCAATGGTTCCCTTGCGGGCATCGGCGCCACCGATTTGGGCGCCCTT
>NZ_BBCC01000351.1 GCF_001311845.1 Desulfosarcina cetonica JCM 12296 | reverse complement strand
CCGAGTCGGCACCGGCCGGTGACAGCGGTGTGCCCTTATCCGGGGTCGTGCCCATGACCGGCATGCGCAAGATCATTGCCGACAACATGATGGCCAGCCTGCACCAGTCGGCTCAGCTGACCGTCTTCGTAACCTGCGAGGCCACGGCCATGACCGCCTTTCGGGACCGCGTGCGCCTTAAATTCGCTGGTGCCGCGAACGTGCCGAAGGTTTCCTACAACGACATCATCGCCCTGGCGGTGAGCCGGACCCTCAAGGATTTTCCGATCCTGAACTCCTGGCTCACCGACGAAGGCATCGTCATTCACGCGCATGTGCAGTTGGGCATTGCCGTTGCCCTGGACGACGGCCTGGTAGTGCCGCATGTCAAGGATGCCGACACCAAGGGGCTGTTGCAACTGGCCGGTGAGATCCGCGTGCTGGCTGAAAAGGCCAAGACCGGCGGGCTGACCCTGGACGAGATCCAGGGCGGCACCTTCACCATCACCAATGTGAGCATGCTGGGGGTGGATGGCTTTACCCCGATTCTCAATCCTCCGGAAACGGCGATCCTGGGCGTCGGCCGGGCGGTGGATCAGCCCGTTGTGCGGGATGGCGTCGTCGGGGTGGGCAAGATGATGACCCTCAGCCTGACCTTCGATCACCGGGTGACCGACGGCGCACCGGCCATGCGCTTTTTACGGGCGCTGGCCGACCGGTTGGAAGACCCGGCCATGATCGTGGTTTGAGAAAGGGGCGGCAAGTATGCAGCGGAAACGCTTTATCGTGGAGCTGGGAACGGGGGCCGATCTGCACGGCATGGACGTGACCAAGGCGGCCTGCCGGGCGGTGCGGGATGCTATCGGGAGAAGTTGCCTGTGCGGATTGGTGGAGATCCTGGGAAAATCCCGCTTCGAGGGGGTACACGTCGCTGTCCGGATCGCCTGCCCGTTCCCGGATCAAATCGATGAGGAGAAGGTCCTGGCCGAGATCCCCATCGGCACACGCAGCCTGACCGCCGTTCTGGGCGGCATGCTGGCCGACGGTATCTGCGTGGATGCCTTTGGCCGGGACTGCGACACGATCATCGTGGCCAATGCGGCGGTGACCGTATCGGTGGACCCATCGTCGGTCAATTAGCCGCTATCAACGTTCGGGGGTTATCCTGTCTTGCGATTTTACCTGAGCTCATATTCATTCCTGGGTGCCTGTGCATTCGCCGTGGCCCCCGAACGTTGAATCGTCAACCATCCACCCGCGATCAGGGTTTTTGCGGGGCAAGGTGTCAAGGAGGTGAGCAATGCGTCTTTCCAACGAACAGATGATCAAGATGTATACGACCATGACCAAGATCCGGCAGTTCGAAACCCAGTTGCAGGAGTTCTTCGCCGCCGGCAGGATTCCGGGCTTCGTCCACCTTTACATCGGTGAAGAGGCCGTGGCTTCCGGGGCGTGCGCCACGCTGCGCGATACGGACTATATCACCAGCACCCATCGCGGACATGGCCACCTGATCGCCAAGGGCGGCGACCTGAAGCGCATGATGGCCGAGATCTTTGGCAAGCGTACCGGTTACTGCAAGGGCAAGGGCGGATCCATGCACATTGCCGATGTGGAGCTGGGCATCCTGGGGGCCAACGGTATTGTCGGCGGTGGCGGGCCCATTGCCAACGGTGCGGCCCTGGCCGCCAAATACCGCAAACAGGACAGCGTGGTGGTCTGTTTCTTCGGCGACGGCGCATCCAACCAGGGAACCACCCAGGAGGCCCTCAACCTGGCCAGCGCCTGGCGGTTGCCGGTGATCTTCGTCAACGAAAACAACGGCTACGGCATTTCCTGCCCGACCTGCAAATCCATGGCGGTCGCCGATATCGCCGACCGCGCGGCCGCCTATGACATTCCGGGTGTGGTGGTGGACGGCAACGACGTCATGGCGGTCTTTGAGGCGGTGGAGGAAGCCGTCAAGCGGGCCCGCGGCGGCCAGGGACCCTCCCTGATCGAGTGCAAGACCTACCGCTGGCGCGGTCATTTCGAGGGCGATGCCTGTGTCTACCGGGAAGACTGCGAGCTGGAAGACTGGATCAAGAAGGACCCGATTCCGCGCTTCGAGAAAAAACTGCTGGCCGAGGGGATTCTGACGTCGGAGAAGGTCGCGGCGATCAAAGCGGCCGTGGCTGATGAGCTTGCCGCCGCCATCGCCTTCGCCGAAAGCAGCCCGCTGCCCGATCCGGCAGAGATCACCGAGGATGTTTACGCGTAGACGGACGGTCGGTCTTGGCAACCGATGCGGGTTTTTCAGGCAAACCCTTTAAATCGACACGGGAGGTAACCTCAATGACGACGAGAACCTATCTGCTGGCACTCAATGATGCCCTGCGGCATGAAATGGAACGGGACCCGATGTGTTTATCCTCGGGGAGGACGTGGGTCAGTTCGGGGGCTGCTTCGGCGTTACCCAGGGGCTGTTCGAACAATTCGGCGAGGCGCGCGTCAAGGACACGCCCATTACCGAAAGTGCCATTATCGGCGCGGCTACAGGCGCGGCGGCGGCCGGCCTGCGGCCGGTGTGTGAAATCATGTTTGTGGATTTTATCGGTGTCTGCCTGGACCAATTGTTCAACCAGGCGGCCAAGATGCGCTACATGTTTGGCGGCAAGGCCAAGATTCCCATGGTGCTGCGGGCGCCCCAGGGTGCCGGGATCGGTGCGGCGGCCCAACATTCCCAATCACTTGAAGCCTGGTTCCTGCATGTGCCCGGACTCAAGGTGGCCATGCCGGCAACGCCGGCCGATGCCAAGGGCCTTTTGATTTCGGCCATTCGTGATGACAACCCGGTGATCTTCCTCGAACATAAGCTGCTCTATGGTATCGAGGGCGAGGTGCCGGACGAGGCCGTGGCGATTCCCTTCGGCCAGGCCGTGGTCCGGCGCGAGGGTCAGGACGCCACCATCGTGGCCACCTCCAAGATGGTGCATACCGCTTTGGAAGCCGCCGAAACCCTGGCTGCCGACGATATCCAGGTCGAGGTCGTCGACCCACGGACCATTTCCCCCCTGGACATGGACACGATCATTGCCTCGGTGAAAAAGACCCACGGCCTGGTGATCGCCCATGAAGCGGTCAAAACCGGCGGCGTCGGGGCGGAAATCGCCGCCCAGGTGGCCGAAAGGGCTTTTGATTACCTGGATGCACCCATCGTCCGCATCGGGGCACCCTTTACGCCGGTGCCGTTTTCGGTCCCGCTGGAACAAGCCTATATCCAGTGCGGCGACCATCGTCGACGCTGTTCGTCAACTGCGCAGCTGACCGTTGCGCTCGG
>NZ_BBCC01000350.1 GCF_001311845.1 Desulfosarcina cetonica JCM 12296 | reverse complement strand
GAGAATGCCGACGGGCAGCCCGATAGTCTTGAGCCAGGCCAACAGCGCCTCGGCGCCGGTGTTCGGCCGGGAGGCGGCAGCGCCGTCCAATTCGAAGCGGTCCAGCTCCCGGGCCATCTCGGCCAGGCGAACCGCATCGTCGATCCCGGCCATGTATTCGAGCACGGGGGTATGGTCGGGGCAACCGATAATCCGTTTAATAATGGAAAAATCGAGGGCACCCGGACGGGTCAGGGTGCCGTCAAAATCGAAAATCACCGCATCGATACGATAGGCGGCAACCGGCATCCGATCAGCCGGCGTCGGCTTCGGGGAAGCACTCAAGGGATTGCTCCTGAAGTTTGTATTTCTGCACCTTGCCGCTGGCGGTCAGCGGGAAGCCGTCCACGAAGGCCACATACTTGGGAATCTTGTAGCGCGCGATCTGGCCCCGGCAAAAATCCTTGACGTCCGTCTCGGTGATATCGCTGCCGGCCTTGCGAATAATGAAGGCACCGACCTCCTCGCCGTACTTCCGGCTGGGCACCCCCACCACCTGGACATCCGAAATCCCCTCCATGCGGTAAAGAAACTCTTCGATTTCCCGCGGGTAGATATTCTCGCCGCCGCGAATGATCATGTCTTTGTAGCGGCCGGTAATGGCCAGGTAACCGTCTGCGTCCATGATGCCCAGGTCACCCGAATGCAGCCAGCCGTCTTTGTCGATGGCCTTTTCCGTGGCCTCGGCCATTTTGTAGTAACCCTTCATCACGCTGTAGCCCCGGCAGCAGACCTCGCCTTGTTGGCCGGCGGGCAGTTCCACGCCGCTTTCCGGCTCGACGATTTTGAGCTCGATCTCGGGCATGGCCCGGCCCACGGTTTCCGTGCGGCGCCGGATATCGTCGTCGGGCAGCGTCTGGGTCATCACCGGCGAGTTCTCGGTCAGTCCGTAGCAGATGGTGATTTCGCTCATGTTCATGCGCTCGATCACCTGGCGCATCACCTGCACCGGGCAGGGAGAGCCGGCCATGATCCCGGTACGCAAAGTGGAAAAGTCGAACTTGTCGAACAGTTTGTGATCCAATACGGCAATAAACATGGTCGGCACACCGTAAAGGGCCGTGCAGCGCTCCTGCTCCACGGAAGCCATCACCTGCACCGGATCGAACTTCTCCAGGATGACCGAGGTCGCAGCGTGAGTCACGATGGCCATGATGCCGAGCACGCAGCCGAAGCAGTGGAAGAGCGGCACGGGCAGACAGATGCGATCCTTGGGCGTGAACCGCTGGTTCTCGCCGATCCAGAAGCCGTTGTTGCCGATGTTGTAATGGGTCAGCATGACGCCTTTGGGAAAACCGGTGGTTCCCGAGGTGTACTGCATGTTGACCACGTCGTGGGGATCCAGCTCGGCCTGACGGGCGGCGTATTGATCAGCACTAGCCATGGGCGCCAGGGCCATGATTTCGGGCACGCTGTACATGCCGCGATGCTTTTCCTGGCCCAGGAAACAGACCCGCTTGAGGAAGGGGAAACGCTCGCTGGCCAGATGGCCGCGCTCCTGGGTCTTCAGTTCGGGTACCAAGTCGTAAATGGTCTGAATATAATCGGTGTCCTGGTAGCCGTCGATGATAAAGAGCGTCTCGGTATCGGACTGCTCCAGCACATAGGCCACCTCGGCACGTTTGTAATTGGTATTGATGGTCAAAAGCACGGCGCCGATCTTGGCCGTGGCGAACTGCAGGGCCACCCAGTAGGGAATGTTGGTGGCCCACACGGCCACTTTCTCGCCTTTTTGAACGCCCATGGCCATCAGCCCGCGGGCCAACTGGTCGACCACATGGGCGAACTCGGTGTAGGTCAGGCGGAAATCACGGTCCACATACACGATCGCGTCGCCGTCGGGGTTGGTCGCCACGGCTTCGTCCAGAATCTGCCCCAAGGTCAGGTTCTTCAACTGCTCTGCGGTCATGGGCGCCTCCTATCGCGGGATGTAAATGACGGCGTAGATGGATGCCGGCTGAGCCCCCTTGCAGCTGACGTAATGGGGCACGATGGAGTTGTAGTAAATACTGTCGCCGGCTTCCAGTTCGTAGGTCTCGGTGCCGTAGGTCACTTCCACCCGGCCGGCGTAGACCACGATAAACTCCTCGCCCTCATGGCTGGAGAGGTCCTTGGATTTTTCCGATTCCGGCAAGAGTTCGACATAAAAGGGCTCCATGTGACGATCGCTCTTGCCGCTGCCCAGGGAGTAGAACTTCAGGGACACGGGCTTGTCCTTGCCCCGCAGCATGCTGAGTTCCTCTTTGCGTTCTTCGCGCCGGACCACCAACGGGTCCTTGCTGATCTGATCGTCCAGAAAAGTTCCCAGGCGCACATCCAGTGCCCGGGCAATCTTCACCAGGGGTCCCAAGGAAGGATAGACGTCGTCTTCGATGACGCTGGAAAGGAAGCTTTTGTCCAGCCCGGTCCGCTCTGACAGGATGTCCAGGTTCATGCTCTGCCGTTCCATGAATGTCCGGATCCGCTGACCCACTTTTTCTGTTTTCATAATGCGCGCTGCTCCTTTCTCTTCTGATTGACACCGGCGGATTCGATCACCGTTGAAAAACGATCAGCCACCTGTTTTTTTGGCAGCCGGATATGCTATAGTGTTCAAGCTGCTTAGCAGATCGTCTGCTATAGCGTAAACCGCCGGCAAGGCAAAGGATTTTTTTTGGTTTCGGCATGGCCCAGCCCCGCTTTCACCCCTCGGAATGGATCGAGACCCACTTTCACCGCTGGGTCGATGAAGGGTTGCGCCGCTGGCCGCGTCCGGTTCCGCCCCCCTACCGTCTGCGCGCCTGCCGCATCGTCTCCCATCGCGGTGAACACGACAACCGCACCTGCCTGGAGAACACCCTGCCGGCCTTTGATGCGGCCGTCAAAGGCGGTGTCTGGGGCATCGAACTGGACGTGCGCTGGACACGTGATCAGGTGCCGGTGGTTTTTCACGACGCGGATACCAAGCGCCTCTACGGGGAAGCCATGCCGATCGCCGGGATGTCGCTGGACGTTCTCAAGCGGCGTTTCCCCGCGATTCCGACCCTGGCATCGGTGGTCAAACGCTACGGTGGCCGCGTCCACCTGATGATCGAAGTAAAGGACCCGGCCGGTAAACTGGCCCGCCGCCTGGAAGTGCTTCTGCGATGCTGCCGTCCCGGGCACGATTATCACCTGATGAGCCTGAACCCTGCCGTTCTCGATCATTTTAGCGCCGTTCCGCCCACGGCGCTGTTGCCCATCGCCCGGCTGCGCATGGACCGTTTCAGCCGGCAGGCCATCCGCGCGGATTGGGGTG
>NZ_BBCC01000349.1 GCF_001311845.1 Desulfosarcina cetonica JCM 12296 | reverse complement strand
GGCCGACGTGGGCATCGAGGCCGACATCCTCGAGTTTTTGCCCGAGTTGACCGAGGCCGTCAAGGAACTGTAATCTATTTGTGAAGTCGTTTGAATCGGCGGATTCCCGGCGTTTGACCGGAATCCGCCGATTGTTTTGATGCCGCCCCAGGATTGCCCGATTCAATGGTCGGGCTTGGGCGGACTTGACACATGTAAGGGGCTTGGCATACACAGAGCCCTTGATAAAAAGTGCCATTGACATTTGACATGCTGCTGACGCGATGAAAAAAACGGACAAACTCAACAACATTCGAAATATCGGGATCATTGCCCACATCGATGCCGGAAAGACGACGGTCACCGAACGGGTGCTGTACTATACCGGCCGTTCGCATAAAATCGGCGAAGTCCATGACGGCGAAGCGGTGATGGACTGGATGGTCGATGAGCAGGAACGGGGCATTACGATCACGTCGGCGGTGACCACCTGTCAGTGGAAGGGTCGGGACATCCAAGTCATCGACACGCCGGGACATGTGGATTTCACCATTGAGGTGGAGCGTTCCCTTAGGGTGCTGGATGGTGCCGTGGGCGTCTTCTGCGCCGTGGGCGGCGTCGAGCCCCAATCGGAAACCGTGTGGCGTCAAGCGGATCGCTACAAGGTTCCCAAGATCGCCTTCGTCAACAAACTCGATCGCATCGGTGCCGACTATTTTGGCGCGATTCAGATGATGCGCGACCGCCTGCATGCCAATCCCCTCATCCTGCAGATTCCCATTGGCTCGGAAGACAGTTTTTCCGGGGTTGTCGACCTGATCGAAATGAAGCAGATTCGTTGGGATGAGGATACCCTGGGGGCCAGCTTCAGCATCGGCGAAATCGATGCCGACTTGAAGGATGACGCCGACATGTACCGCGAGCAGCTTCTCGAGACCCTCGCCGAAACGGACGACGGCATCATGGAAGCCTATCTCGCCGAGGCGCCCATTGCCAACGAAGCCATCGTTGCTGCCATTCGTAGTGCCACCATCGCCATGAAATTGGTGCCGGTCCTGTGCGGCAGCGCGCTCAAGAACAAAGGCGTGCAGCCGCTTCTGGACGCCATTGTGCAATACCTGCCCAGCCCGCTGGATGTGCCGGCGATCAAGGGCGTTCATCCGGAGACCGGCGAGACGATTCTCTGCCACCCGGACGAAAAGGCGCCCCTGGCGGCCTGATTTTCAAGGTGTCCATGATCGAGGGCCGCAAACTCTCCTTCGTGCGGGTTTACTCCGGCCGACTTGAAGCCGGCAGCGATGTTTACAATCCCGGGCGCAACAAGAAAGAGAAGCTGTCGCGTATTCTTAAAATGCACGCCAACAAGCGCGAGCGTGTGGACAGCGTGGGGCCGGGCGCCATCGTCGGTGTGCTGGGACTCAAGGACTCGTCCACCGGCGAGACCCTTTGCCGCCAGGAACATCCGGTGCTGTTGGAGACGATGGATTTCTACGAGCCGGTCATTTCCGTGGCCGTGGAGCCCAAGACGCACAGCGACCAGGAGAAGTTCATGCAGGTGTTGGAGAAATTCATGGCCGAGGACCCGACCCTGCGGGTGCGTGAGGACCCCGATACCGGCCAGGTGATTCTTTCCGGCATGGGCGAATTGCACCTCGAAATTATCACCAGCCGCATGCAGCGGGAGTTCAACACGCAGGTCAACGTGGGCAAACCCCAGGTGGTCTACCGTGAAACCATCGAGACCGTCTCCACGGGTAGCGCCGTTTTCGACAAGGAAGTGGCCGGCAACCGCCATTATGCCGAGGTCACCCTCAAGCTTGAACCGCTTCCGCGGGGAGAGGGCAACCGCTTTGCGTCCCTTTTGGCCGAGGACGCCCTGGCACCGGCACTGGTCAAGGCGGTGGAAAAAGGCGTCATGGAGTCCCTGGAGAGCGGGATCCTCATGGGCTACCCGGTGGTGGATGTCAAGGTAACCCTGACCACGGCCACGGCCCGAGAATCCGGCGGCACCGAACTGGCTTTCACCGTGGCCGCTTCCATGGCCATTCGCGAGGCCCTCGCCCAGGGCGGGGCTTTTCTGCTGGATCCGATCATGGCGGTGGAAGTCATCGTTCCCGAGGACTTCATGGGTGAGGTCATCGGCGATCTCAACGCGCGGGGTGGCAAGATCGAAGCCATCCAACCCAAGCTGGGGGTCCAGATCATCAAGCCACGGTTCCCCTGGCCAAGATGTTCGGTTATTCCACCAGCCTGCGGTCGGCCACCCAGGGCCGGGGGACCTTTTCCATGCAGTTTTCCCGCTTCGATCGCAATTGACGCCGGCCGAATTGGCTTCAAAATGAAAAACCGCTCCCCATGGGGAGCGGTTTTCTTGTTTCTCCGGCGCTATAATACGATATCGAGCGATGGTATTATTGGGCCGGCTTTTTTTATCCTTCTCCGGCTCCAGTTCATCGAGCTGGTGCCGGACCTGTTCCCGCTGGTAATCGCTGGCGGCCAATTTCATGGCCCGGTTGAGATGGAAATCGGCATTTTTGCGGTCCGCCTTCAATTGGTAGAAGCGGCCCAGGTTGTAATGCGCGGCGAACATATCTCCCAGTCGGCCGCTGCTTTCCCCCAGGTAAAAGTAGGCCTGCGTGTAATCATCATGGTAGCGAACCAGATTGCCGAAGGTTTCCCTGGCATCGGCCATCCGGCCCAGCTCCATCTGGCAGCGTCCCAGGTAGAGCTGACCCTCGGGGTATTTTTCGGATTGGCTGGCGGCGAGCGTTTCCAAGGCCTTTTCATATTGGCCGTTGTGGAAGTAGATGACCCCCAGGTCCTGGAGCATGTGGGTGGCCATGGCGTTGCCTTCGATGGCCCGCTGCATATGAACGATGGCATCGGCCCATTTTTCCACCCGGGTCAGCGCCAGGGCGTACCCGTATTGGGCCATGGGGTCGTCGGATTTGGCGGCCACGGCCTTCTGAAAATGGTTGAGGGCGATTTCGCTATCCGTGTATAAGGCCACGATGCGGGTGTGCGCCAGCCGGAACCCGCCGATCGCATGCCGTGGCGGCGCTTTTTTAGGGTGGTTGTGGTGGAGCCAGTTGTCGATATAGCTCATGCGTGCTTCCGAAGCCGGGTGGGTGGTCAGGTAGGTGGGAATCTGATCGGACCCGTACCATTGCTTGCTGCGGATCTTCTGAAGGGAGGTCAACAGCCCTTCGCCGGTGTAGCCCGCCTGGGTCAGGTAATCCAGCCCCAGTTGATCGGCCTGGGTCTCGTCCTCCCGGCTGTAGGCCAATGCCGCCGTCTGACCGGCGGCCACGGATCCCACGGTCAGGGCACTGGCTGCGG
>NZ_BBCC01000348.1 GCF_001311845.1 Desulfosarcina cetonica JCM 12296 | reverse complement strand
CACTGATCTTGAAATGTTTTTGGACGCGTTCAAGCCCTCCCATAACTTGAGCTTTGTAGATAACCGCATTGTTTTATACCACCCTTCTGGACGTTTCGATGGCCTCCAATGCGGCAATCCGTTGCAGTACCGGGGGATGGGAATCGTTCAGCAGAACGTACAGCGGGTGGGGATACAAATTGGACAGGTTGTGGACGCTGAGTTTTCGCAATGCGTCGATCAAGGGCTGTGCCCGTCCGGTGGTGATCGCCGCGAACCGGTCGGCCGCATATTCGTGCCGCCGGGAAAGCTGCTGACCCAAAAGGCCGATCAGAAAATCCACCGGCGTATAGAGCAGACCAAAAAAACCAGACCGGCGTGAATCGATGGCATCGGGACATGAAACGCCGCCGCCAGGGCCGATGACTGAATGACGAGCGACATCAGGTAGAGCACCAGGCCGGTTTGGAGAATTCCCAGCACCATCATTTTCAGGATATGGCGCAATTGGTAATGGCCCATTTCGTGGGCCAGCACCGCCACCAGCTCGTCAACGGTGTGTCCCTTGATGAGGGTATCGAAAAGGACGATGCGTCGGTGGCGGCCGAAGCCGGTGAAAAAGGCGTTGGATTTGGCCGATCGCCGCGACCCGTCCATGACCTGAACATTGTTCAGAGAGAAGCCGATGGAGCGGGCATAGGCCAGGATGGCGGTTTTCAGCGGACCGTCCGCCAGCGGCTCGAAGCGGTTGAACAGGGGCATGATCCATTTTGGGGCCACAAACTGAATCCCGATGGTGAACAGGCTGACCAGCAGCCAGCACCACAGCCAGGCAGCCCCCCCGGCATACTGGAAAAAGAGCAGGACGCCGGCCAAAAGGGGAATCCCGAGGATCAGGGCGACCAAAAGGCCTTTGAGGCGATCCGTCATCCAGATGGCCACGGTGGCTTGATTGAATCCGAAGCGCGCCTCGATCCCGAAAGTGGCATAGAAATTCAACGGCTGGTGGAAAAGCGCCTTCAACCCCACCACGATGCCGATGAAGACCAGTCCGGTGGCCAGTGGGGACCACGCCAAGGCCCGCGTCCAGCGATCCAGCATGGCGAAACCGCCACCCCACCAGAAAGCCAGCAGGGCCAGCAGATCGGCAACGGCCACGATTTGACCGAAATGAAGGGTGCTGCGCTGATAGGCCAGGGCCTGGCGGTATTTTTGCGGTTCATAAAAATCCCGAAAGGCGGGGGGGATCGTATCGGTCATGGCCTTGAGATTGAGGCCGTCGGCCAGTTGGTGAATTGAAAAATGTATCGCGATAAAAAAAAGGATCACCCATCCCCAGATGTTGGGTGGTAATCCCCACGCTAGCGTCGTAAGCATGCAAATCACTTTCTGCCGGCGTTGACATCGCCGGGAACCCCTCTAATCATGACGGCCGGCCGGGATGCGGCCGGCGCGGGTGTCCGATAAGGAGCGCGGGCAAAGTTCCGTGTATTCTGTCTTGACAATCGGTTCATTTTTACATAATTTATAAAAGCTTAAATATAAAGACAAAAATCACATTCAGGAAATTATTCGCCAACCACCTGGCCGCATTCCCAAACGGGAACTGTACTTTCGTTCTGGCGCTCCGGCAGGCCTTTTGCGGGATAATCCTTCAATTGACCGACCTTTTCCCTCCACCCAGATACAACCGAAAGATTGCGGGGAGAGAAACAGATCACTGGAAATGGACCGTGAACGAATCTCGACCGACCCTGTCATTGATCAAATATCTTGAAACGGACCGCAACGGGTTCGTCCTCGACCTGGCACAAGCGGACGGCGAACCGCCCTGCGGCGCCTTGGCAACGGTCCCTACACCCAGACGCTGCGGGCCACCATCAAGACCGACGCGGGCGAGCGTGTTAAGGATGTCCTGATGATCATGCAGCGGGACCGTTACGATTCCGTTGACGCCATCATGGCCCGGCCGACCAACCGGACCATCGATGCCGCCTGGCAAGCCGCCTTCGCCTTTCACCGGCAACGGCCCGGCGCACCGGCATCGGCGATGTATTTGCGCGGGCAGGTTGGCCAAAACCAGGTTTGCCTGCCCTTTCAGGCCCTGTTTTATTGCCAGCGGGCCCATACCTGGTTTCACCCGGTTTGCCCGCAATGTGGCTCGGAACTGGCGCTTTGCCAGGACGATGCGCTTCTGACCCGCTGGGGGTTGGGGACCTACTCGGATTCCGTTGAGCGGTTCATGTATTGCCCGGCGTGTTCCTCCCACGGCGGACCTCCTGCATTTTTTGTCAAAACCAAAAAAGACGGAATCGCCTGAGTATGTCCATGACCTCAATGCGCTGATCCACGCCTGGTGGAAGGCGGGCGGCATGCAGGCCGGGAACCATCGCCTGCCCTGCGGTCGGTGCCCCCACAACGCCCTGTGCACCGGCATGGCGGACGCCGATACGGCGACCATCCGGCCCTTCGCCTTCTATCCCTTTTATCTGCTCATGCTTCCGGCACCCACCTGCAGCGCCGAGGCATTCCTCAGAATGATCGGCGGGGAGGACGTTGCCGGGCCGGGCACGGCCGCGGAGGGTAGGGCGGGTTTGGCCGGATCGAAATTTCTCTTTGCCGGGCATGCGCGATGGTTCCTGGAGCTGCTCTATCTGAAGCTCACCTTTCTCCATCAGGTATGCCGCCGGTTCATCCCCGTTGAGAATGACCCTTTGATGCCTGAAATGGCCCTGGGCCTGGATGGCATCGGCGTCGACATCCATCCGGGAGGGGCGGGCCTGCCGGCGTACTGGAACTTTAAGGTGCGCGTGCTGGACGCCATCGGCACCGCCCGGCATGCCCCGTTTGCCCCGTTGGCGCCTGAATCGCCGCGCTTCTATTTTCTGGGCAGCCTCTGGTTTCGGGCCCTTCTGGTCAACCGTCGCCAGGCCGCCGATGTCGTTTTCGACCGGATTGGGCGCTGGATCGGTCCCTTGCGTTTCAATGACGCGGTCGACGGCCTCTCCATGGATATGGCCGATCCGGCGGACATCCTTGCTCCCGGACAGATCTTCTGGATTCCCGATCAACACTCCTTGCCGGCTGCTTGGCAGGCCCATTGGCAACAGGCCCTGCGTTTGGGTGCCCGACTGGTGCATGCCGGTCTGAAAAGCGGTGCCGCGCTGGACCCACAGGCCTTTCTGGGCGACCTTGAAGCCCTGCTTGACGCAGTTCGAAGCGAGATGTTGGCCGCGTCCCCGGCCGCCGCCGTTTCCACCGACCACCCCTTTGCCGCAGTGGCGGGATTGCGTGACGTGCTGCAGCGCATTCTCGTGCGCTGGGAAGGGTCCGAGACTCCGGTCGAGACCCCGGTCGAGACCTTCCCGGCAGAGCGGTCGGAACCCCTTTCGATCCCAGGCGATGACGAAACG
>NZ_BBCC01000347.1 GCF_001311845.1 Desulfosarcina cetonica JCM 12296 | reverse complement strand
CCGCTACGCGGGTCCACGCAACGGTGCGCTCGACGCTGCCACGCGCGACGCGATCATGACGTTCCAATACGAGCACGGTATGGTGGTTAACGGAATGATCGACGACACATTGGCTGCCCGGCTCGCTGCTGAGATCGAGCGCTTGACAAAAGTGACACCCGACGAACTCGTTGCCAAACGAATTGGTCCCCCCACGCTACAGGAGTACCGCGACATCGCCGCACGGCTTGGTGTCGATGCGCCAACGCTCGAAGCGCTCCGGCAGGTAGAGTCTATAAAGAAGGCCTTTGATGCCGACGGGCATCCTTCTATTCTCTTCGAGCGTCATATTTTCTCACGACTGACCGACCATCGCTTCGATGAGAGCTATCCGCATGTGTCCGGAACAAGGCCCGGAGGCTACGGGACCCCCAAAGAGGAATGGAGCAGACTGAAGGAAGCGTACGCTCTTGATACCGAAGCTGCATACAAGGCGACTTCATTCGGAATGTTTCAGATAATGGGGTTTAACTACGGGGTCGTCGGGTTCGAGACTGTCGCGGAGTACGCGCGCTTCGCCTCGCAATCGGAAGCCAATCAGATTGAAGTCTTCGCACGGTTAATAGAGAAGCAGGGCTTGCTCGAACCGCTTCGATGCCTCGACTGGGCGGGATTTGCCCGCCGCTGGAACGGTCCCGCTTTCTCCCGGAACAACTATGCGAAAAGGCTCAGCGCAGCTTACGCCGACTCGGCGGCTCAGTTCGGAGTAGAGGCTCCAGTCGCGCGTCCCGGCTGCAAATGAATTGCTGGCCACTTGAGTGTCGGTATTCCCCTCGCAATGGGTCCTACCCATGCTTGCATTTCGGACACTTCATCGCGTCTCCCTTTCTAATTTCGCATCCAATCAGGCGTCCCTTACACATGCTGAAGGGGATGCCCCTTTGCTTTATTGGCGTCGCTCTTTGGTAGCGGCATTTTTTCTCCTTTATGCAGCCTTCAGTCGGCTGGACCGGATTCCGGGCTGTGGCAGTCACCCAAGTGCTTGCAGACATAATCGGCAAATCCGATTCCGGCCTCCTGGTAGATGACGTAGGCGTCGTCGATGCCGGCGGCTTTCAGCTCGTCAATTTTGTCCTCGTAACGGGCGGACGCGACAATCTGGCCTGAATAGCCCCGCGCTTTCAATTGTCGGATGGCGAAAGCACTGGCTTTGACGTCCGGAAGGGTCAGCATGACCATGCGGATAGCGGTTCGGGCAGGATCCACCCGCTCCCAGAAGTCGCTGTCCGATGCGTCACCCAGCGCGACCCGCCGTCCATCTTGGCGATGGGCGTCCACCGTCTGCTTTGAGAAATCGACGCCAACCACAACATCCCCCTGACGCCGACGCATTTCGTCATAGCAGACCGTTCCGACGCCCCCCAACCCGATGACGGCAATCGTCGCGTCCCCGGTGTCCAGCGGTGCTTCGCCGGGCAGGCGTTCACGGCTTTCGAAGCGCTTCAGTGGATTGGACAGTCTGGCGTAGAGGGCGTGGGCGTGGGCGTTTAACGGCGCCGATAGAATAAACGTAAATGAGAGCGCAATTGCCAGAGCGATCAACCAATCACCGCTCAGCCAGCCGCTGGCCACACCGATGGCGCCCACAATCAGTCCGAATTCACTGTAATTGGAAAGGCTCAAGGAGGCCAGCAGCGAGGTCCTTGCGCGCAACCTGAAACGGGTCAGGATAGCGAAGAAAAAGACGGTTTTGACCGGCATAACCAGGGTCAGCAAAAGGCCCGTACCCACGGCGGACCATGTGAGTGACCCCGAAATGCCGATATTCAGAAAGAATCCAACCAGGAAGAGATCCTTGAAACCCAACAGGGCGTTGGACAGTTCGTACGCCCTGGGGTGCGCCGCCACCAGCATACCGGCGACCAAAGCACCCAGATCGCCTTTCAGACCGACCAGCTCGAACCCGCCGTAACCGGCGGCAGGCAACAGGATTCCGAAAATCATCAGCAGTTCATCGTGGCCGCACTTCGACATAAAGCGCGTCAGCAGCGGACGGACCAGGAACAGTCCGGCAATCAATACCGGCGCCCATAGGTTCGGCACCTTGCCCGAGGAGACGGCAAGGAAGATGACGGCGATGACATCCTGCATGATCAGAATGCCGACGGCAGCGAGGGCGTGGCGTGAGGCCATCTCCTTTTTTGCTTCGAACACCTTGACCGCGAAAACCGTACTGGAAAAACTCAGGGCAAAGGCGATCAGCAGCCAGTGCGCCCAGTTCAGTTCGCCCATCAACGGCAGGCCAACGGCGGCAAGCAGCCCGAGGCCGAGGCCAAAGATGACGACGGTGAACAGCATGTGGAGGGTGGCACCTGCCCACACCTCCGGACTGGCCAGGTCGCTCGGTTTCAGTTTCAACCCGATGGTAAAGAGCAGCAAAGTGACACCGGCGTCGGCGATGGTTCCCAGTTGATCTCCGGCTTCAAAACCCAGATAGTTGAGAAAAAACCCGCCACCAGGTATCCCACCAGCGGCGGGAGGCCGATTCGGCTCGACAGGGTGCCGAAAACAAAGGCCGCAACAATCAGGACGGGACCCATTGAGAATTCTCCTTTTACAGCCCCAGATAGCGAGCCGTCCGCCGGCTCAGAAAGGGATAGAAGGGGTTCCAGCGAAGCCGCAGTACTTCCTCTGCAGGAATGTCGATCACGCCTTTTTCACCGCGCAGGAATGTCCTGCTCAGCACGATACCCGGTCATCCCCCTCTGCGTCGGTCCCCCTGACGCTGCACATTTCTGCTGCCGGATCCCCTTTGCCGGTCCTGATAATAATTGCCGGTACGCTGGTTCCCGCGGTCTCTGGAACGCTGCAGGCTGTCCAGAGACTGGCGATTATTGGTCCGGGGTTCTTGGCGTTGCGGTGTTGACGGTCGCTGCTGGATATTTTGAGGCGGCCTCCTGCCGGGTTGCTGAACCGTGCCGCTGGGCCGCTGGGCCGGTTGCTGGACCGAACCCGTGGGTCGCTGGGCTGGTCGCTGAACCGACCCGGCAGGCCGTTGCGTCGGCTTCTGCTCTGATCCGGCGGGTCGTTGCGCCGGCTTCTGGGATGGGGTGGATGGCCGGCTGTCCGTCGGCCGTTGCCATTGACCGCCCTGGCGCTGTTCCCATCCGTTCTGGCCTTTCCGATACACATTGCCCTGACGATCCGTATAGACATCGTTGGGCAGCGCGGCCGGTTTGCCGGCCGGTCGCTTGTCCTTGCGGTCCGCTGTGGCCGGTCGGGTCCTGTCCCCTGTCGGCCGGCCGGGACGTTTGTCATACAAATTGCCGCTGGTCGGTCGATTGGATGGTCGCTGACCGGCCGGTAGCTGAACGGGTTTTCCCCCGCCCGGTGGCTTGGCGATGGGCGGTTTGGCGACCGGAGGCC
>NZ_BBCC01000346.1 GCF_001311845.1 Desulfosarcina cetonica JCM 12296 | reverse complement strand
AACAAGATCATTCAACTGCGTCTCATCAAAATTTAAACAACAAAACCTTCCGGATCATCCATCCGTTCCATCCCTATCGAGATATCGAGTTTGACATAGATAGCGTAAGACGAATCGCAAGTGGGTGTCGCATTTTCTTTTATAACACGAAAGGCCGCAGATCCTCCGTACCGCTCCAGTGGACAGACATCGGGCTGAAGGATCCATTTGTCGTTGTTTCTGCCGGACGATCACTTTTCCGTGTTGAAGACCTCCTCGGTTTGGTCCGTCTTATTGAGGAAATATACAGTGCAAGCCGCAAATGAACAAGCATCGCACAACGACAGCTGCGTAAAGATGATTATGCCGTAAATGTTAAATAAAAATTGCCGCAATAATATTGTCATAAACCATGATTTGCCCAACAAACTGCACAAATCTAATTGTTTTTGCACTAAAAATATGAAGTCACCCTTGACGCATGATAATATATGCGGCAAAGTTAAATTAACTTAATAACATTTTGCGGCATAATTAGCCAAGGGAGGCGAGCCGATGACACGACCCAAAAAACCTGTCGATGAAAAGACGGAAAACCTGAAAAAATACGGAGCACTTAATCCGCATCCACAGAAAGTCGTGGAAGAAATGTTTTCAGATGCGACGATCGAATTCTTCGATCCCCGTGATCTTGTTCAGGTTAAATACGAAATGCTGCGTACCGTCGAAAAGGAAGGCCGTTCGGTAAAACACGCATCCGAAGCATTTGGGTTCTCGCGGCCAGCCTTTTATCAGGCACAATCACAGTTTGAAAAGGGTGGCGTGACCGGTCTTATCAAAAAACGACCAGGACCGAAAACCGCTCACAAATTGACTGATGACATACTGGCTTTCATCGAAGCAGAAGTTAAAGAAGGTAAACCGCTTCGTGCAAGAAAACTGGCGCCATTGATACGGGAAAAGTTTGGAAAAGATGTTCATCCAAGGACGATCGAACGTGCCGTGACGCGGAGAAAAAAAAAGAGAAAATGACGGTGATAAAAAAAACGAAGGGAGTCGATGCCGACGACAACACCTTGCTGCAGTACGAATCACTACGTTTGCAGGTTTTAAATCGGCAAGGAAATTTTTATGAACGAAGTATGGGTCTGGCTCTGTTCATAAGCAAAGGGATGGTTGCTTGGATAGAGGCTTGTCACCGGTGCATACCGGTACAGGCAAACCGACAGAAGCGATCGGCAACACAGTCCCTTACCTATCAAGCAACATCCGAAATGATAAAGGTCATGGCGAATATTACCCTATTCAACCTGCAAGAGGTCCCATCATGAATATGCCACAGCAGGTCAAGCAGAAAGTGATGGCAAGTCACTTAAAAAGGCAGGCCTACTGCTATGTCAGACAATCGACACTTAAGCAGGTTTTTGAGAACACCGAGAGTACCAAACGGCAATACGCTCTTCGTGATCGGGCGGTCGCTTTGGGCTGGCCGATGGTTCAGATCGTGACGGTCGACTCTGACTTGGGTGAAACGGCAACGTCTGTGGCTGACAGGCAAGGTTTTCAAAAACTAATGACAGAAGTCAGTCTGGGGCGTGTGGGACTCGTGATGGGCCTGGAGGTCTCGCGCCTGGCCCGCAACAACGCTGACTGGGCCCGGCTGATAGAGATATGCGCGCTTACCGACACGCTGATACTCGACGAGGAGGGGATCTATGATCCAACCGATTTTAACGACCGCCTGCTGCTCAATATGAAAGGCACTTTTTCCGAAGTGGAACTTCATGTATTAAGGTCCCGGCTCAGAGGAGGCATTTTAAGCAAGGCCCGGCGGGGGGAATTGAAAACGCGTTTGCCGACTGGATTTATCTATGATCACAATGATAAAATCATTATCGATCCGGACAAACAGGTTCAGCAATGCATCCGTTTGTTTTTCGATATTTTTCAACGGACGGGTGCCGCATTTGCGACCGTAAAGGCGTTTGCGAAAGATGATGTAAAATTTCCATGCCGAATCCAATCCGGTCCAGACAAAGGGAAGATAAAATGGCAACGATTGACGAGCGGGCGCGCACTGGTGATTTTAAAAAACCCGAGATACGCGGGTGCATATTACTACGGTGCTCGGCGAGCCCGTAAAAACATTGATGGGTCCATCATGTATCGTAAGGTTCCCCGTGATGAATGGCTTGTACTGATCAAAGATGCCCACCCGGCATATATTGCCTGGGAACAGTATGAAGAGAACTTGCGCCGGATGCGACAAAATGCTGTCGCATACAACATCATAGACAGAAAAACACCGCCCCGTGAAGGACCGTGTCTTCTGCAGGGATTGGCCATTTGCGGCAAATGCGGTCAGCGTATGACGATACGATATAAATACCAGAAAAAAGGTAGAGTCGATCCGGTTTATTTATGCCAGCGCCACCGGATAGAGAGGTGGGAAAATAGTTGTCAATACATACCGGGTGCCAGTATAAATGAGGCCATCAGTAAACTTGTGCTCGAGTCGGTCACGCCGCTGACATTAGAGGTGGCATTGCAAGTTCAGAAAGAGCTGGAAGACCGCTTTAATGAGGCTGACAAACTGCGAAAACAACAGGTGGAACGGGCGGAATATGAAGCCAATCTCGCACGGCGTCGGTTTATGCAGGTCGATCCTGAAAATCGACTGGTAGCGGATACGCTTGAGGCGGAGTGGAATGAAAAGCTCAGGCAGCTGCAAGACGCCAATGACTACTATGAAACACATCGCCAAAAAGAATCGGAAAAATTGAAGAAAGTGCAACAAAAGGAAGTAGTAAAACTTGCCAGGGATTTTCCGAAACTATGGAAAAATCCGAGAACCCCTATTCGTGAAAAAAAGCGAATGATCAGATTTTTGATCGAGGATGTAACAATGATCAGAGGAGAAAATATCACGCTGCATGTTCGATTTAAGGGTGGTGCGAAAAAAACGTTGACTCTACCCCCTCCTCTACAGGCTGGCAATATAATGCGACGAATCCGAAAATCGTCGAGATTGTCGATGAACTGCTTGCCGATCATACTTACTCGGAAATAGCCACCATCCTTGATAACCGTGGCTATAAATCCGCCCAGGGACATCGGTTCGATAGAAGGATCGTCACTGGAATCATACACGCCAACAAGCTCAAAACCCGTTATGCAAGATTGCGCGCAACGGGAAAACTGACTGCAGAAGAGGTCGCACGCCTACTTGGTGTGACAGTGGCAACAGTTCGCAGATGGGGTAAAGCGGGCACCATCAAAACCTATCCATATAATGATCGAAATGGGTGTCTTTACGAACATCCTGGGGTTAATTCCCCGCTAATGAAAAAGAGTGTATAACATACTGTAAATACATATTTATAATGGGATATCGTCACTCAGATTATTCAGAGGTGTAATATGAACAACAGTCCA
>NZ_BBCC01000345.1 GCF_001311845.1 Desulfosarcina cetonica JCM 12296 | reverse complement strand
TATCGCCGGGATTGCCGGCGTGGCCCTCTCCCAGTTGACCAACGTGGGCCCCAACCTGGGTCAGGCCTATATCGTCGATTCGTTCATGGTGGTGGTCTTCGGTGGCGTGGGCAACCTGTGGGGCACCCTTTTGGGCGGGCTGACCCTGGGGGTGGCCAATAAATTCCTCGAGCCCTGGTCGGGCGCCGTGCTGGCCAAAATCCTGATTCTCGTGTTCATCATTCTGTTTATCCAAAAACGGCCCCAGGGACTCTTTCCCCAAAAGGGCCGGGCGGCCGGGTGATCCTTGATTATGAAAGCGCTACCGAAAACATTTGCAAGCGACCGTGCCGGAACATGGCTTCTGGGGCTGCTCCTGGTCACCGGCATCCTGGTGCCCCTGCTCAACCTTTCCACCGGCGAAGCCCATCCGCTGCACGTCTCCACCTACACCATGACCCTTTTGGGCAAGTATCTGTGCTATGCGCTACTGGCCATCAGTGTCGACATGATCTGGGGCTACCTGGGCATTCTCAGCCTGGGCCATGGCGCCTTTTTCGCCCTGGGCGGCTATGCCATGGGCATGTACCTGATGCGTCAGATCGGCAGCCGCGGCGTCTACGGCAATCCGCTTCTGCCCGACTTCATGGTCTTTCTCAATTGGAAGGCCCTGCCCTGGTTCTGGCACGGCTTCAACTGGTTCGGCTTTGCCGTATTGATGGTGATTCTCGTTCCCGCCGCCCTGGCGATCGTCTTCGGCTGGCTGGCCTTTCGCTCAAGGGTCACCGGGTCTACCTCTCGATCATGACCCAGGCCTTGACCTACGCCCTGATGCTGGCCTTTTTCCGTAATGAGATGGGCTTCGGCGGCAATAACGGGCTGACCGATTTCAAGGATATCCTCGGTTTTTCCCTGCAGTCCGACGCCACCCGCGCGGGGTTGTTCGTGGCCTCGACCCTGGCCCTGGCCGCCGGCTACATCGGTTGCCGCTGGATCGTCGGCTCGCGCCTGGGGCGCCTCTCCACGGCCATCCGCGACCAGGAGGACCGCGCGCGCTTCATCGGCTACCGCGTGGAGGACGCCAAGCTGTGGATCTTCACCTTTTCGGCCATCCTGGCCGGCATTGCCGGGGCCCTCTACGTGCCCCAGGTGGCATCATCAACCCCACGGAATTCGCCCCCCTGGCATCCATCGAAATCGTCATCTGGGTGGCCGTCGGCGGCCGCGCCACCCTCTACGGGGCGATCATCGGCGCCCTTTTGATCAACTTCGCCAAGAGTTATCTCACGGCCGCCTTCCCGGATGCCTGGCTCTTCGGCCTGGGCGCCCTCTTCGTGCTGGTGACGATCTTCCTGCCCGATGGCGTGGCCGGTCTCTTTAAACGCGGACGCTTCGCCGGAAAGGAGGCGCGCTGATGACCGCCATGGAAAAATTCCGTGAATTCTGGCCCCGCGACCAGGTCTTTGATTTTCTGGTCCCCGACATTCCGCCGGATCTGGATCTGACCCACGGGATCATCCTCTACCTGGAAGGGATTTCGGTGAGTTTCAACGGGTTCAAGGCCGTCGACGATTTGAACCTCTACATCGAGGATGGCGAGCTGCGCTGCATCATCGGTCCCAACGGCGCCGGCAAGACCACCATCATGGACATCATCACCGGCAAAACCCGCCCGGACAGCGGATCGGCCTGGTTCGGCCAACAGATCAACCTGCTGCGTCTCAGTGAACCGGAAATCGCCCGGGCCGGCATCGGCCGCAAATTCCAGAAGCCCACGGTTTTCGAGAACCATACGGTGCACGACAATCTGGAGTTGGCCATGGTGGGCGATAAAAGGGTCTGGTCCACCCTGACGGCACGCCTCAACCAGGCCCAGCAGGACAAGATCGAAACCGTATTGACCACCATCGGGCTCAAGGAGGAGATCCGTGCCCGGGCCGGTTCCCTCTCCCACGGCCAGAAGCAATGGCTGGAGATCGGCATGCTGCTCATGCAGAACCCCAAACTGCTCCTGGTGGACGAACCGGTGGCCGGCATGACCCAGCAGGAGACCGAGCGCACCGCCGAGCTGCTGGTCAGCCTGGCGGGCCGGCACAGCGTCGTGGTGGTCGAGCACGACATGGACTTCGTGCGCGCCATTGCCCGCAAGGTCACCGTCCTGCACCAGGGCAGCGTCCTGGCCGAGGGTCGCATGGACGAGGTGCAGAACAACCCGGCCGTGATCGAAGTCTATCTGGGAGAAACCCAATGCTCCGCGTAGAGAAACTCAACCAGTTTTACGGTGAGAGCCATACCCTCTGGGATGTTGATCTGGAGGTGCCCCAGGGCCAA
Organism: Desulfosarcina cetonica JCM 12296; assembly: GCF_001311845.1. Lineage (GTDB taxonomy): Bacteria > Desulfobacterota > Desulfobacteria > Desulfobacterales > Desulfosarcinaceae > Desulfosarcina > Desulfosarcina cetonica. The sequence continues at coordinate 1,145 of NZ_BBCC01000345.1, read as the reverse complement.
TGCACCTGCCTGATGGGCAGGAACGGCGTGGGCAAGACCACCCTCCTGGGTTGCGTCATGGGGCTTCTGCCGGTTCGCTCCGGCCGGATCCGCCTGGTGGATACCGACATCACCCGATTGCCCGCCGACCGGCGCGCGCGCCTGGGCGTGGGGTATGTGCCCCAGGGCCGTCAGATCTTTCCGCTGCTGACCGTGGAAGAGAATCTCGCCATTGGCCTGACCACCGGCAAGGAGAAATTGAAACGCATTCCGGATCGGATTTTCGATCTCTTTCCGGTGCTGGATCAGATGCGCGGCCGGCTGGGCGGCGATCTTTCCGGCGGCCAGCAGCAGCAATTGGCCATCGGCCGGGCCCTGGTCCTGCAGCCGACGCTCTTGATCCTCGACGAGCCCACGGAAGGCATTCAGCCCAACATCGTCCAGGAGATCGGCGCGATCATCCGGCGACTGTGCACCGAGATGGGCATGACCGTTTTGTTGGTGGAGCAGAAGCTCACCTTCACCCGCGCCGTGGCCGACCGTTTCACCATCCTCGACCGTGGGCGGGTGGTGGCCAGCGAGGCCATCGACCATCTGGACGAACAGATGGTCCAGCACTACCTGACGGTGTAGCGTGACCGCGGCCCGGCAGGCAATGGAGACGCCCCACGATGGCTGGTTTGCCGGTCTGGAGCTGGGGTTTGAACGGCGCGGCGATGCGACGGTTTTGGCAACCAACCGTCACCAGGGCCCCTTGCGCGTGCAGCGGCCGCTCTATCCGGAGCCGGAGGTATGCCATGCGGTGATCCTGCATCCGCCCGGCGGGGTGGTGGGCGGCGACCGGCTGGAAATCCGGGCAAGGGTCCGGGAAGACGCCGCGGCCCTGCTCACGACCCCCGGGGCGACCAAATTCTATCGCAGCAACGGTGCCCTGGCCGAGCAGACCCACCACCTGCGGGTGGACAGCGGTGGCTGTCTGGAATGGCTGCCCCAGGAAACCATCGTCTATCCGGGGGCCCATGCGGCGGTGGCGACGCAGATTCATCTGGCCGAGAGGGCCGTGGGCATGGCCTGGGAAATCCTCTGCCTGGGTCTGCCGGCCTGCGGCCAGCCCTTTGCCGACGGTCGCTTCACGGCCAGCCTGGCCATCGACCGCCAGGGACACC
>NZ_BBCC01000344.1 GCF_001311845.1 Desulfosarcina cetonica JCM 12296 | reverse complement strand
CCCGCCTCTCCCGCTGGCGCCAGGCCGACCAGCGCATCGTCTTCACCAACGGCTGCTTCGATCTCCTGCACCCCGGTCATGTGAGCCTGCTGCATCAGGCCCGTCACCTGGGGGACCGACTGATCGTGGGCCTGAACACGGACGCCTCCATCCGCCGGCTCAAGGGTGAGGCCCGTCCCATCCTTCCCGGCGAAGACCGGGCCGCCATCTTAAGTGCCCTCGCGGATGTGGACATGGTGGTTTTCTTCGATGAGGACACGCCCCTGAATCTGATCCGCGCGCTCCGGCCGGACATCCTGGTCAAGGGCGCCGATTATCGCCTCGATCAAGTGGTGGGCCGGGAAATCGTCGAAGCCTATGGCGGCGCGGTCCGCCTGGTGGAGATTCTGCCCGGCCACAGCACTACCGCCATCGCTCACAAACTGGCCGCCAACGGCCCAGATAGCAAAAATTAGCTCAGCTAAAACCAGCTCAGCGCAAAAGGAGACCATCATGGCCATTAGCCCGGAACTGCTCGACATCCTTGCCTGCCCCAAGTGCAAGGGGGACATTCATCTCAACGCGGCCCAAGACGGTCTGGTTTGCGAGCCTGCCGGCTGGTATACGAGATCCGCGACGATATCCCGATCATGCTCATCGACGAAGCCAAGCCGCTGACAACACCTTAAGCGACAGCGTGATCTCCATGAGCCGTCCTCAACCGCCCAAACCCGCCAAACTGATCGTGGGCTTTTTCTTGAAAGAGCAGGCCCTGGCCGCCGCGATCGCCCGGAAACTGCAGGATCGGCTGGGCGCTGTGGACATGGTTAGCCCCTGGCTCGATTTCGATTTCACCAGCTACTACGAAAAAGAGATGGGCGCGCCCCTTTACCGCCGGCTGATGGTGTTCAAACCGCTGATCGACCAGACCCGGCTGGCCGGGATCAAACGGCTGACCAACGGCATCGAGACCGAATATGCGCTGGACGGCCAGCGCCGGGTGAACATCGATCCCGGTTACCTTTTGGCCGAGCGCTTCGTGTTGGCCACGGGAAAGAACTTCACCCACCGCATCTACATCGGGGATGGCATTTACGCCGACCTGACGCTGATTTTCCAGAAGGGCGGCTTTCGCAGCCTGCCATGGACCTACCCGGATTATGCCGACCGGCGAATGATTGACTTTTTAGTCCTGGTCCGAAATAAATATATGTTGGATCTGAAAAAATACCGGCCGATGGGCCAACCGCACCAGCCGGCGACGGATTGCCGTCGAAACAAGGGTAGGGAACCACCATGATCAAGAGCATGACCGCCTATGCGCGCGCGGAACGACTGGCCGCGCCGTTGACCCTCCGTGTGGAGGTGCGCAGTTACAACAGCCGTCACCTGGATGTGGCCCTGAAACTGACCCACGGGTACGAGGCCCTGGAAGAGCGCATTAAAACCGTCATTGCCGAGCGCGTGGCCCGCGGCCGGGTGGAGATCCGCGTGAACATCCAGGATGACGGCGAGTCCGGCAACCGCTTCGAGGTCAACCTGCCCCGCGCACGGGCTATCAACAGGCCCTGGACGGCTTGAGCCAGGCCCTTGGCCGAACCGCGCCGGTTCCCCTGGAGACGATTTTGGCGGCGGGCGGCATGATCCAGGCCGTCGAGGCGGAAAAGGACCTGGATGCCATCTGGCAGGAACTGCTGCCGTGCCTGTCGGCCGCTTTGTCCGACCTGGATGCCATGCGCCGGGTGGAGGGGGACAACCTGGCCGAGGATTTCCGGCAGCGTCTGGACGGCATCGCCGTCATGCTGGCAAAGATTGAGGCCCAGGCCGATCAGGTTCCCGCCCTGGCCCGCCAGCGGCTCGTCGAGCGCATCGAGGCCCTGACCCGCGGCATTGTCGAGATCGATGAGACCCGCATCTCCCAGGAGGCGGCCCTCTTGGCCGATCGCAGCGACATTTCCGAGGAGATCGTGCGCGCCAAGAGCCATATTCAGCAGTTTCGGTCCCTGATGGCCGACGATGCGCCGGCCGGAAGGCCGCTCAATTTCCTGTTGCAGGAGTTCAACCGCGAATTCAACACCATGGGTGCCAAATCCGGCAAGGCGGCCATGTCCCATACGATCGTGGCCGTCAAGTCGGAGCTGGAAAAGCTGCGCGAGCAGGTTCAGAATGTCGAATAAGCCCGACGGCCTCTCCGGGCGGGTGCCGATGGAAAAGAAACTGCTCAACATCGGTTTCGGCAATACGGTGGTGGCCGAACGGGTGGTGGCGATCATTTCCCCTGCGTCCTCGCCCATGAAGCGCCTTAAGGATGAGGCCCGCGAGCAACGCCATCTGATTGACGCCACCCAGGGGCGGCGCACCCGCGCCATTATCGTCATGGACAGCAACCATATCGTGCTGTCCGCCATCCAATTCGAAACCGTGGCGCAGCGATACGAGGATCTGAAAAAGGAGAAGGGGGGCGCCAATGAATCCGAAGACAGCCGTTGACCCGGATCAGCCATCGGGGCCGGCGGGGCGGGGGCGACTCTTCGTGGTCTCGGCCCCATCGGCGCCGGCAAGAGCACCTTGTGTCAGGCGGCCCGCGAGCGGTTGCCCGACCTGGTCTACTCGGTGAGTACGACCACGCGTCCGCCGCGACCCGGCGAGGTTGGAAGGCCGCGACTATTTCTTCGTCAGCCCGGAGGCCTTCCGCCAGGGCATCGCCGCGGGGCAGTGGGCCGAATGGGCCCAGGTGCACGACAATTATTATGGCACCTCGGCCGATTTCATCGACAGCCATCTTTCCGCCGGCCGGGATGTGCTCCTGGATATCGACGTCCAGGGCGCGGCGCAGATCCTTGCGCGTTACCCGGATACGGAGACAATTTTCATCATGGCGCCCTCCCTGGCGGCGTTGCGCGAGCGGCTCGTCCGCCGCGGTCAGGACGATGCCGCGGTGATCGAGAAGCGCCTGCGCAATGCCGCCGCCGAGATTGCCCGCAAGGCGCACTACCGGCATCTGGTGGTGAATGACGACCTGCCGGTGGCCATCGAACGGTTCGTCGGCATTTTAAAGGGCGAGGTCCCTTGAAATGCCCATGAAACACCGTGCCCGCCGGCCGGCATCTCCAGGCCGGGAGGTGCTTTACGGCGTTCATCCGGTGACGGAGGCGCTGATCGCCAACCGCCGACGGATCGATGCCCTGCTGATCGACCGCAAGGTGCCTTCCGAGCGCCAGGGCGGATCGTCAGCCTTGCCGAGGCCCGTGGCATTGCCGTGGAGTATCTTGCGCCCGAGGATCTGCGTCAGGCCAGCGGCAGCGACCAACACCAGGGGGTGGCCATGCGGGTTTCGTCCCTGCCCCTGGACGATCTGGAATCCCTTGACCTGACCGGTACCGGCGGCTGCCTGCTGGTGATTCTGGACAGCATTGTCGATCCGCACAACCTGGGCGCCATCGTGCGCACGGCCCACTGCGTGGCGCCGATGGCCTGGTGGTGCCCAAGGATCGGGCCGCCGGGGCAACG
>NZ_BBCC01000343.1 GCF_001311845.1 Desulfosarcina cetonica JCM 12296 | reverse complement strand
CTCCACATGCAGGCGCTGGCGGTGCTGGGCCAGGTGCGGCGAATTTTCGGTCAATTGGTGGACGCGGTCGATGATGCGGGCTTTCTGGTCGTCGCTCAGGGGTACGGCACCATGGCACAGGTTCAGGGCCGCGTCGCAGTCGCTGCGCGATTTGAGGAAGAAGATCGCCGGTAAAAGGTCGAAGGCCTTGAGCACGCGCAGGATGTCGCCGAAGGGCGGCAGTCCACGGCCTCGGGAAAGCTCCGGTGCTTTCTTGGCCTTGGCCAGGCTTTCGACGCGTTTGTGCAGCTTGCGGCCCCCGCGTTCGCCCTTGGCCTTGAGGGGTAGCAATGTGCCGGACGGGTCGAGCACCATGGGAACCAGGGGCACCGGTCGACGGTTCTCGGCCACCACTTGGCAGGGGCGTCCGCGGATGGCGGTCAGCCAGTCGGCAATGGCGCCGGCGTTGCCCACCGTGGCCGACAGCATCAGCAGGGGGATGCGCGGCGGCAGGTAAATCATGGTTTCCTCCCAGACCACGCCGCGCTCCTCGTCGCCCAGGAAGTGGGCCTCGTCCAGCACGACCAGGTCGGTGTTCAGGGAGACGCCCTGATGCATGGCATCGTAAAGCTGGTTGCGCAGGATTTCGGTGGTGCCCACGATGATCGGGGCGTCGGGCCGCTCCTTGCGGTCACCGGTGAGAATCCCCACCTGGTCGGGGCCGAAAATATCGGAAAACTCGATCAACTTGGCGTTGGTGAGGGCCTTGAGCGGTGAGGCGTACCAAGCGCGGCCACCGGCATCGAACACGCGCCGGATGGCCTGGACGGCAATCCAGGTTTTGCCCGCACCGGTGGGCGCCGTTACCAGGCAATCCGCCTCAGCGATAACGGCAACGGCCTCGGTCTGGAAGCGATCGGGCTTGAAGGGCCGGTTCCTGGGGGTGCCGATATCGGCGAAGACCGCCTTGAGCTGCGGGTCGGCGTCGGGAGTGAGATGGGGAAAGCGCGACGACGGTCGGCCTTGTCTTTTTTGCGCGACGGATAACGGCGGCGCCCCTGGGGGGCGCCTTTGGGCGGATGGCTCATATGATGGGCTACAATTTATCGATGATGTCAGCGACCACTTCCTTGGCGGTCGTTGCGGTCTCGTAGGGCGATGCGCCGGAGAGGTCGGCTTCGATGAGGACGTTGTCATAAGGCAGGAATCCAAGGAACTCGAATCCGTTTAGCTGAGTGCGCAGGAATTCCTCATCCTTGGGGCCACGGATCTTGTTACCCACCACGGCGATGTTTTTAAGATGAATCTCGGCGGCCAGGCGCTTGATGTGTTCGGCCGTGTCGATGCTGCGCCGGCCCGGTTCGACGACCACGATCAGCTTGTCCACGGCCTGGGCCGTGGCCCGACCGAGATGCTCGATGCCGGCCTCCATGTCCATGATCACCACCTCGTTGCGTCCCAGGACCACGTGGGTGACCAGGGCCTTGAGCAGGGTGGACTCCGGGCAGAGGCAACCGCCACCCCCTTTCTTGACGCTGCCCAGGCGCATGAGCTTGATGTTGCCCAGGCGGGTGGAGAGGGTGTCGGGAATATCGTCGACCTTGGGATTGAGTTTGAAGAATCCGCCGATGGTGCCGGGCTGGGCGCCGGTGCGTTCGAAGATCAGCTCCTTCATTTCGGCGATGGGGGTGATCTTGTCGGCATCGGCGATGCCCAGGGCCGCCGCCAGGTTGGCGTCCGGGTCGGCATCGATGGCCAGCACGGTCTTGCCGCGATCGCTCAGGGTCCGGGCCAAAAGGGCCGAAAATGTTGTCTTGCCTACGCCGCCTTTTCCGCTGACTGCCAGTTTCATACGCTTATCCTTTCATGCCCGTAAACGTGGCCATGATCCGTTGAAGAGGGAGAGCGCCGGTGCGCGTTGGGGGAAACCGCTGGCCGGTGGATCGAAACAGTGCCGATAATATAAGACGAATTGCCATAAGGGCAAGGGAAAGGTGGGGAATGGAAAGCACACAATTTATCACACGGGCCATACAATGGTCGACAATTCTATCCCAGGAAAATGAAAATGCCAAATGTCAAAATCCAAATGCCAAATAGCGGCGTTCCATCGATTTAAAATCGATTCGATCCTTCAATTGACATTCGGATTTTGGGCTTTGTCATTTGGCTCATTTCATCCCTGCTTGACCCCCGGCGCCGCCAACGAGTATGGTGGCCTATTCTCGTGCGCTGCCGGCAAAGACTGGTGGCGCGGTCATCAACACAAGCAACGGAACCGCCTGATCGTGAACGCTCCCAACCTCCATCAACCGGCCATTCTCGCCCCGGCGGGAAACCGTGCCGCGTTTCTGGCCGCCCTGGCCGCCGGCACCGATGCCATTTATTGCGGTCTCAAATCCCTGTCGGCGCGCATGGAAGCCAAGAACTTCTCCCTTGAGGAGCTGGCCCAGTTGGTGGGCTTGGCCCATGCCCGCGGGGTGAAGGTCTTTGTTACCGTCAACACGCTGATCAAGCCGGACGAGGTGGACCGGGCAGGACAAGTGATCGACGGGCTGCAGCGCCAGGTGCGGCCGGACGCCCTGATCGTCCAGGATCCCGGGGTCGTGCTGCTGGCCCGCCAGGCGGGATTTCGCGGTGAAATCCACCTTTCCACCCTGGCCAACGTGAGTTTTCCCCGGGCGCTGGGATTCATTGCCCGGCACTTGCAAGTGGCGCGGGTGGTGGTTCCCCGGGAGCTTTCCATCGACGAGATCAAGGCCATGGCCGCGGCCTGCCCCGAGGGCATGGATCTGGAAACGTTCATTCACGGCGCGTTATGTTACGGGGTTTCGGGCCGCTGCTACTGGAGCAGCGTTCATGGGCGGCAAGAGCGGGTTGCGCGGTCGTTGCGTCCAGCCCTGCCGCCGGCGTTACCGCCAGGGCGGCCAGACGACGCGGGCCTTCTCCTGTCAGGATTTTTCCGTGGACGTGCTGGTCAAGATCCTGGACCAGGTGGAAAAGGTGAGGGCCTGGAAGATCGAGGGGCGCAAAAAGGGCCCTCATTACGTCTTCTATACGGTCAGCGCCTATCGCCTGTTGCGCGACGCGGGAAAGGATGCGGCGGCCAAACGCGATGCCCTGGCTCTCCTGGCCCAGGGGCTGGGGCGCGAGGGCTCCCATTATCGCTTTTTGCCCCAGCGGCCCCAGGCGCCCATCGACACCCGCCGACAGACCGCCTCGGGGCTTTTCATGGGCAAGGTGCAGGGGCCGGCCAAGAATCCCTGGGTGGTGGTCCGCCAGGCCCTTCTGCCCGGCGATGTCCTGCGTATCGGCTACGAGGACGAGCCCGGCCACACCATCTGCCGGGTGACCCGCCATGTGCCCCAGAAAGGGCGCTATCCCTTGAAGCTGGGTGGCACGCGGATCCCCACCACCGGCGCACCGGTGTTTCTCACCGATCGTCGGGAGAGGCCCTGGAAGAGATGCTTGCCGACTTGGAAGCCCAGGTGCCGGCCGTCGAGGCCGTCCCGCCGTCA
>NZ_BBCC01000342.1 GCF_001311845.1 Desulfosarcina cetonica JCM 12296 | reverse complement strand
TAGCCGATGCCCTTGGCCACGACCACGTCGGAAAGGCCGGTCGCGCGCGCGGCGATCCCGTCGCAATCCACGGTCTGGGCGATGTTCAGGCCGCAATGGCACACATAAACGCCCACGCGGGGGGTATCATGGGAGCGGTCTGCAGAAGGGGCTGATGCTGTCAAGGTCGTTTGCGTTGTCATGGGAATACCTATACATTTCTGATAGTGAAAATTATCCACCAGTTAACACGGATACGGAACGCCCAGGGCAGGATTGGGGAGGTGTTAAGTTTGAAGTGTTAAGTGTCAAGGGAAGGATTGAACCGATTTTAGAAATCGACAGCATACATTTGCTTAACACTTAAAACTTAACACTTTTTTCTCAACTCCCTTCCCAGTAGATCGTCCTGGCGATGGCGCTGACCAGGTCCAGGGTCTCCATCTGCAGATCCTCGGCGCGCATGGCGTCCTCCATGGCGCAGCGCAGATGGATTTGGCACTTGGGGCAAGCGGTGAGGATCATTTCGCTGCCGGTCTGGCGGGCGCTGGTAAGCCGTTTGACCTGCAGGGCCTTGGAGTAAGCATCGCATCCGGTCCAGGCGCTGTTGCCGCAGCACACCGCGCCCGTGCCCGACTCGGGCATTTCGATGCATTTAGTGCCGGTCATGCGGGCCAGCAATTTACGCGGCAAATCGGCACGACCGTCGAATCGGCTCTGGCGGCAGGCATCCTGAAAGGTCACCGTGGCGCCAAGGGGTTTGAAGCCCACCGCCGCCTTGTCGATCTCACGCTCCAGGAAGTCGTGAATGTGGGTGACGGTCAGCGGCAGGGTCACGCCGTTTGCCGGATAGTCATGGGCCAGGGTGCGATAGCACTCCGGACAGGCAGTGATCAGCTCGCTGGCGCCGCTCTCGGCAAAGGCCCGGGCATTGCGCCGCGCCAGGCGCAGGAAATTCTCGCGGTCGCCGGTCCACAACAGATCGTGGCCGCAGCAGATCTCGCTTTCCAGCACAATCGGTTCGACATCGAAAAAATTGAGCAGGCGCAGGCTGTCCTCCAGGATGCGGGCGGTCGCAACGCCGAGGAACTTATTGAAAAAAATGTCGAAATAAGGGGCGCAGCCACCGAAAAAGAGCACCGAGCCGTCCGGCCGGGTACGGATTTTTGCCGGCAGGTCCTGCCAGCGCCGGGGCGACAGCGTCTCGGCGGTCATGGCGCGCATCATGCTCTGGAAGAAGCCCCCGTGGGTGGGCGCCTCGGCCAGCTGGTGTTGCTGGTAGTAGGCGCGCATGGAGCGAATGAATTCCGGAAAATTGACCGCCGAGGGGCAGCGCTCGTAACAGACCCCGCAGGTCAGGCAGGCATTCACCGCCTGGCGCACGGAAAGGTCGTCGGCTTGTCCGGCGATGATGCGATTGGCGATCTCGCGCGGTGAGTAGGGTTTGCCCGCCAATGCCAGGGAGCAGGCCGAGGTGCATTTGCCGCAATCCTGGCAGGCAAACACATCGTGGGCCGCCACGATGGCCTCGGGCGTCATGGTCCCGGTCTCAACGACACCGACCGCTCGGCTGGTGGCCACGGGGCTGCGACCCATCTGGCGAATCCGGCGGGCAAAGGCCTGCAGATCGTCCAGCAGGGCCTGGGGTTGATCGGGCAGGAAATTCCCCAATTGCAGGCGATCGCCACCGATGCCCATCAGTTCGAGAATCCGGCGGGTTTCCGAGGTATTGTCCCGGGCATTGCGCGTGCCGCTGCCGTAACGGCACGATCCGGCTGGCAGCCCAAAAGGACCACGCCGTCGGCGCCCATTTCAAAGGAGCGCAAGAGCAGCGCCTTGGTGATCCGTCCGCTGCAGGGAATGCGGATCATGCGGATCTCGTTGGGGATCCTTGCCCCCTGGTCCTGCAGCTGCTGGTACGCCGCATGCGGGCCCCAGTTACAGAGAAACACGATGATTTTAAAATCAGGCATGGATCGTCCCTATCCTCTCACTCCCCTCCCAAACAGACAGTATCGATGGTCTTGTAAAAGTCGCCGTTTCTAGGGATTCGTAAGAAGCTCAAGATCAAGGCTTGCGAATCCTTAAGGAATGAGGCGTACTTTTACGTACGCCGCAGTGACGAAGGATTCTCGTAACGCCGATATTGGGTTTCTTACGAATCCGTCAGCATCTTCTCGACCGACATCTCCAAGTACACATGGTCCCGGTATGGGCTGTCGGCCGCGTCCGACGGGCAGATGGAGATGCAGTTGCCGCATCCCTTGCAAAGGCCTCGTCCACCTCGGCATGGTATCCGCCGACGCTATTGGGCCGCAAGGCGATGGCCTGGTACGGACAGACCACGAGGCAACGTCCGCAGCCGCGGCACAGGTCCTCCCTGACCTTGACGGAATAGCCCCGGCTGTGACGCGGTCCCCGGGGCATGGCGGCGGCAGCCTGAACGGCGGCGGCAGTCCCCTTGGTGCGCTTGGAAATTGCCACGCCGGGCGGATCGGCCAAAACAGGCCGGATATGGAGGTCATCCCCGGAAAAAGAAAGGGCGCGCCATTGTCTTCGCCGCTCCGGGCGGCCGTGTGCGGGCGCTGCTCGGGATGCCCATGCCGGCGACGATAAAGCGCAAGGTCGCGGGGCTTCCCGCCCAGGATGACACAACCCGCAGTAAACGTGCGATCCACGCCTTGGGTTTGGGTACGGACCTTGAAATTGCCGATGGTGCCCTGATGCGGGTTACTTGGGCATCGTCCAAGGCGTAGATGCTGGGATGCGCGATTTTCTCACCAGCGCCGCCGGCGGCGCCCATCAGAATCACGTCATGGCCGGCCCGGGCCAGGGTCATGGCTGCCGTCAAGGCGGCCTCGCTGCCGCCGATCACGGCCGTGGTGAAGTTGTAGTCGCGCGCCGGCGTGGGAAAGGGCAGCAAGTGGGCCGCATGGCTGATGGCGCGGTCCATGAATCCGACAAAGCGTTCCACCACCAGCTCCGGATGGTGCTTGAATAGTCGCAGCACCTCGCCACGCAGGTTGACGGTCTGCACCATGGAGCGGCTGATGCCGGTGCCGTTGAACAGACCGACCTTGAGGCGGCTGCGCTGGTCGGTGCAGGCACTGCAAATGAAATCCAGCGGGCAGCAGACGCACGAAGCCAGCACCACCCGGGTGAGCTCGCGCTCCCGCACGGTGCTCAGGATGTGGGCGATGCCGTCGGGCGTGCAGGCCGCATTCAGGGCCTCGGCGTGGACCATATCCGGCCGGTCGTGGAGCCATTGCAAGTAATTGTCCATGCCCTCCGACCAGCCCAGCGAATCGTTGCAGCGGCAGGCGAACACGCCCATGCGGATGGCCGGGTCCAGGCCCGGATCCGGGGGGATGAAGGCGATGCCATGACCCTTGGGGGCAGCGGCACCCTTGAGCAGCAGCATGGCCTTGGCCGCGGCCGCCTGGCCGCGCAGCAGCATGGCGAACACATCCGATTTGGCCGTCGCCGGGTCATAGGCGCGGATCACGTCCTCGCCACGGATGGGCGGCATCATCTCCGGAT
>NZ_BBCC01000341.1 GCF_001311845.1 Desulfosarcina cetonica JCM 12296 | reverse complement strand
CCGGGTGACCGCCCTGGAGCCCTCGGGCGCATGGTCGACATCCTGAAGGGCCGCATGGCGGAGCAGGGCATCAGCGCCATTTCAACCGATCAGCGCACCTGGCAGGCGGTGGATCTTGCCCGCGATGGCTGGGAAGGCGCCTTCGATCTGGTGTTCGCCTCCATGACCCCGGGCATCGACGGACCGGCCAACCTGCGTAAGATGATGGCCGCATCAAAGGGCCATTGCTACCTGAGCGCCTTCTCCGGTTTGGGATGGCATCAGTGGTATGGCACGCTTTGGCGGGAACTGTTCGCTGAGACGCTGGACGGTCATCCCGGCGATATCATTCATCCTTTCAATCTGGTTTACGCCATGGGGTACCGGCCTGAACTGCGCTTCGATTTCTGGCAACGGGAAAACCGCATGTCCCGGGACAAGGCCATTGCGGATTTCACCACGCACCTGGAGGGATTCACCGATCTCACCGATGCGCTCAGGGACAAGGTGGCCGCGTTTGTCGACCAGCGCTGCGAAAATGGCCACTTTGTCGATGAGCGGCGCGCCTGCCAGGGCATGATGCTGTGGTCGGTCAATCAGAAAATTCACGACCCGACGGAAGACCTGCAATGAAACCCACCCGGACCGGATGGCAGATTCTCATTCTGCTCATTTTTCTCATGCTTTTGATCGCCTGCGGCGACAAACCCGAGGAAGAGATGCCGGTGACATCGGTGGATGCCAAAGCGACCCAGCCTTTTGAGGTGGATGTTCTCCGACTGGCCGGCGGCGATTGGGGCTATCCCACGCCGTTTGCCCATTATCCCCGGGGTGGGGGAGGCTTCAAGATGTGTCTGATTTTCGACAGCCTCCTGGAGCGTGATGAGAAAGGGCTGATTCCCTGGCTGGCCGAAAGTTACCGCATCGCCGATGACGGGCTGACCTATCGGTTTGTCGTGCGTCGGAATGTCTTCTGGCAGGATGGCCGCCCGCTGACCGCAGACGATGTGGCTTTCTCCCTGGTCTATGCCAACCGGCATGCGGCCACCTGGTCCTATATCTTCGACACGATCGAATCGGTCTTCGTGGAGGGCGGACAAACGGTATGCGTGAAGCTGAAGCAGCCCCATGCCGCCATGCTCGACAACATCGGCCGGACGCGCATTATCCCGCGACATATCTGGGAAACCGTGGATCGGCCCAAGGAATTCACCGCACCGGAAGCGGTGATCGGTTGCGGTCCCTACCGCCTGACGGACTACGACAAGGCCCACGGCACGTATCGCTTCGAGGCTTTCGAAAAGTACTGGGGGCCGCGCCAGCGGGTGGGGGCCATCGAGTACATTCCCGTGGGCGAGGCGGCCCTGGCCTACGAAAAAGGCGAAATCGATCTGACCACGCTCAGTCCGGACCTCATGCCCCGTTTCAAGGACGATCCGACCCATACCATCGTGCGCAGCCCCGCCTTCTGGGGATATCGGCTGCTGATGAACATGGAGGGGGTGGATTGGCTGCGGGACCGTTCCGTGCGGCAGGCCCTGGCCTGTGCCATCGATCGCAAGGAACTGGTCGAGAAAATCCCCCGCGGGGCGGCGGTGCCGGGCAGGATGGGAATTCTGCCGCCGGATCATGTCATGGCGGCCCAGGGAATCCGTTCCTATTCCTTCGATCCGCAACAGGCAGAGCTGCTTCTGGACGGAGCCGGGTTCCGGCGAATGGACACGACCGGTCTCAGGCAGACCGCCGACGGTCAGCCCCTGGAACTGACCCTTTTGTGCGGCAGCCAGGAGGTGCGCATGGCCGAGTTGCTCCGGCAGCGGCTGGGTGAGGTGGGCATTGGCGTCAAGGTGATCAGCGTGGACGGCAAGACCCGGGATTCCCGGGTGCGGGCCGCCGACTACCAATTGGCGATTCTGGGACACGGCGCTGGGGCGGCGATCCGGATTACCTGCGCGTGCGCTTTGCCGGTGGCTCCAAGGGACCGAACGCGGCGCCCTCCCATTCCGGCCTCGTCGGATTCAACGCGCCGGTGTTGCTGGATCTGTTAAACCGCCAGCAAACCGAGATCGATCCGGCCCGGCGGCGGCAGCTGATTGCCGATATTCAGCGGGAACTGGCCGAGCAGGTGCCCGAGATCCCGCTTTTCTACACCACCGCCTACAGTATCTATCGGCCGGCCAGGTATGACGGTTGGATGTTCATGTACGACCACCATAGCCTGCCGCACGGCAAGCTCTCTTATCTGACGCGCAGCGGCGTGGCCCTGAAACGATAGAAAACGAAATTCTCCATGACCCTTGGCCACGGCAAACGGTTTTTCGAATACCTGTTTACGGTCTGGGTGATCGTGACGCTCAATTTCGTCCTGCCGCGGACCATGCCCGGCGATCCGTTTTTGTATCTCTCCGCCGATGAGGGCGACGAGGTGGCCCGCTTCAGCCAGGCCCAGCAGGCGTACTACCAGCGGCAATACGGTCTGGACCGGCCGCTGGCGGTGCAGTACGGCACCTATCTGGGTTCCCTGATCAAAGGCGACATGGGATACTCCATCTATTACAACCAGGATGTCAGCCGGGTCCTTTTCCAGCGTCTGCCCTGGACCCTGTTGCTGGTCAGCCTGGCCGTGGGGCTGAGCAGCCTGGCCGGTTGCCTGCTGGGAAGCCTCAGCGCCTATCATCGCGGCCGTTTTGTGGACCGGTGGCTCTTCCCGGCGATCGTCGCTTTTTCCGAGATTCCCGCCTTCCTGCTCGGGCTGGTGCTTCTCTTTACCCTGGCGGCGGGCCTGCGGTGGTTTCCGCTTTCCGGGGCAATGACCCATTTTGCGGACCACAACGGCGTGATGGACAAGATCCTGGATATCGCCCGGCATGCCGCCCTGCCGGTGCTGACCCTGACCCTGGTACGTACCGGCGGCATGGCGCTATTGGCCCGCAACAGCATGACCACCGTGTTGGCCCGGGATTATGTCCGCACCGCCCGGGCCAAGGGCCTGCATCCCCTGCGCATTCTGAAGCGTCACACCCTGCGCAATGCCATGCTGCCCATTGTCACGCGTATCTTTCTCAGCCTGGGCGGCCTGGTGGGCGGCGCCATTTTGGTGGAGAACGTCTTTGCCTATCCCGGGTTGGGCCGCCTGATGCGGGAGGCGGTGCTGGTTCACGATTATCCGATGATTCAAGGCATTTTTCTGTTGGTGACGGTCAGTGTCCTGTCGGCCAATTTCGCGGCTGATCTGGTTTATCGGCGCCTCGATCCGCGGATCCAACACCTGGAGTCCCCGCGCTCATGAACGGCGTGTCGCTGGCGGCGAGCCGGATTGTTCGCCCAGGCCACCATAGCGACCTGTTGGGCGATGGCGGGAGGATCGGCATGGGCCTGTTGACCCTGGTCCTTCTGCTGGCGTTGGGGGCGCCCTGGATCTGCCGGCACTCACCCCGCGTGCCATCCGGTCCGGCCCTGATCGCCCCCTGCCGCAGCCATCTTATGGGAACCGACGAACTGGGCGTGGATCTTATGGCCAGGTGTGCTTCGGCGGGCGAATCAGCCTGCTGGTGGGGGTGGGGACCGCGCTTT
>NZ_BBCC01000340.1 GCF_001311845.1 Desulfosarcina cetonica JCM 12296 | reverse complement strand
CGCCGGGCGGGCCGCCAGCGGATGGACCGGCCCGCAAGGGAAAGGGGGGCGTTTTTTAGCTAGATGGGCTTGTTCTTGCGCAGCAACTCGGCGAGGGAACGCTGGATCACGATCTGCTCGATCGCCTGCTTTTCCCGAAGCCGTTCGATCTGCGATGCCTCCATCATCCAGCCGAAACCCAGATCATCAAAAAAGACAAGGTCCATTTTCTTGGCCATGACAGGCACTCCTTCCTGTGGCAGCGAAGGCCGGTCGATCAGACCCCCCAGGATCGGTCCCTACCGGCCGTTGTTGAACGTTGCTGGTGTTATCGACGGTTGCCGGCTTTTCTTTAGAGAAGGATGACGGCGCGCATCTGCTTTCCATCGCACTTGATGGTCAGCGGCCGGTCGAGGCGGACATGGCCCAGATGATCATCGGTGACGCGATGGGGCAGGGATTTCAGAAGATCCCAGCGGATGTGGTCGTTTTCCCCCTCGGTGACCGTCAGATAGGGAATCCCGTTGACCGTGATATGGTGAAAGAAGTGCGAACCGTGGGACGGGTCTGCCTTGAGGTGTTCGTTGCGCAGCTCCACCATGGCCCCGACCGCGTCGATATCTCTCCATTTGACCGGAATGCCCAACCAGCGGTCAAAGGATCCCCAGCGGCCCGGCCCGATGAGCAGATAGGTCCGGCCCGTGGTTCGAAACGCTTGGTTCAAGGCGGCAATGGCTCTGGCGATGGCCGGGGTATCGGCCGGATCGAAGGTGTCGGGGCGCACATAGACGATATCCCGGATGTTCTGCTTGCGACCATGTCCCAGCGCTTCGGTGGAGTAGCAGAGCGCGCGGGCGACATCGGTCTCGCTGATGGCGACGTCCAGGTGATCTTCGCCCGCCGACATGGGGCGCATTTGCAAAATGTTGAAGGTGCCGCGGTGATTTTCCGCATCTTCCAGGTTGACGGCAAACTCGAATTCAACCGGGCAGCCCATGCCTTCGCGGCCCAGGGTTAAAAGATCCTTGAGCAGCTGCGGCAGGGGGAAGGTGTCGTATTTAAGCGCCGTGGCAAAGGTCAGAATTCGGGGGCCGGGAACCTGGACGGTGTCGCGGATGCGGTTTTCCGCCGTCACATACGTGCTGGCCAGCCGTAACACCGGGTCCTCGTTTTCGGCATCGGCCACATGACGTTTTTCCAGATTGACGCCGCGCTCGAAATACAGCCCGTCGGGCATGCCGGAAAGACGCAGTGCCCAGAAATGCTGCTGGGCATTGGCCAGGATGTCTTCCACTTTGGAAAATTGGGGCAGCACCTGGGGATGGGCCGGTGAAAAGCGCAGGGAAGGTTCTCCCTCGGGAATGCCCCGGCCGAATCCCAGCACGATGCGCGCCACGCCGTCTTCGGCGTTCAACGGGGCCACCGGGTAGAAGTTCTGCGACTGGGCCACCCCGGAGATATCCGGGTAGAAATACTCACCCTGGCGGCGGCCCACCAGTTGCTGGACGATCACCGCCATCTGATCGCTGCGCAAGCGGTAGGCCGTACCCTTTAAAAAGGTACGCGGTTCGCGGAACCAGGTGGAGGCGTAGACCCATTTTACGGCGGTGATGAGCTGACGGCAGCGCACCTTGAAATCGGGATGGTTGTTGGGTACCATGTAGGTTTTGTAGAGGCCGGTGAATGGGTGATGATGAACATCCTCCAGCAAGCCGGAGCTGCGGATGGAAAGGGGCTGGTGGACGGCTTGAAGGTAGGCGGCCAGTTCGTCGGCCAGCCAGGGGGGCATGTCGGCGTCGACAAAGCGCTTGGCGATGGCCTCGTCGGACAGATCGGCAAGGGCCGACGGGTCCAGGCCGTTGTGGGCCACAAAGGCGTCGAACCCCTCGGTGGTGATGGTCAGGGTCTGGGGCACACGGATGGTGACATCCGGATAGCGTTGCGCCAGTTGGGTCGATCGACGCAGCAGGTTGGTCACGAAGGCCAGTCCGCGGGCCTTTCCGCCCAGGGAGCCGTTGCCGATCTTGGCGAATTCGGAAATCTCGGGGTCGTAGTCTTGGGCGTTGAACTGAACCACAACGCCTTTCTGGCGCCATTTGCGCAAGGCGTGAATATGGCTGATGATGAATTGGCGGATGGCGTTGGCATCGGGAAAATCGATGGCCCGGGCTTTCCTGAGCCGCGAGGCCAGGGCGGTTTCGCCGCGCGCCATGATCCAGTTGGAAAAGCGGTTGCGTTTGGCATGATAGAGCAGGGATTCATCCGGCACGCGGGGCAGGATCTCCTCCAGCGCCTTCAGATTAGCCGCCCGGGCGATTTCGCTGCCGTTGGGCCGGCGGAAGACAAAATCGCCGAATCCCAGGTTGTTGAGAAAAAAGCCATGGATTTCGTCCAGCAGGGTATCGCTGTTTTTGTCCAGGAAGAGAGCGGGGATGCGTTCGGCCAGGGCCCGATTTTCCGGTTCGTTGCTGATCAGGAGCAGGGGCAGGTCGAAAATGGCCTGACGCACCTCGGAGAGGAAGGTGTAACCGGCATCGGCCGTGAGTTTGCCGCTTTTGGGGTAGCGGGTGTCGGAAATGACGCCGAAGAGGTAATCGCTGTACTGCCGGTAGAGCGAAAAGGCCTGTTCGTAATTCGTGGCCAAGAGAATTTTCGGCCGGGCGCGCATCTTGAGCAGCCGGTGTTCCTGGTTGAGGCTCTCCTCGATCACCTCCTGGGTCTGCCGGACCACCTCTTTGTAGATCAAGGGTAAGAGGTAGGAAGCGTAAAGCGGGGAATCCTCCACCAGGATCAGCACGCGCACCATGGCCCGCTGGGTGTCGGCGGCCACGTTGAGCCGGTCTTCCATGCTCTTGATGATGGCCAGGAGCAGATCCGCGTCCCCCGACCAGACGAAAAACTGATCGATGCCCGACGTGTCCCTGCCATCGGGCGAGGGATAGGCCCCCCGAATCCCGTGGGCCAGGCAAACCACCGGCAGCTCGTGGTGACGGGCCTTGATCCGACGCCCCAGATCGAAGACATCCATGTCGTCCAGGTGGGGCATGGCGATGACCAGGTGAAAGGGCTGCGCGTCCAGCATGGCCAGCGCCTGGGCGGCATTGGCCGCCTGGGTGATGCGCGGTGGGCCGCTCAGGTTCAATCCGCGGTATTCGTTGATGATTTTCGTGGCCAGGCTGCCATCTTCTTCGAGGATGTAGGCATCATAGGGGCTGGCCACCAGCAGGATTTCGGACAGGCGGTTGGCCATCAATTCGTGGAATTCCTTGAAGTGGATATCGAAATCCTCGTTCAGGAAGGATGCGGGCGGGGTGAAGGTGTCCTTGGGCATATCCATTCTTCCGATTGGGGTTCGTCATCATCCGCCATGGGCCTCGGTCGTCGCAGGATGGGGTTGACGGCCGGTGTTTTCACGGTACAATGGCGTTTACCGCAAAGGAGTGCCACCGCAATGAAATCGATTCCAAAAGCCGTCTGGGGCTGGGCCCTGTACGATTGGGCCAATTCCGCCTTCGCCACCACCGTGATGGCCGGTTTTTTCCCTGTCTTCTTCAAACAATACTGGAGTTCCGGGGCCGACGTCAACCTGAGTACCGCCCGCCTGGGGCTGGGCAATGCCGTTGCCGGCCTGCTGGTGGC
>NZ_BBCC01000339.1 GCF_001311845.1 Desulfosarcina cetonica JCM 12296 | reverse complement strand
CCGCACCGGCCGATTCGATCACCTTTTGCTTGAGCAAAGGCCTTGCCGCGCCGGTGGGATCGGTGCTTTGCGGGGACGTGGATTTCATTCGGCGGGCGAGGAGAGTTCGGAAATCCCTGGGCGGCGGCATGCGTCAGGCCGGCATCATTGCGGCCGCGGGTATCGTGGCGCTGACCGAGATGGTCGACCGCCTGATCGAGGACCATGCCCATGCCAGGGCGCTGGCCGTCGGACTGGCCGAGATTCCCGGTCTCTCCATCGACCCTGACCGCGTTGCCAGCAGTATCGTTTACTTCCGGGTGGTTCGACCGGAGACGAATGCGGCCACCCTGGCAGCGCGTCTGGCCGACGCCGGTGTGCGGGTACTCCCCACGGCGGCGGACCAGCTGCGTGCCGTGATGAACTACCATGTGACCACACAGGACGTTCAGCTCGCCTTGGGCCGGATTCAGCAGGTGATGCGGCAGGACGCCTGACCGCGCCTGCCGACCTTTTCTCATCACCGTGGAAGACCATGCCCCATCCCGAAAAAAAGGCGACCTGCCGGTTGGATAGACCGGGCAGGTCGCCTTTCAATTTCAGCTTGTTGCAGAAAATCAGACAGCGTCGCGCAATTTCTTTCCCGGTTTGAACTTCACCACATTGGCGGCCTTGATCTTGATGACTTCACCGGTCTGCGGATTACGGCCTTTGCGGGCCTTGCGGCGTGTTTTCATGAAGGTCCCAAATCCCACCAACGTAACTTTGCCGTCTTTTTTCTTCAGGGCCTTGGCAACGTTGGCGGTGAATGAATCCAACGCGGCAGCCGCGGCAACTTTGGTGATGCCGGCTTCCTCTGCCATTTTCTCAACGATTTCAGCCTTTGTCATCTCTTCCTCCTTGTGATGGGTGTAAATGGGAACCTATTGCTGACGCTATTTTTTTGGCATTACAGTAAATTCATACCGGTGTCAACAGCGAAAGCCCGTGTACCAAGGGTTTAGGAGAAGAAAACGGTGCTTAATGCTTGAAACTACGCTGTCCGGTGTAGACCATGGCAACGTCGGCGGCATTGCAGGCCTCGATGACCTGGTAGTCGTTGTTGGAGCCTCCGGGCTGCACCACGGCGGTGATGCCTTCGCGGATTCCCACATCCACGCCGTCGCGGAAGGGGAAGAACGCGTCACTGACCATGCTGGCCCCGATCAGTCCGCCTTTCTCGGCAGCCACGCGGGCGTCGATTTCGGCCTTGCGCTCCGCGTCGGCAAGCTCGTTGTAGGGAACCTGGTAGCTTTCGAAACAGTAGCGGTCGGCCAGCTTGCGATAGGCCTTGTCGCGGGCGATTTCGGCAACGCCCACGCGGTCCTGCTCACCGGTGCCGATGCCGACGGTAACCTGGTCCTTGACGTAGAGAACCGAATTGGACGTCACCCCGGATTCCACCAGCCAACCGAACAGAAGGTCATCGTACTCCCGGTCCGTTGGCATGCGCTGGGTCTGGTAGGTTTTGCCGTTTACTTCGCAGCGGGCCGGGGAGAGGTCCGCGCGGCTGCGCGCCGTTGGCACAAAGGACCACTGGGCGATGATGCCGCCGTCGATCAGACTCTTGAATTCCACGCAGCGCTGGCCGACGAAATCCTGCAGGCGGCGGATGTTGCCGATCCGGATCACGCGCAGGTTTTTCTTCCGCGAGAAGATATCCATGACCCCGTCTTCGAAGTCCGGTGCCACGACCACCTCGGCATACTGGCTGCTGACAGCCTCGGCCGTGGCCTTGTCGATGCTGCGGTTGAGGGCGATGCAGCCGCCGAAGGCCGCCACGCGGTCGGCCATGTTGGCCTTGACATAGGCCGTTTCCAGGCTGTCGGCCTGGGCCACGCCGCAGGGGTTGTTGTGCTTGACGATCACCGCCGTGGGACGGTCGGTGAAATAGCGCAGGATATTGAGGGAATTATCCGCGTCGGTCAAATTGGTCTTCCCCGGGTGCTTGCCGGATTGCAGCAGTTCGATGTCCGAGGCCAGATACTGACCGGGTTGAATGGTCTGCGTCTCGCCGAGCACCAGATTGCCATTGACCAGCCGGTACAGGGCCGCTTCCTGACCGGGATTCTCGCCGTAGCGCAGCCCTTTCTGAACATCGTCGATGGTCCAGGTGACCTTCTCGTAAAAAAGCGTCTGGCGAAGGTCCTGATCCACAAAGCTGATCTCCATCTTCGCCGGAAAGTGATCGTCCATGATCGTGCGGTACATTTTTTCAGATCGTCAGCCATGCTGCAGCTCCTTTTATGGATTTAGACTACCCTTGATAGACCTGCCGAACCGCTTCGATGTCGGTGGCGGAGAAGTAGCGGGCGATGGCCGTGTCGTAGGCGGCGGTATGGTCGAAGGCCTTGCCGGCCAGGCGATAGCGCAGGGCCAGGGAGATCTTCCCCTCGCCGGCGGCCAGCTCCTCGGCAATCGGGTCGTAGTCGTCAGGGTCCACCACGGATGCCACGCGAATGAAGTTCTTGGCCGACGCGCGAATCATGCAGGGCCCGCCGATGTCGATATTGCCGCGCGCCTCCTCGGGGGTCACGCCGGACCGGGCGACGGTCTCCCGGAAGGGATAGAGGTTGACCACCACCATGTCGATGGGAACGGCCTGGGTGCGCGCCAGATCGGCCTGGTGGGCCGCATTGTAGGTCTCGGTGAGAAGTCCCAGGTAGATTTTGAAATCCAGGGTTTTCACCAGCCCCCCCTGGGTTTCCGGCTGGCCGGTGTAATCGGATACCTGGGTTAGGCAGCCGTCGGCCGCCTCGCCGAGAATCTCGCGCAGGCGGGCGAAGGTGCCACCGGTGGAAAAGATCTTCAGGTTGGGATTGATCGACAGAAGGCGGGGGACGAAGGTCTCCAGCCCACGTTTGTCGGAAACACTGATCAGAACGTGATTAACGCATACCTGATCATCGATTTTCTCAACGATGTTCATTGCCATGATCGGTTTACCTTTCTCCTTCGTATTCTTCCAAAAAACGGTCGAAAAAATGGGTCATGAAACGGTGCCGCGCGTCGGCCAGGCGACGCCCCGTGGGGGTGAGGATGCGCTCCCGGATCTTGGAGAGCTTGACCACATATTCGCGGTATCCGGTGTCGTCGATGGAATAAGCCGCCGCCCGGGTGACATCCACCTCCGGGCTGTGCAACCGCGCACCCAACTCGCCGGCGAAGAGAAACGCCCGCGCCACCCCCACGGCACCGATGGCGTCCAGCTTGTCCGCATCGAAAAGCACCCTGGCTTCCAGGGTTTGCGGTGCCACGCCGCGCCTGAAACGGTGAGCGGCAATGCAATGGATGATGTTCTCGCGGCAGGCTTCGGTAAGGGGATAGCCCTTGAGAATATCACGGGCCAGGGCGGCGCCTGTTTCCGCGTGGCAGAGCCGTCCACCCGCGCGGTCCTGGTCGGCTCGGCCGATATCGTGCAGGTAGGCCGCCGCCTCGGTCACCAGCGGATCGGCGCCTTCGGTTCGGGCAATATGCCGGCAGAGCCGGAGGACCCTCAAGGTGTGGTCCCAGTCATGGCTGCCCCGGGCTTGATGAAAATACGCCTGTGCCGCCTGACGAATACCGGCCAGGATCAGTGCCGACGGATCGCTGTGGGGCGGGGGGG
>NZ_BBCC01000338.1 GCF_001311845.1 Desulfosarcina cetonica JCM 12296 | reverse complement strand
GGCATGGGAGAGACCGCCGGCCACGCCATCAGCCTGGTGCTCTTCATCACCATTCCGGCCATGCTGGGGTTGATCCTGCTGCGCTACCCGATTGTGGCCCTGCTGTTCAAGCGGGGCGCCTTTGATGAGCAGACCGCGCGATTGACCTCCGATGCGCTTTTGTACTATTGTCTTGGGTTGTGGGCTTTTGCGGCCGTGCGCATCGTGGTTTCCATCTTTTATGCCCTGCAAGACACCCGGACGCCGGTCCTAACGGCCACGTTTTCCATTGCCGCCAATATCCTTTTGGGCATGGCGCTCATGGGGCCGATGAAACACTGCGGGCTGGCCCTGGCCACATCCCTGGCTTCGGCCGTCAACCTGGGACTGCTGGTTCATGCCCTGCGCCAGCGTCTGCGAACCCTTTGCTGGCGGCCGATCGGGGTCAGTGTATTGAAAACCCTGGCCGCGTCGCTGGTCATGGGCGGTGTCGCCAGCGGCTCTGCCAGATGATCGTCCCCCATGCCGACAGTGCCGGAAGCCTGCGGTTGTTGGTGGGGCTGGGTGCCGCCATCGGTGGCGGGATCGCCACCTTCACCGGGGTTGCCTGGTTGCTCCGGATTCCCGAGTGGCATCAGGTGGCCGGTTTGATAAAAAGGAGTTTGTTGCCAACATGAGCCTGGGGGTAAAATGGGGGATCGGTATCGCGATCCTGTTGCTGCTCAACCTGCTGCTGTTCATCGTTTTCGGCGACAAGGGATTGGTCGAATTGTCACGGCTCAAGGCCCAGGAACAGACCCTGGCCGGTGAAAACGAAACCCTGGCCATGGAGAATGTCGGGCTTTACCGGACCATCGGCCGTCTGAAGCGCGATCCGGTGTACATCGAGAGCGTGGCGCGCAACGAGTTGGGAATGGTCGGGGAGAACGACCTGATTATCATTCGTCCCCAGGGGGATGGCCGAGGTAAATAGATGGTGGGCGAAGAAGACAAAACCTTTTACACGCCGACCATGGCCCGCCTTTACACCGATCAGGGGCGTTTCGCGGCCGCGGCCCGGATCTACCGCTATTTGTTGGACCAGCATCCCGAGCGCGGGGATCTTGCCGAGGCGCTGGCAGCGGTTCAGGCACGGCTGCCGCAAACCCCGGATAACTGGCCGTCGGCGGCTTCGGCCATCGAACGGTGGGTGCGCCTTTTAATCTTTTGCCGGATGTTGCGGCAGTTGAGCGACATCCGGCTTTCCGATCGTCACCTGGCCGCTGGCTGACGGACGAACGCGTGGATCATGAAACATACGGTTCTCAAAGACAAGCATATCGTTCTGGGCGTGTGCGGCGGCATCGCCGCCTATAAAAGTGTGGAACTCGTCCGGCGCCTGAAAAAGCTCGGTGCCCGGGTACGCGTGATCATGACCGAGAGCGCGGCGCGTTTCGTCGGTCCCATGACATTCGCCGTGCTTTCGGAAAATCCGGTTTGCCGGGATCTGTTTGATGACCAGGATGAGGCGGCCATCCGGCATATCGACTGGGCCGAAGCGGCCCAGGCCGTGATCATCGCGCCGGCCACGGCCAACACGGTGGCCAAATTGGCAAGCGGCATCGCCGATGACGCCCTGAGCACGTTCATGCTGGCCGTGACCTGCCCGGTGATGATCTGCCCCTCGATGAATTCCAACATGTTCGAACATCCGGCCACCCAGCGCAACCTGGATCGCCTGGCGGCCGACGGTTGCCAGATTCTGGCGCCCGGTGTCGGCGAACTGGCCTGCAAAACCACCGGACCCGGACGGTTGCCCGAACCCGAGGAAATCGTCGACCGCCTGATCAGTTTTCTCACGCCCGACGATCTGGCCGGCAAACGGGTGCTGGTGACCGCCGGACCGACCCGGGAGGCCATCGATCCGGTGCGCTTCATCAGCAATCCCTCGTCGGGCAAGATGGGCTACGCCATTGCCCGGGCCGCCGAAAACCGCGGCGCCACGGTCACCCTGGTGAGCGGCCCGGTGGCGCTGCCGCCGCCGCTCAATGTGGATGTGGTGCCGGTGGTCAGCGTGGAGGAGATGGCCCAGGCGGTCTTCGCCCGGGTGGACCAGGCCGACGTGATCGTCAAGGTGGCGGCGGTTTCCGACTACCGGCCGGCGATCAGCGAACCCCACAAGGTCAAGAAAGGCGAGGGGGATATCCAACTGACCCTGACCCGTACCACGGACATCCTCAAGTCCATCGGCCAGCGCAAGCGCGACGGACAGATTCTGGTGGCTTTGCCGCCGAGACCCGTGACATGGAGACCTATGCGCGCCAGAAGGTTGTCGCCAAGCACCTGGACATGATTGCAGCCAACCTGATCGGACCGCCGGATTCGGGCTTCAGCGCCGACACCAACCGCATGACCCTCTTTTTTGCCGACGGACGCAAGACGGTGCTGGACGTGATGGACAAGGATGACGTGGCCCACCACATTCTCGATGAGGTGGTCGCGATGATCCGTGGCGCCAAAACCGCTCCGGCAGGGGATTGACGCCGTGGCTTCCACCGTGACCCCGCCCCTGGTTGATCTGTTGCGCGAGATTCGCCGCAGCCTGGTTTACCTGAAATCGATCGGCTGCACCGGATTCGACTGTTCCGCTGAAGGGGTGGCGATGGTGGCGCAGCTGGGTGTCGGGCCCGTCGCCAAACCGGCGGTGACCGCGGCGCCCGTTTCCGCGACATCCCCGGAAACCCTTGACCAGGTGCGCGCCGACCTGGGTGAATGCACCCGCTGTCCGTTATGTCAGGGCCGCACCCACATCGTTTTTGGCGAGGGCGATCCCAAGGCCCGACTGGTTTTCGTGGGCGAGGGCCCCGGATTCGAGGAAGATCAGTCCGGGCACCCTTTTGTCGGTGCCGCCGGCCAGCTCTTGACCAAGATCATTGCGGCCATGCAGCTTTCCCGGGAGACGGTCTACATCGCCAACATCGTCAAGTGCCGGCCGCCCGGCAACCGCAATCCGCAGCCCGACGAAATTCGCGCCTGTATGCCTTTTCTCCGGCGTCAGTTGGCGGCGATCCGGCCCCAGGTGATCTGCGCCCTGGGCAAAGTGGCCGCCCAGACCCTGCTGGACACCCAGACCTCTATTTCACGCCTGCGGGGTGACTTCCATGCGTTCATGGATATTCCGCTGATGCCGACCTTTCATCCGGCTTTTCTGCTGCGCAACCCGGAGAGGAAGCGCGAGGTGTGGCAGGATGTACAGAAGATCATGAAACGATTGTCCCGACCGTCCACCTAATTCCCCTTTATGTAAAGGGGGTGTATCGATGCACCGCGCCATGACCGCCTTTTCCCTGATGCTCCTCTTGGGGCTGACCGTCGCTATGCCGGCCGGTGCCGCCGGTGCGCCGGTTTATCTGGTCGCGTTGGACGATGCCGTCACCCCGGCGACGGCCGACTTTCTCATCGACGCCATCCATCAGGCCGGTGAAGCGGGTGCCGGATGCCTGGTGGTTCGCTTGGATACCCCCGGCGGCCTGGTGGAATCCACGCGCAAGATCGTCATGGCCATCTATGACAGCAAGGTCCCGGTGGTGGTCTATGTGGCGCCTTCCGGCGCACGGGCGGCTCGGCCGGCGTGATGATCACCATGGCGGCCGACGTGGCGGCCATGGCGCCGGCGACC
>NZ_BBCC01000337.1 GCF_001311845.1 Desulfosarcina cetonica JCM 12296 | reverse complement strand
TTCTTCTTCAGGTGGCCACAGATCAGCACGTACAGCACCGGCACCACCAGCAGGGTGAAGAACATGGAAACGATCAGGCCCACGGCGATCACGCTGGCCAGGGGGCTCCACAGGCTCGACCGGGAGATGATCATGGGGGTTACGCCCACGGCCGCCGCCATGGTGGTCAGGAAGATGGGCCGCAAGCGCCGCTGTCCCGCTTCGGTGGCGGCCCGCACCAGGCTGTGCCCCTCGCCGATTTTCTCATTGATGTAATCGACGAGGATGATGGCGTTGCGCACCACGATGCCGGTGAGGCTGATGAAACCGACGAAGGCCGTAAATCCGAAGGCGTTGCCGGTAATCAAAAGGCCGAACACCGCCCCCGGCAGCATGAGCGGGATGGAGGCCATGATCACCAGCGGCTCCAGGGCATTGCGGAACTGCACCAACAGCACCAGGAAGATCGCCAGCAGGCTGATGCCAAGGGCCGTCACCATCCGGGGAAAAGTCTCGTCCTGGTTGAACTTCTCACCACCGTAGGAAAGCGTGTAGCCCTCGGGCAGCGCGAGGGCGTCGAGCTGGGGCTGGATGGTCGCCAGCAGTGCCGAGGCGTAGTGCCCCCGGGTGACGAAGCTTCTTACCGTGATGGTCCGCACCCCCGTTTCGGCGAACGATACGACCGGTCTCCCACGCCGGCGCGAGGGTGGCCACCGAGCGCAGCGGCACGCTGGTGCCGGTGAGGGTGGAGGTCATGTAGGCGTTGTCCACGTCGTTGAAGCTGCTGCGCTGATCCTTCTCAAGACGCAGCAGGATGGTCACGGGCCGGTCGCCCTCCCAGAAAATGCTCACCGGCAGGCCGTCGAAGGCGCGGAGAGGGTCCGGGCCACCATGGCGTTGGAGAGCCCCAGCCGGCTGGCCAGTTCGGTATCGACGTTGACATCGGCCATGAAGGCGTCGTTGAAAAATCCCGATGAACGTAACGGGCGTAGGGCAGATCCCTTAACATCCCCTCCACGGAAGCGGCGATCCGTTTCAGCTCGCCGAGTTTATCGCCGGAGATGCGGATCTCCACGGGTGCCTCGATGATATTGCCCTGCTGCAGCTCCTTGACCACCACCATGGCCTCGGGCACCCGTTTGGCCAGTTCACTGCCCAGCGCCTCCACGATGGCCGGGGTCTCTTCTTCCGAGCGGGTCCTGACGATAAGCTGGCCGTAGGCGGTATCCGGCTGCTGGGGATTGACGTTGTAATAGAAGCGGGGCGCGCTCTGGCCGATGAAGCTTGCATACTGAGCGATGTCGGCGCGCGTCTTCAGATAGGCCTCGATGCGGCGGACCGCCGCGTCGGTGGCCTCGATGCGGGTTCCCTGGCGCATCCACACATCGATGACGAACTGGTTGCGTTCGGCCGAGGGGAAGAACTGCTGGGGAACCGCCTTGAAAAGGAGCATGCCCAGGGCGACGGTGACCACGCCCAAGGCCACGGCGACCATGCGGTGGCGCATGAGAAAACCGATGGCCTTGGCATACACCCCCTGAAGACGGTCCAGCAGGGAGAGATGCTTTTTGCCCGGATCACCGGCGGCGTCACCCGCATGCAGGCCCTTGCGCACGAAGAAGCGGCACAGGATCGGCGTCAGCATCACGGCCACCACAAAGGAGACGCCAAGGGCGATGGCAACGGTGAGGGGCAGCGCACGGATGAACTCCCCCACCGAACCGGAGATGATCAGCAGCGGCAAAAAGGAGCAGATGATCGTCACCGTGGCCGTGAACACCGGCACCACCACCTCCGTGGCCGAACGCCAGGCCGCATCGGGCCGGGGCACCTGGTGATCGAGCAGTTCCACATAATTGTCGGCAATCACGATGGCGTCGTCCACGATGATGCCCAGCACCACGATCAGGGCGGCGATGGAGACCTGGTGAAGCTGGATGCCGAAGGCGTTCATGATCCCCAGGGTGGTGGTCAGGGTGACGGGAATGGCCACGGCGGCCACCACGGCCACCCGGATGGGCAGCAGCAAAATGGTCACCAGGATCACGGAGCCGATGGCCAGCATGAACTCGTGGCTCAATTGGGTGATGCGGTTTTTCACCACGGCCGGCTGGTTGGCGACGATATCCAGCGAAAGATCCGGGGGCAGCAGGGATTCGAGCCGAGCGAAAACCGCTGCGATGCGCTCGCCCAGATGAACGATGTTGTGCCCCTTTTGCATTTCGATGGAGAGCATCACGCTGGGTTCGCCGTTGCAGCGCACGAGAAAGGTGGGGTCGGCGTAACGGCGGGTCACGTCGGCAATGTCACGGATGTAGACCGGTTGGCCGGTTCTGGACACATCCACCATGACATTGCGGATCTCCGTCTCGGTGTTGAACGCGCCGCTGGTTCGCAAGGGAGCATCCACCGGGCCGGCATCCAGACTGCCCGAAGCGGTGATCACGTTACGCTGTTGCAGGGCCCGCAAAACCTGGATGGGGTTGGCCAGGTGCTGGGAAATGCGCGCCATGCCGCTGGTCACCCAGATCTGTTCGGCCTGTCCGCCGTAACGGGCCATCTTGCCGATTTGGCGGACTTTGCGGAACTCGTCCTGGATGCGGTCCACATAATCCTGAAGTTCACGATAGCCATAACGTTTGCCGTGCACGGCGATGAGCATGGCCACGGTGTCGCCGAAATCGGAGTTGACGGTCGGCCCCCGCACCCCGGCGGGCAGTTCGGTGGCCGCGGTTTCGCTCATTTCGTTGCGCAACTTGGCCCAGAAGACGTCGGTTTCGGTGACATTGTCCTCCAGTTCCACATTGATCACCACCAGGCCGTGACGACTCGTCGAAAAGGTCTTGTCCCTGCGGACCTCGGGAAACTTGAAGATATGCCGTTCCAGAACCTTGGTGACCTGCTTCTCGACCTGCTGGGCGGTGGCGCCGGGATATTGGGCCAGGACCAGCCCGGTGCGGATGGTGATCGTGGGATCCTCGGTGCGCGGCATGTTGAAGAATGCATAGAGTCCGATGCTGACCACCAGGACGGCGAACACCAGGGTCACGGCTGGAAATCGCAAGGAGTTTTTTATCGGATTCATGAAAGGGGTCTCTTTACTGGTGCCCATCCAGAAATAGGCAAATTGGCCATTTCTTGTGGGTACCTGTTATTCCATGCGACCGGCACCAACCACGATGGAAACCGGGCTCCCATCCCTGAGCCGGTCCTGCCCAGCCACGACAACGGCCTCGTCACCGACCAGGCCCGCCGTGATCTCCACATCCTTTCCGATCAGCGCGCCCACGGTGACCCGCTTGGCGTACACCTGGTTCTTCGCCGGGTAGTAGACGAACACCTGGGTGGCGCCCTGGGGATCGCGGACGATGGCATCCACGGGCAGGGTCGCGGCCTCCCGTTGCCCCTCTCCGATGATGTCGGCCTCGGCCACCATGCCAAGACGCATCAGGTGGCGGGGATTGGGAATCGAAATGCGGGTCATGTAGGTTCGGGTGCCGGGATCGGCGCTGATGTTGATGATGCGCACCGCCCCCTCGAAGGTTTGATCGGGCAGGGCCGGCAGGGCGACGGTGGCCTTCTGTCCCACAGTCACCCGGTGAATGTCCGTTTCCGGCACGCCCACGAGGATTTCCACGGGATCGAGGCGCACAATTTCAAAGGCGGGCATGCCGGCGGCCACGCTCTGGCCCGGCTCGACCAGCCGCTTGGAGACATAGCCGCTGACCGGCGCC
>NZ_BBCC01000336.1 GCF_001311845.1 Desulfosarcina cetonica JCM 12296 | reverse complement strand
GTTTCACGGTCACGCCCTGGTGGTCGCCCAACCGCTGGCTCAAGGCGCGGGGATTCCGGCGTTTCATGCAAAGCAACTGGGTGCGGCCACTGTTGTTCGTCGACGAATACTTGGCCCGCCGCTTTCAAACGGCCTATCCGGCGAACCCCATCTTCTTTCTGCCCGATCCCTGCCCCGACGATTTCGCCGGCGATCCGGGACAGGCGCGCGACGCCCTGGGCATTTCCGGGAAACAAACGGTGTTTCTCTTCTTTGGCGTGGGGGCGAAGCGCAAGGGCCTGCACCTGGCGGTCGAGGCGATGCTGCGGCTTGATCGGCCGGACACCCTCCTTTTGGTCGCCGGCCGGCAAAATCCGTCGGGAAAGGTGCGCGAGGGACTCGCGCGCTTACAGGCGCAGCAGCGCGCCCGGGTGATGGACCGTTATGTGTCAAGCAGCGAGGAGAAGTACTGTTTCCAGGCCAGCGATGTCGTTCTGCTGCCCTACCTGAACCATTTCGGCACCAGCGGCATTCTCTCGCGGGCCATGGCCACCGGTACCCCCGTGATCGCATCCGATGAACAGCTTCTCGGCCGGCTGGTCAAGGACAACGATCTGGGATGGCGTTTTCCCTCGGGCGATGTACCCGCCTGACCGGGTGCCTTTCCGCGGCAGCCCAAAGCGATGCCGACCGCAAAGGCCATTTCGCCGCCCAGGCGGCCCGCTATGCCCAGCGGTATTCGCGCCGGCGGTATCGTCAGGCGCTGTTGGAATCCCTTTCCGCAGCCTGAAGGGTCCTTTCGTAAACCGTGAGAATCTTGGCCCCCATGGCCGACAGGGTGTGCTCGCGCTGCACCTCGGCAAGGGCACTGGCCACCCTTTTGCGGGTCGCGTCGGGATTTTCGATGGTGTGCAAAAAAGCCTCGGACAGCCGAGCGGGATCCTCCGGGG
Source organism: Desulfosarcina cetonica JCM 12296 (assembly GCF_001311845.1). Taxonomy (GTDB): domain Bacteria; phylum Desulfobacterota; class Desulfobacteria; order Desulfobacterales; family Desulfosarcinaceae; genus Desulfosarcina; species Desulfosarcina cetonica. The sequence continues at coordinate 2,794 of NZ_BBCC01000336.1, read as the reverse complement.
GGACCAGAAGGCCGGTTTCGCCATGGCTGACGATATCCGGAATGCCACCCACATCCGTACCGATCACCGCGCACTGGGCAAACATGGCCTGCAGCATGGATTGGGGCACGCCTTCATACCGCAGACTGGTCAACACGAAGATGTCCATGGCGCGATAATAGGGCCACGGGTCGTCCCGATAGCCCAGCAGATGGATGCGGGTCTGAAGGCCGCGTTCGGCGACCTGCCGCGTCAGTTCAGTGAACAGATTCCCATCGCCGACGATGACCAGATGATGGTCGGGGATGCGGTCCTTGATGGCGGCAAAGGCATCGATCAGCACCGGCACGCCCTTGCTTCCGGTAATCCGCCCGACAAAACCGATAAACCGCTGATGGTCATCGAGGCCGAGTTCCTCCGCCAGCCGGATCCGGGCAACATCCCGATCCAGCAGATCCGCGGGGCAGTCGATACCGCTGGGCACGGTTTTGATCCGTTCCTCGGGAACGCCCAGATCCCGATGGATCTGCCGGCTGACACACGCGGCGGTGGTAAAGACCACATCGCTCAATCGCCGGTAGAGCAGCCGGTTGTGCCACGAGTTGCCCACCGGCGGCGTGCTGTGGCGCGTTCGGATCACGCACGGAATGGACAGTCCCCAGGCGGCCACCAGCCCGACCTTGCTGTCGGTGTTGCCGTGGGTGTTGAGAACGTCCGGACGCACCTGGCGGAGAATCGCGCGCAGCCGGAAGATGTCGTTGACCATCGCCCATTTTTTAAAATCCAGGGCATGGGTCTCCCAGCCTGCTCACATGCCTTTTGGTACAAAACGGACGAACCGGGGGCCACGATGATAATTTGATGCCCCTTGGCCTGCATCCAGCGGGCCTCGTTAAAGGTGCGCCGCTCCTGACCGCCCCATTGGCGGTGGCTCTCCGCGTGCAGGATCTTGAATCGCGTTTTCATCGCGCGCCCCCATCGCCGAATCCGTCCACACAGGCGATCCAGCGGCCATCGGCCAAAAGGTGGGGATCGACGGTGTGCATGCCCGATCGGTTCCACCCCGCCCCGCTGGCCTGCAGCACGGGCTGCGGACATTTTTCCTCGCGATAGGTTTTCCGCGTCAACTCGCTGATGCTGAAGCCCCACACCTTGTCGCCATAGTGATGATAACAATCCTGGGCAAAGCGGATCAGCTGGCCGTCATGGGTCACCACCCGGCCGCCGGGCCGGGCGATGGACGGATTTTTACGGATGAGCGGGCTTCTGGGGTGTTCTTTCCAGGGTCCGCCAAGCTCCGCGGCGCCGAACAATCGCAGGGTGGTGTTCCCCGAGTCGGTAAACAGCCACCACCTGTCGTCATGCCGGAAAATCGATGTGTCGGCGAAGCGCCGGCCGGCGAGCAACGTCTTCGCATGCGCCCAGCGCAGCGGAAAATCGGTCGCCCGATAGAGATGGACGGACCGGTCGGCCCGGGTTTCCGGAATCATGAAGTAGTCGTCGCCATGCTTGAACACATAGGGATAGGAAAGGTGGTACGGCGCCTCCAGGACGATGCCGACGTAGGTCCAGGCAAACCCGTCCGGGCTGCTGGCCAGGCCGATCTTGCCGATGTTGCCTCCGGGCGAATCATGTCGACCTCGAAAAAAAGGTACCAAGTCTCCCCTTCGTGGACCATGAAAGGATCGGCCACGAAATTGGCCTGGCCATCGGTCACGTCGGCGGCACGGATCACCGGATTCGAAGCGCTGTCATCGGCCGACAGGTCAAACGGCGAGGTACCGGTAAAGATGCCGATGGACCATTTACCATGGACTTTCTCCCGGCGCGGCCGATTGGATTTGAACACGAGACCTTTCAGGCGGCTTAGGAAAGCTTGCATAATCGCCGCTCCCTGAGTTTGGCGTATTTCATGAACGAGCCCCCGGCATTGGTCAGCGAGATGACGAATCCGTCAAATCCCTCGAGCACCCCCAGTTCCAACACATAGGAGCGGAAAAACATCCAGAGCCCGTGCAAAATGGGCGACCACCAGGCGGCCTGGCGACCGTCGGCTTCCATTTGCCGGGCGGCCAGGGTCGAGTAGTTCTGCATCTTCTCGATCAGGTCCGCATAGGTGGGAAAGCTGTAGTGCTCCAGAATGGCGTCGAGCCGCTCCACGGGACCGTCGCAGATCCATTGTTCATGGACCATGTCGTCGCTGAAGCGTCCCTGTCGCCGGTCGACCAGCCGCAACACGCGATCCGGCCACCAGCCGCAGCGCTTGAACCAGCGGCCGTGGAAAATGTTGCGCCGTAAAAATCCGTAAGCGGCCGCGGGCGGCGCCGATTCATCGATCAGGCGCCGGATGCGGTCACCGGTCTCCGGAGGAACCCGCTCGTCGGCATCCAGAATCAGCACCCAGTCATGGGTGCAGGCATCCACGGCGAACTGTTTTTGCCGGCCATAACCCATCCAGGCCATAGAAAGGGTCCGGCAGCCGTGGGCCTCGGCAATGGCCAGGGTATCGTCCCGGCTGCGGTCATCCACCACGACCACCACCTCGTCGGCAAATCCGAGGCTGTCAAGACAGGCCCCGATACGGCCGGCTTCGTCCTTGGCCACGATGGCCACCGAAACCGCTCGCCCATGGGCATCAGTGTTCATCGGACGCCATGCCTTCCGGCGGACACGCCAGAACCGCCGCCACCGCTTCGGCCACCTGGGCAACGGAAATATCGCGCATGCAGCGGCACTGATGGACGTCGCAATGCCGCTTGAAACAGGGACTGCAGGGCGGCGCGGTGCGGATGACCCGGTGCCCCGCGCCAAAAGG
>NZ_BBCC01000335.1 GCF_001311845.1 Desulfosarcina cetonica JCM 12296 | reverse complement strand
CCTGCGCGGGCCTGGTGGGCGCCGGCGCGGCCGGGTGGGCAATTACCTCTTTCGCCTGGAAGTGCATGCCGTGGCCGGCGCGGCCGATAGCCCCACCGCCCTGACGCTGAAATGGTCCAGCGAGAACGGCGCCGAGCAGTTCAGCGCCCAGGCCGAGGGGCTGATGCCTCCGGGATTCGTCAATGCGCGCTTCCTCTACGAATTTTCGATTCAACCACCGAAAAACATGCCGGCGTTCACCTGACTTCAGGATTCTCGCCGCGGGCCGGGATCCTTAACACCACCTACGCCATCCCGGACGGCGTTTCGGACCCCAAAGCTTCGTGCGACGCTGGGACGGGTATTGCGAGCTGAGCCGCAGCGGATCCTCCTGGACCCTGGTGGACGGTTGGGACAAGGGCGTCGACCTGTCCACGGGCATCTCCTCCACCCAGCCCGGATACGTCGCCCTGGGGCCGGGCCTGACGGTCAACCTCGAAGCCTTTCGGATGAACCTGGAGCTGAGTGGCAGAACCTTTGTCGTGGGGGATTACTGGCTCGCGGCGGTGCGTGAGGCGGTTCACACGGCCGGCAGCGCCGTCTGCAGCGGAACCCTGCCCGACGGGATCGACCACCACTTCCTGCGCCTGGCGGGCGTAGCCGCTGACGGAACGGTCACGCGCCATGTGGACGACGCCGATCGGCGGCGCCACAGCTTTCCGCCGCTGACCGATCTGCATGCCCACGATATCGATTACCAGACCGGTTGCACCCAAGGGCTGTTTCTGAATTTCGAGGGAACGGTCAAGCAGGCGCTGGACACCATTTGCAGCATCCAAGCCGAGCATGTCGGTTACCCGAAACCATGCAACACCAGTCTTTATCGGGGACAACCCATTGCCACGGTGGCCGATGCCCTCGGCCTGCTGTGCGATATTCGGGCCCGGCACGTCGCCTATACGCCCGGTGCCTGTGCTTTCCTGAACCAGCCGAATATCGAGACGGTGCAGGATGCCATCGATGCCCTGTGCCAGCGACCGGCCGGTGGCGGATGCAAGGTCACCATCGGACCGGACGGACAGTTCCCCTCCATCGCGGCGGCGGTCAAGGCGCTGACCGCCCAAGGCATCTTCGATATCTGCCTCTGTCTGTTGCGCGGTGAGCATGCGTTGGAAAGGGTTGAAAAAGAGAAGGACTTTCCGCACCTGAATCTGTCGCTGACCGGATGCGGCCCCGGCACGCGGATTCAGCCGAGCGGCTCGGCGGCCTTCATCGGCATCGACGTGCTGCACCTGGCCGATCTGTGGGTCGTCAGTCTCGCGCAGGAGCGCTTGGTGGCAATTTCAGGCTGTGGCGTGGTCGATCTGGATCGCGTGCATCACGTGGGCATGGCGGCCGAAACGGTTTTGCTGGCGGTCAGCGGCACCGCCGCTTTTTCCATGAACCACTGCACGCTGGAAGCCCACGCCAAGGCGGAGCTGAGCATACCGGCGGCGATCTTTGCTTTCGACGCCGACCTGGCAGCGTTGTTTGCTCATCCCGAGCGCCGGACGTTTTTGGCTGCGGCAGGCCTCGAAGCCCAAAGACTGGCCAAATTGAACGCCAATGGCCGCCGGAAAATCGCCGAACAGCTGCAGGCGGCACTCGAGACGGCCGGTAAGCTCTCACGCAACGAACGCCTGAGCTACGAGCGCCTGCTGCAGGTGCTGGTGCTGTCTGAAACCGGCAAGACCCATTTTCTGGACGCGCTGGGCGACATCCGCGATCAGGCCCATCACGCCACGGCCGGCGGCGCACTGCTGCTGGCCGATGCCCTGGCCCGGGTTTCCATTCTGAACAGCCGGATTTATGGTCAGGTCAGCCTTTACGGTGCCTCCGGTGGACAGTCTCAGCGAGGAGGAGATCAAGCAGCTTCAGCAGATGCTGGCCAGCGCCGGTGTGTTGACCCTGGTTGCCCAGGCCGCCGATTTGAGCATCCAGGGCACGATGCTGACCCGCCTGGCCCTGGCGAGCGAACGGTGGATGAAATCCGCCAGATCATCGAAGCGGCAAGGGGGTCCTGACCGATTTTTACAAGGCGATCCTGATTTCCGATTCGATGATTGCCTGGAACGGCAACCTGCTGTTGTCCGCCGACGTCACCTTGGATGGCAATACCATGGAATCCCTGCATACGATTGTCGGCAGCGTGATCGCAGAAACCGTTGTCTACAGCGGCAACCGGGTGCAGCGGCGCATCCGCAACAACGAATGGGTGGGCGGGGGACGCCTGCTCACGGCGGCGCGGGACGCGGTGAAAGCGGCCAACATGCCGGAGGGTAGCTGGTAGCCTGGGTGGCTTCACCCCGAACAAGGAGAGGTGCATGCGGACCTTTGCCTGGAAGCATAAAAAACCGCCCATGGGTATCGCAAGGCGGTTTTCCCACCCTATCGTCGATGGTCCGGCAACCAACGGACGGCGACCGTGGGATCGATTCTGCGTTCGACTGGAATCCAGGCCAAGCTGAAGGCGGGGGGCCCAGGTGAACCATACGAACTGGATGCGGACCGGGCGTCCGGTATCGAGGCCATCAAGACCGGCGGGCGTCCCTTAGATCCCGTATCCCGGACTTTTTTCGAGTCGCGCTTGGGACGCGATCTGGGCCGGGTCCGGCTGCATATGGATTCAGCGGCGTCGGAGATTGCCGAATCCATCCAGGCACGGGCCTTTACCATCGGCAACCATATCGTTATCGGGCGCGGCGGCTGCCCGCCCCACACACCCACGGGCCAACGATTGCTGGGACACGAATTGACGCACGTGATCCAGCAACGGGAGGACCGGATCTCGATTGGTGGCGTGTCCCGCAAACAACGCGTGGCCGAATCCAGTGACGGCGCCGGTCGCCAGCAGGTGATCCGCCGGGACCTGATCGACGATATCCGCGAAGGGGCCGAAGCCATCGGTACGGCACGTTTGCGGGCACTGGCCAATAAGCCGACCGGTTCGGGCGGCTGGACCGGTGCGGATGCAAGCTGCCATGCAAACTTCTGCAGACCTTTCGCCGACGTCAACGAGGCGTTGCGTGACCTGGTCTGGGCCGGGCCGTTAATCCTCGCCGGAATCGCCACCAAGGTGAATCCCAGGGTCGTACCGCTGTGGGCCACGTATATGACCGGCGGCAGCGCTGTGGAAGACTTGAGTGGCCGTTTTGGTGCCGACTTCTCCAGCTCACCAACCACTCAGGCGACGACGCGTTTTCTCATCGACGCCTTACGCCGCCTTGTGGAGCGGGACCATGCCACCCTGATGGGCGGTACATCGAGGGTGACCCTCGATGTGTCCAGCCATCTGATCGACGCCCGGCGTGCGATCAATGCATCGGGCGGACCGAATGAGATGAATTTCAACTATCCCACGGACATCGCGGGCAACATCGCCGGCGGCATCGGCAGCGACCAGAGTGCCCATCCTTTCGGGGCCCGTCCTTCACCGGTCGACGATTCGCGTGCAGCGACCATCACCGCCACCCTGGTGCGGGACCCTTCCGGCACCATCACCGTGACGCCATCGATTCGCTACCGTGTCACGGACACCATCGATTTGTGCCCCGGCAACTGCGGCACGTCGAGGGAACAAGTCGCCACGGTGCCGCTTTCACGCTTCGAAGCCACAAACCTGGTCGGCGATGTCCCCTTCACCATTGATTTCGACGCACCGGCCGCCGAACTGGCCAGCTTTACCGTGACGCCGGCGCCTGCCGTCGCACCCCCG
>NZ_BBCC01000334.1 GCF_001311845.1 Desulfosarcina cetonica JCM 12296 | reverse complement strand
GATCAAGCCGCCCCGGCAGCCAGTAAGGCTTGTCAATGTCCGGGTCTCCTGCCAGGTAAAACGATTTATCCCTATCATCATATTCCATTGGCCAATCGCGGATTACATCACCATATCATCACGATATATAGCCAAGCAGGGTTTCCATTTTGCCATACATAAGGGACTTGACATCGAAATCGCACGCAAAACCTGTTAAATTCATTATTTTTTAATTTTTTTAGGTGGCTCAAGGGCTTTGAAACCATCTTGCCCGGCAAAAGCATCGAAACAACATAATTATCAAAACCGACTGGATCATCATACCAGCAAACCCAAAGTTTCAAGCAAAGTTCCTGGAACAGTGACAAAGAGGAAAGTTTTTTATTGAGCGCTTTACCATCGACCCCCCACCGTTCCTCATAAACCCCAGGGTATAAGCGAAAAGCCTCGAACACGGAATTTTTGATTTCTGGCGAAGGACTGCCTTTCAAAAATTCCTTAAGATCACCACTTTCAACATCCAAAATCATTCCCAGCTCAGCTTTTTCAAAGCGTCCTCTAAGTTCACTAAATGTAGACTCAACAATAGAGGGCAATATTTCAATGGCGAAAGCCGCGCCAGCATTCCGATTACCAAATTTCTCAGAAAGCCAATCTGCAGTTTCCTGTGATATCCGAGGACCAACGTTGACTTTAGCCACCCTATTTTCCCTTCCAATATTTGTATAATATCTATTCAGTCGTAATACATATGTTAAGACAATATTCTAAACAAAACAAACGATTTGTTTTCGCGCCTGTTTAAGTATCATCGACTCAAAGAGATAAAATGCGCAAAACAGCTCATTTTATTTCAAAAAACACCGGCAGGGCCTTATATTGCAAAACATTTCCAACCATTGAACATCCCCTTTTTGTCCCGCCGAAGCGGGGCATTATTTTATCAGAACATTTCCATCTATCTGCCATCGTTATTAAATTTTGGATTTTGCTGCTGGGCCACTTCTTTTGGCACCATGGGGATCACGTTTTCGTGGCCAACTTGCAGAACTGGTTTTGATCTAAACAGACTTGGGCCTGTCTGAACTTGCAAATCGTATGTCTCACGACCTTCAAAAGAATCGACAACTGCCCGATATTCCGGGTCCAGGGCTTCGTAAAAATCCTTACCGTAATCGTAGGGCAGCCAACTTTTACCACGGCAGGCCGTCACATTGAATCGCCGCCGGATATCCTCATCAAGGAAGGTGAGATGAATGGTCCCCTTTTTAAAAACGGAAATATTAAAGTAGGTGGATCTTATATTACGGGATTCATCCTGCTCAAATGCATCTTCGATGGCTTTAACAATGGAATAATAATCAGCTCTACCATCAAAATAATTCATTACAAGGTCGATATCCCGCAATTCATTTGCTGTCTCATAACCTAAATGCCAACGTTTACAGTCGGCATCCCAAAACCCAGTTGAATAGCCGTTCCAGTATGGGAGGATTATTTTTTCGTTGACATAAAATGCCTTGTTGGTTTTCCAGCCATCGAAATAATGAATATTATCCGTGTTAAATTCTTCATGCCAGGCATGTTTGACGGTCATTTTATCAAAAATGGAAACCACCGCTTCTGTCAAGATATCTTCATATGATTTCAACAAGTTCAAAATAAATGTCCGGATATTATTTTCAGTGAAATCCATTAATGCATTTTCCGTCAACCGCTGTTCAAATTCTTTCTGTTTTGCACTGGTCATACGCTTTTTAACCGCATCCAACTTCAAAGCCTCACGCCAGTATTGTTTACGAAGCGTGCAAACCAGATTATTGAGCTTTGATTTCATGATCCCTGTTAGTTTATTCTCATCTGAAAGATGCCTTGATTTTTCCTCATCACCAACCAATAGCGATATATAAGGGGCGACGTGGTAATAATTCCGATAGAAATCCATCAAAACCCTTGTTCCGATTTCAACTTTTCGGTTGTAATCAGCCACCATGCCGCGAATAGATTCCCTTTCTGCAACTTCCCTCTGTTTGTGGGGCTCTCCAAGATAAATACCTACGGCACCGGTGATCCCTTCAAAAAGATCCTCTTCAATATTTTGATCAATGTGGATATAAATAAGGGCCACTTCAACAGATGTACGACGCTCGGCCTGCTCGAATTCTCCCACTAAATATTCGATATCGGCATCCAGTTCTTTGAGGCGTTTTACCAATTGTTTCCTTGACTTGGTGTGTGGATTTCGGATGGTCTCAGCATTGAGCAGAAAAGAAATATGACCGGAATACATTATATCTATGGCCTTTAGCAGGTGATAGTGGCCACCGTTAAATGGAGGATTTCCAATAATAATGTCGTATTTATCCGGTCCGTTGAACGCCAGGAAGTCGTAATCAATAACCGATATCTTTTTTCCACGGAGAATGGAAACTAAACGTTCATCTTTTTCGATAGCGTGAATTGTTGGACGTCGCCGGTTTCGGTAAAACTCATTGATATAATCAACTATATCCCCGCCGCCGGCTTCAGGCTCAAGAATATAGTTAGATTTCCGGCGTGCTTCCTTCGGAATTTTGTTCCACATCCTGACAATTAAATCACGAGCGGTTGGATAGAAATTTTTATTGTCTTCGAACATTCAATATCCTCCTAATGTGTTTAAGTGGGTTAGGGGGTCCGCCCGCCTCGGGTCGCGTCCAAGACAGGCTAAAGAAAATAATTCAAGTTTTGGTTTCTAAAACCGTAACCGTTCATTTCATTCCAGGCATCTTTTAGATGCTCAAGCTCCTCTTTCCTGCTGCCTATACCCCGTTCCTCCGGCGTCAATGATTTTATTTCATCCGGCCGTATATTCGGGCAAAAAAATACAGACGCTTTTCTACGGGACTTTTAAGCTGACCTCGCGGATCCGCGCTTTGCACTCTTCGCGGGTCCATCTCCAAGCAATCAAGGGTCGCGTTCATGGCAATATTTTCTTCAAGGGTTGTGTAAGGGGCACGCGCCGGAATATAGCGCACGATTTTAACAGGCGGGAAACCCACCTATTTAAGCCAGCTTTGAATAATTGGAAGATAAAGATAGGTTTCTCCCTTTTCCGCACTGACATCAGCGAAAAGGATAAAATCCGGCATGATGCTGCGTGAATGCAGTCCAACCAATAATTCCCTTGAATCAACGCCGGTACTGTAGGCAACCCCCAGGATATTAGCCGGATTAAAATCAAAAAGTTGCATTTGCGCCTGTTTTTTTCTATTCATCGAACAACCTCCTAATGTGTTTAAGTGGGTTAGGGGGTCCGCCCGCCTCGGGTCGCGTCTGGGGCGGGCATCTTTATTTTATTCTTCAAGCTTCTTTATAGCCTCTTCCATCGCCTCGGGGCAATTACACCAGATGATGCCCCAAGCGATGGTTTTCATGTGAGCACAGATGCTCGTTTTGTGTGGTTCGAAAAACTTGCACTGTTTCGCTTCCTCGTCCGAAATCGCAGCGCAATTGTAAACAGCAACCTTTTCGCAATATTTGCCGATCAGTCTGAAAACCTCATCATCAATCTTCAGCAATTCGGCCGCGATATGTCTCAATCTGTTATCAGGGCGGGATTTCATAAACACCTTCATTCGAAGAAAGGTCTTATTTTACACCGGTTTCTAATTTAATTGCCCCAACTGATAATGCCTTCGCTTTCCATAAATATTTCTGTTTGGTTTCTTTTTTAGGAAACACCCTTGCTATCGATAGATACGCATCTCTCTTTTCTCTAAGAAATTCTATTGCTGCTTCTTTTTCTTCCCAAGTATTCATTTCCT
>NZ_BBCC01000333.1 GCF_001311845.1 Desulfosarcina cetonica JCM 12296 | reverse complement strand
GATTTGTTACAACAAAAACCAGAAATGATTCGACATTCATTTGGTGCAGGTGGGTCTGGGATGCAAGAAGCGATGGACCTATATCCTGACGATATCATAAGATATACGACTTTAACTGAAAATGAAGAAGATGCTACATATCATATGCAAACAATGGTAATGGCAAAAGATAAACCATTAAAAGGCGAAGATCTGAAAGCAATGTTTGAAGAGAGCCGAAATACAGGCAAGCCATTAGCTGGTTTGGTAAATAAATATCTTGGTGAAAGTGCGAAAATTCAAACAGTGATTTCTCCAGTTGATGCCATACCTGATATTGCAAAAAGAACTGGCGGTAGAAAAAAAGGGAAATATAACAAGGCTAATTCAGCCGACGCAAAAAAACCGCGCGGCTGATTAGCGCCGTTAGCAGTCAAATTATGAACAAGACAACTGGCATCCTACTGACAATATTGTTTTTATTTGCTTCCTTCTGGATTGGTGAGGCAGGTAAAGGAATATTTCATTTGACGCCTTATATGATTGGATTGATTGGAATGGTATTAATTCCATTCCAAGTTCCCAAAAAGTGGAAGTATAAAACTCTATTGAGCGTAGCATTCATACTTCTTTATGCAGTATCTTTTTATATCGGTAACCTTTCATTTTACAGAGCCTATAATGCATGTATTGAAGAGGCTGAACAGGTTCGGGTTGAATTATCATCCTATAAAACAAAGCATGGTAATTATCCCGTTGCATTGAATGATTTGAATATACCTTTACCATGTTCGAGATGCCTGCGTGGGACCATTCTGGAATATGAAAGCACTGATACTGATTATAAAATCAGATTCAGTGATTGGCTTGTTGAACATGTAGCAACAGAAACGCAACCATTTATCGCACATAAATAAAACTGCTAACAAGGCTGTTCCACTCGGATCGGGCTACAGCGGCGCGGTTTTGGGCAGTATCTTTTATCAACCTTTTTCGCTTTCTGGCGGTTTTCGCTGTGCGCCGCCCGCCCGGTGAACAGCAGCGTTAAGCTCCAAGGAGAAATATGGAACCAACTGTATTGATATCTCTAATAGCAGTGCTTGTTTCTCTATTATCCTATATTTTTGCCAGGCGATCATGGCGCGAAACATACAGACCAATCGTGACGGCAAGAATCGAAACTCATGCCTCTGGAAATATGGCTACGTTATTCGATATTGTTGTCTACAATGTCGGTAATAGGCCTGCAACTGATATCCGGCTTACTACAAACCAAAATATGCTTGAAGATGCATTTGACGGGAATGCATCAGAAAAACTGAAGTCTGAAATAAAAGCTTGTTTCTCTAATGAAGGGACTATTCCGCTTCTTCATCCTGGGAATGTTGCTACAAATGGATTCGGGATGGCTGGAGTAAAAGAAAAAGGTCTGAAATACGGTTCGAAAATACCAATTGTTATAAAATACAGCGATTTAAATAGGCAAAAGATTAAATCCAAACAAACTCTTATATTTAGAGATACTACATATTTTGCTGGTTCTGGCTGGGCGAAGGAATGATAGGCGCTTAACAATCGCTTGCACAGGAGCACAAAAGGCGGGCAGCTCGGCAAAATCGTATTCATCATTAAACGCACTTCGTTCATAGTCAGCATTCCTTTTGTGCCCTGTGAAGCGTGCGTTACGTGGCTGACGGCCCTTTAACCTATTCGCCCGAATTGAGCAACGTCCATCGCAAAAAAAATCGGAGCTGCATGAAAAAATGACGCAGAGCGCCATTTCCGTAGACGATTTGAAAGAGTTTGCGAAGCACCTAAGGCTCGTTCATTTTAGCTTGCTCGCAACGTGCATCGTGCTGGTGTTTGGCCTCGCCAGCGAATCCCGGAAGAACACCGATGAAGCATTCGACCAGATTCAACGAATTTTGAAACTTAAAGAGACCACTCTCCGCAATCCAAATTGGTTACAAGTACACGCCGCTCGGTGTTACGAAATCGAATTCAACAAACGTGCGCTGCAACCGCTCCATCAAACGGACATGTTGGTCCAGATTAAATCGCCACCCACAATTATAAAAGTTTCCAACATTCCTGTTTTCGATTGGTCGGCGCGCAAAGCAGAACGGTGGGTTCCTGCCACCCCGCCTTCTGAGCCTGTTCTGGTGTCCGAGCCAAAAACTATAGGCGAGTTTGTGAAGCTGTGGAACGACGTCGATGCCCGTTACGTAGTAGTGCCATTGAAGGCCAACGAGATCACTGCGATGTTACTGGGAATGGAAGGTGGTGTGGGCAAGTATTCGCCTGCTCTTCAATGTACGTTGCTGACTTCGGACGAGCAGGAATTGTCGCCAACCGCGACCCTTGCCAAACCAAGTTGGGGAGTTGAAGACGAGACTTACACAACGCTATTCGTTTTTCATAGTTCTAAACTGAATGATGTGTTTCCTGATGTCGACTTACGCGTGTTTGAACTAGACAAGTATGATCGTGATCAAGTGTCGTTTCAACTATGGATCAATATCACCGCTACGCGAATCAACTTACATGTCCAGGAATATCTCGCAAGCGAGGTCGGTGCGTCTTGGAAACCGGGAAGATTCTCCACGACATTTCCAGAACTTGCGCAATACACTACCAATCTCGAATCGTTGAAGCTGGATCAGGTGAAGTATATCATAGAGAACGAACGGGTGCGCACAAAGAGCGAGGTTGAGATTGTTGGGATACGATTACCTGAACGATTCTTTGCCACTTCTGGCATCATGTTCCTTGTTGCAATTCAGTTGTACTTACTAATTCATTTTACAAGATTCATAGAAGGTAGGGCCACCCAGGCCCTCCAAGTGACGGTGCCTTGGTTGGCACTGTACCCAGGACGGACAGCGCGATTAGTCTATCTCGCTTCCGCAGTGGTTTTGCCTGTTTTCTGTGCGTTGTGTGTGGTCATAGACGAGATGCTCCGCGTTGGTGGGTTCTGGAACTCTGCGTTAATCATCACTGGTGGGTGCGCATCCGCTTGCATTGCCGTGCTTACTGCCAGAAGTACCATTGCATTCTGGAGAAAGACCGACGCACCTGTGCCCCAAACCACCGAGACACAAGCAACGTAACCAGGCTAATTCAGCCGACGCAAAAAGCCGCGCAGCTGATTAGCAATGTTATCTCTTATGAGAAACCGAATTATTAAAAAGTATGATCTTATATTTATTTTGATTATAATGCTATTTCCATTATCTATTTGGCCTTTCATAAATAGAGATTTCACATTTATACTTATCCATCAGGTATATTATCTTCCAATGGGGAGTTGGATGGCTGAACCATTTTTCAAGGCTGATGATCATCTCTTGTTTTGGCCCTTGCCTTTGGGCCGAATTATTACACCTATTGTGTATTCTTTTGTATATTTCTGTGTAAGGTATTTAATTACTAACATAACTATCAAGATGAAAAGATAACCATGCAGTTCAGGTGACAGCCAGAGCCGAGCCATTTTATAGAACCTATAAAATTGAAAAGTGGCTTTCATAAAAAGAAGTCAAAGTAAGCCCTGGCTGCTCCTTACTTCGGCGTTATCGCGCCGAGCAAAGCTCGGCGCATCTTGCAGGGTGCAAGTCCCTGTCGGGAGGAAGTCAGTAATGGCTTTCTGTAAGGGTTAGCCACCCACCGTATCGAGCCTTGGGTCCATGGCGGAGATACTTTCTACTCATTGTAAGTGTTGGACGCCGATGTATTGGCTGGAAACGAGCCGCGACCCGGGGAACCGGTGCCATTCGCGGATGGCTCACCCCACTGAATGATCAATGGAGTAGGGTATCGAACAAGATGGGTT
>NZ_BBCC01000332.1 GCF_001311845.1 Desulfosarcina cetonica JCM 12296 | reverse complement strand
TCCACCGCGGCCAGCTCCGCCGCCAAGGAGGGCGCTGCCGAAACGGCAAGGGCCACCAGCCCCAGGGCCGGCAATATCAACCTTTTGAAGCGTATCTTGATGTTCATTGCTCGTCCCTCCTTGTCTTAGGGAATCGGGGTGCCGGGCGGTTCGACGACCATCATGCTCATCATCCCGCCGGGAAAAATATCGAAATTGGTCAGTTCCTTCTCCGCGTGGGAGTGCCACATGAAGAAGTAGCCGGAATTGGGATTGAGGCCGCCTTCGCCCGGAGGCAAGACGCCGCCAGCCCCCATGAAGGGACTGCCGGACCACCAGCCGCCGAAGGCAGGTTCTGCTGCTCGGGCAGGACCACGGGAAGCGGCTTGCCGTGATCGGCGCAGTACTCGTGGTCGAAGGTCGATCCAGCCGAGACATCGCCAAAGCCGTCACCGTCGCCATCAACGCAACTGTGCGCCGGCATTCCATCCGCCGGGGTTCCGTAGATATCCCAACCCAACTTCTCACCGGTCCAGGTGAAGATCTGGTCGACCGTCTCTCCGGGAACCGACAGGGTGGTGAACTGGGAGCGCGAGTGCGGCAATAACCGACCGTCGCGGGCGATGATGTCGGCATTGTTGCCATGGTAGTGGAAGGGGTGCTGACCCTGGTCCCCGCCGACCAGCCGCATCAGCAATTTCTGCCCCGGTGTCATGCGCGGCGTGCAGTTGTAGGGCTGGTGGGGCAGCCAGGAGACGAAGGCATCGGCCAGATCGTCGGGGCCGGCCCGCCCGTTGAAGAACCAGTAGACCGGCCAGTAGCGCGTCATGTCGACTTCGCTGAAACGTCCCTGCTCGACCAGCTGGTGGATCACCGGATCCATCTGGGTCATCAGGAAAAGGTACTCGTGGTCGAAGCGCGTGTTCGCGTCGTTGTAGGCGTAATCCCCGCCCAGGCTCGGCCGCACGATGATGGCGCCGACCAGGCCCATTTCGATCTGCAGCTCGGGCTCGGTGCCCGAGTAGTAGGTGTAGGTACCGGGCTGGGTCGCCGTGAAGGTGTACGCGACGGGCGTGCCGCCCGGGCAGGTTTCCCGCGCCAACAAGCCGTCCTGGTCGCCCCCGTCGGCCGTCACCGCATGCCCGGGAAACACCATGGATGTACAGCGACCAAAGGGCAGCCCGCTGGTGAGGCTGATGGTCACGGTATCGCCCTGGTTCAGGATCAGGGTCGGCCCGGGGTATTGGGGGACATTGAACGGGTTTCCGGGACCATCGGTGGCACTCGTGCCTGGTAGCCCCAGAAGTGCACCGATCCTCCGTCCGGCGTGCTGATCTCGCCGGTGCCCGTGGTGAAATTGAAATTGGTCCCGGAGATGCCGTCGATGCGCACACCGGCCCGGACGCTGCCGGCAAACAGCAGCACCAGCAGGACGGTGACCGAAACCGCGAGGCCTCCGGCGGCCCGAATGATTCTATTGAGTCGGTTCATGACGTTCCTCCCATGGTTGAATGGATTAGTTGATCACGATCTCGGTCATCATGCCGCCGAAGTCTTCCTGGTAATTGCTCAGGTAGTTGAGGTTGGCGGCGTAGAGATAGTAGGTGCCCGGTGCGATACCGCTGGTGTCCAAAATCACGTCGGTCGACATGCCGCCGCCCAGGGACACGGAATTGGTCTGGTAATGCAACGGTGTCAGGCCGTCCTCGGTGCGCAGTTCACGGGAGTCGATGCCCACCACTTCCATGGGGATGCTGGGGCTGATCAGGGTGTGGATCACGGTGATGTTGAGGTTGGAGAGCCGCAGCAGGATTTTTTGGCCGGCCGTGGCGGTGATCAGCGAGCTCTCGGGTTGCGAATTCGCAGCACCGTTCAGGTCTTCGCCGGTGTCCGGGTCAAGGGGCTGGTGCATCGGGCCGGCGTTGATCGTGTCCGGATAACCCCGTCCATTAATCATCGGATAGGTGTCCCGCATCATGGCAAAGGGTAACGGCTGGACGTTGACATGATCCTCATGGAAGACATGGTCGAAGCCGCCGAGCTGAAGGGGATACTCGACATCGTAGGCAGTGGAGCCGTCACCGTCGTTGTAGGCATAGCCCATGGGTGCGCCGGGCGCCGTGTTGCCGCCCAGGGTTCCCGGTGCGATGCCATGCGCCGGGTCGCCGTCGAAGCTCTGTCGGGCCCTCACATAAAGGTTGCCCAGCATGCCCATCTGCATATGCTCGGTGGCCTCCACGTGGCAGTGGTACATAAAGGTGCCCGGTTCCACCAGGTTGTAGTAGTAGGTCAGGCTGGCGCCCATGTTGATGGCGATGGCCGACTCGGGCAGGCCGTCAAACACCGAGGCCGCATTGGGAAAGCCGTGGAAGTGGACGGTATGGGGGTCGAAGAGGTCAGGCCGCTTGAGCATGCCCACGTTGGTCAGGGTCAGGTAGAACTGCTTGCCCTCGTCCACCACGATCGCCGGCGCCGGCCAGGCGGCCGCCAGGATGCCGGCGGTCATCACCTGGTCGTCGGGGACACCGGTGGCGTCGAAAAAGCCGAAGGTATAAAGCGGCCGGTCATCGGCCATGGCGGCGAAACCGTCACCGCCGGTCAGGTGCATGCATTGGACGTTGGGATCATAATCGGGATTGGGTTGGTTGGATGGGGTTCCGTTGTTTCGGAAGAGGAACGGATCCGGAATGGAATCCCCGTTGAGATCGCCCGGGCACTGACTGCTGACCTGGGCCGTTGCCGGAACAGCGGCAAGCACCAGCAGCAGGGCCATCAGAAACGGAATCGATATTCGCTGGGTTGAATTCATGGTAGCACTCCTTCCATGGTTACCTTTTGTTGAACAGACGCGCCGTCACGGGACTCACCGCCGGCCCCGTCTTCCTCCCCCGTGGGAGAGGAAAACGAGGATTGGGACGGCCGACTCACGGCGTCGTAGACTCATCCGCACCGATGTCCGGAGAAGCGGTTCGGTTGTCGCCGTCGATGTCGGTCGCCGGCGTCGCGATTGAGCCGGCGTTCACCGCCGGCGATCCCGGTTCGATATGGTAGTCCCAGAGCAGATTCGGCGAGACATTGGGGTCTGCCACCAGCGTCAGGGGGCCATAGTTCGGCCGGATAAAATTGCCGCCCTCGTCGAAGGCCGGGTTGGCCTGGATGGCGGTGGTGATTTCGGGCTGGAACACGTCCGAGCGGGCGCCGTTAATGTAAGGCCGCGTGAATGCAGGATCCGCTGTCAGGTTCGACGGGTCATACCCGACCGTGTCGGTAAGAATGGAGGATATCGGGTTGAGGCTGCCATCGGCGCCAAGGACACCCAGGTCGCTGTAAACCGGAGCGTTGCTCGGGCAACCGAGACCGGTGATGGCACCGCCGATATCCGGGCAGAGCCCCCACACCGATCCACCCGCCGGGTCCACGGGGTTTCCCGCGGCGATCCTGAAGAAAAACTGACGGTTGTGCCAGACGATGGCATCCTGGAGCGCGGGGTTGGCGAATGTTCCGATGGGCCGGCCGGTGGCCAGCAGCAATGGGCTGTGGGCCCGGGCGGCAATGCCGGCACCGTCCTGGGGCGTCGACTGGTTGGGGTCGAGAAAAGCCGATCCCGCGGTTCCCAGGCTGTCGTTGTTGGCGATGGTATTGTGGAAGATGCGGACCTTGACGGCGTCCTGCAGGGAAATGCCGCCGCCGGCCAGCCCGGCCACGTTGTTGACGATCATGTTGTTGAACAGATCGACCCCGTACCAGGCGCTGTCATTGTTGTTGTTGGCCACATCCTGGCCGTTGACCATGGCCAGGCGGATGCCGCCGCCGTCACCGGAACCGGCGCCGTTGCC
>NZ_BBCC01000331.1 GCF_001311845.1 Desulfosarcina cetonica JCM 12296 | reverse complement strand
TTTAAAATTCGCGTCCTGCGGTTTCCCACACTTTTTCCAATTCAAAGTCCTTGGCAATCACCTTGTAACAATTGTATCCCGGCAGCGCCAGGAGGAACCACCCGGGTGTTGATTTTGATTGCACATATAAAGATTTTCGATATGTGTTTTGTATCCCGACCATTCGGGTATGGGTCTGAAGCTTCCCATCTGCGGCGCATTGTGTCCGATTGACGACCACATGGGCACGCCCCATCGCGCAGGAAGATCCGGACCCAAAATCACGTGCGAATTAATCACATTGTCTTCCGTCATATTGGGTGCGTAACGTTGCCAATCCTTAAGAAGTTCTTGAGGCGTTCGCTTGCGTATCTCTTCCCACTCGGCTTTGTTGAAAAATTTGTCTTCACCCAGATAGTCTTCAACAAGGCAAAGATGATTTCCTGGAGGTGCATAACTGGGCACAAAGGCCGTGTCATGGGTCAGATGGAAGAAAAAGCGTTTGGGAAGCCCATACCGATGACACTCGCCCAGCTTTCGAAACCTTATATAATCGGCGTCCTTCGGCATGAGATAACAGCGCTGGGTCATACAGCCTGGATGTGTTTTTTCTACTTTGTACTCGGGAAGTTCATGCAGAGCGAATGTTGCCCAGATGATCCCGTAGTTATCTCCCCAGAGGTTCTTTATCTGGTGCTTTACCTTATCGCTGGTCATGTCCGGTTCAAGATATCTGAACGCCAACTGCCACGGGTCTGATCCGTTGACGACCAGCCGCTTTGCCTCGACCTTCGTGCCATCTTCTAGAATAACGCCTGTCGCTTTTCCATTTTCCACGACGATCTTATCAACTTCACTATCGACAAAAAATCGCTGCCCATCGAACTTAACGCTTTTTGCATGGCATGGGCCATATTGTGCGTGCCGCCCACGGAAATGGACACGGGAAGCCCACCTGCCATAGAGCCGACCTGGTGCAAGTTGAACATCAGGTTTTGTACCGTCATCGGATACGATCCTGTGTGTCCCTGACCGAGCCGCATGAAGTAACTTCTCATGGCGTCGCTTTCAAAAAGATCATAGGCAAGCTCCCCAATCGACATATAGGGCCAACGGGGATCGACATCGCCCGTGGCCATAATCTCGTCTATGAGGACTTTCTCATTCTCTAACGTCGGCGGTGTATAGAGCCACTTCTCGATCTTTTCACCAAGCCCTTTTTCCCTAAAAATATTCGCCCACTTTGCACAGGTGTCCGCATCCTGTACCGATTGATCGGCAATGCTTTTGAGATTTTTTTCCAAATGTTCCGGCACCGGCGTCATTTTGCCTGTTTCCAGATCAACTTTTTTGGTGCCGTAAATGACAATGGCGCTCTCATCATCAAAAATAACCGACTGACTGGGCTCTGGCATCACGAGCTGCAAACCGTACTGGCGGAGATTGAAATCGTACAACGCCGGGCATAAAAAGAAGCGAATAAACGTGGCGCAGGTATTCATGATAAATCCCGGGGAAGGCAGTTCATCCGAGCAGAATTCCCCGCCAACCTCATACCGTCGATCAAAAATGCCTACCTTCATACCGTTTCTAGCAAGGTAAAGCGCTGTAACGAGTGCATTACTACCGCCACCGACAATTACTGCATCATAACTTTTATCTGGCATAATTTTATTCCTCCTTGTCTCTATTGGCCTGCCGATGTTGCCGGTAATGCCTGAGATGTTTTTTTATTGGCTGTTTTTTCTTTAACTATTTTTTTTTTCTCTTCTTTTTTCTTTTTCATAACTTTGACGGATGGTGATTCGCCCCCAAATAGCATGAAGCGTATAGCTCTCCATACTGCACTGGGTGTCGTGAAAAAGTACCAAACCAATTGTCTTACATCCTTCGGTTCCACAAAGGCATGCACTGTCCAACTTACCGGTGTTGTGGTTTTAATGGTCATTAGCAGCCTTTTGCGCTCCTTGTGGCCATCCGCGGGGTCTTTCAACGTTTCGGGAACGATATTTGTACTTTCAACCTTCACGGCCTGACAGTGAAGCAAGGTTTTTCCCAAGCCTGTAGATCGCATTAACATTTTTATACCTCCCTAGAATAATCCCGCTTCTCGTGCACGCCTTACGGATTCTATTTCCGTCCACCATTTGTTAAGACCCAATTGCTCAACAATAGTGGTTGCCGCGCAGTAACCCGGACCGTAATTTGCCATTCCACCCGAATGCGTAGACGATCCGCAGAGATACAGTCTTTCTATTGGGGTCGAATGATCCGAACAATGCTCGTTGGGTCTCATGGAACCCATCTGCAGTGGCGCGTAAGCCCCTTGTTTGATGGAACCTTTTACCATATCGGGAAACTTGTTTTCGATATCGAGCGGACTTGTAATATAGGTGCCGATGATGTTCTCGGCATTGATATTGGGCGCATATTTTGAAAGCGTCTCTATCATTTTGCGGGAATGCTCATGTTTTACCTTGTGCCATGCCTGAGCGCCTCCGGATGCCAAATCGAAGGGGGCAAGTTCGGTCAGTACTGCGGTATGTTTTCCCTTGGGGGCCTGTGTCGGGTCATGAATCGTCGGAAAGCAGCATTTAAAGGCAGGCTTTGACAGCTCACCGCGTCGTATGGCTTCCCAATGGTTGATCATGTCCTCCTCGCCATCGAATCCGGCGATGACGATCATGGATTTATTGATATCCGGATTCTTCTCTGCAGCGAGAAAATTGGGAGCCTCGTTAAGCGCCAGATGGGTTACGAAAAAGCTCCATTCTTCCCACTGGTATTCCTCCAGGCGAGTAACAAAGTCCTCTTCCAGCTGGTCCTTACCAATGAACTTAAAGAAGGTTTGATGGGGGTCAACGGAACTTACAACCGCCACCTTGGCTTCCATTATGTCCCCATTTTCAAGCTCGACGCCCTTTGCCACGCCATCTTCCAGGATTATTTTGTTCACTCGGTAGCCGCCCCAAATCATGCCGCCATTTTTGTAGATCACTTTTCCCAAAAGATGGGCAATATGATGCGATCCATTTTGAACCAACCGATATTTCGTGGCGCGGTTGATCATCAGCGGAATAAGGTACCCTACACCCGGAAGATCGTATTCCAGACCCCACATGCAGGTCATATACAAAAACAGGGAGCGGACCCGTTCATTTTCAAACAGATCATTCACGACCTGCTGAGGGGTTTCGCCGGTAAATTCGTCGACTCTTTTTGTAATCGGATTGGCCTCCAGCATTCCCACCTGTTCCAATGCCGGGAGCGGGTTTACATAGGTTGCCGGGGCAAGAAAAAGATCCATCGCCTCTTCCGTGAAATGATAAAAATCCCGGTATGACTCGGCATCCTTTTTTGAATACTGCGCGATTGACTCGCAGGTTCTATCTAAATCGCTGTAGAGGGATAGAGACTTCCCATCCGAAAAGGCAATGGATGTTTGCACTTCCGGATAGATAAACTTTAAATCATATGCCGTGTGCATCTCAAAATCAGGAAAAATGGGCGCATACTCGGTCATCATATGGTACAGGGCATGAGTATTATGCACAAATCCCGGGCTGATAATTTCTTCTGTCGCAAGTCCTCCTCCCATCTCTAACCTTTTCTCTGCGACAAAAACTTTCAATCCCGCCTTTGCCAGATAGGCCGCAGTCGTCAAACCATTAGGGCCGCCACCGATTACCACAACATCGTACGTAAACTTGGCCATTCAAACCTCCTTTAGTTGAAATGCCTTCAAGATAAATTACATGTCTACGGTCGTTAAAAAGAATGGTGGGAAAGAAGAATAATAAAACAAATGTCATTCAGTGATTACGATCCTAAAAGTGATATGACTATTAGTCAA
>NZ_BBCC01000330.1 GCF_001311845.1 Desulfosarcina cetonica JCM 12296 | reverse complement strand
GAGCCCATGTGTACGTCCACCGCAAACCCGTGGTGGCCATCGTTTCAACCGGCGATGAGCTCACCGATTTCCACGAACCGGCCACGCCCGGCAAGGCCATGTGCTCAACCCTTTACGCCCTATCCGCCCAGGTTCTCGATGTTTTGGCCACGCCCATGCGGTTAGGCATTGTGGAAGATGATCTTGAGGCTCAGAAAGAGCTCTTGACGGATGCGCTGCGCGCCGATCTGATCATCACCTCCGGCGGGACATCCCGAGGGAAATACGATCTGGTGCACAAGGCCTTCGCGTCCCTGGGCCTGGAAACGCGCTATTCCAATATTTTTGTCAAGCCCGGCAAACCGACCATCTTCGGTACCATCGGCGAAAGTCTCATCTTCGGGCTACCGGGCAATCCCGCTGCAGCCATGCTCTCGTTCGATCAATTCATCCGGCCGGCGCTGTTCAAGATGATGGGGCATCCGAATGGCTCCCATGTCTTTCTGGACAATTCCCGGGGGCTCAGTACGGAGGGGCCCTTCGCACGCTTCGACTCGTTCAATGAAAAAATGGGAGGCAACAAGGATCACCAACGGCCGTCCCAAGTCCCTCTGGAAAAAAGCCGTTTGGGAAACCGTAGGCATCCCCACCCGGGACCCCCCTCGTCCGGCACCACGCCGGAACGGCTCAAAATCGCTGCCCGTTAATCCGCGATGCGACCGACCGGTTTCCATCGCCGCAGGGGTGGCGGCAGAGCGGAACCGGTCCACGCGTCGTTTTGGCCATATAGATGCCCTGATTGATCCAAATCGATGAACCATCAGACCCATGGAGGCAACCGATCATGAGATATGCTGAAACCGGATATAACCTAGAAATTGATCTGACCCGTGGCAATGTGGAACGGGTGGAAACCGATCCCAACCTTTTAAAGACCCATCTGGGGGGCCTCGGCACCAGTGTCAAAATCCATTACGACCGTGTCGGTCCCGAAGTCCAGGCCTTCGACCCGGAAAATCTGCTGATCTTCAGCACGGGCCTGCTCTGCGGCACACCGGCCTTCAGCGCCAACCGCACCCTGGTGAGCTTCATCTCTCCCCAGACGGGTCTGTTGGCCTACCCGATGATGGGCGGATTCTGGTCCGCGGAATTGAAATACGCCGGATACGACAAGGTGGTCATCCGCGGCAAGTCGCCCAAGCTGATCTACATCTGGATCCACAACGACAAGGTGGAGATCCGCGATGCCTCTCATCTGCAGGGCAAGGGTGCCGTCGAGACCCAGGACCTGATCCGCAAGGAACTCAAGGATCCCGATGTTCAGGTGGCGGCCATCGGCCTGGCCGGTGAAAACCGCTGTTTTACCGCCTCCATCGAGCAATCCCGCTCCAGCTCGAGCCGTGGCGGCGGTGGGGCCGTCATGGGCGACAAGAAGATCAAGGCCATCGCCGTGCGCGGCACCAAAGCGGTCAACCTGGCCCGTGGCGAGGAGTTCATGGACCACATGAAGGATATCCGCAAATACATCGACTTTCGCAATGAAAACCCCATCCCCGAAGTCATGCCGATCTTGTCCGGTATCGGTTCTCCGCAAATGATGAAGCACGTCGACGAGAAATGGCACACGGAAAGTTTCGCCTGGGGCAACGCCCGCGTCCGCCGCAAGGATTTCTGGACGGACGAGATCGACAAGACCTGGACCGAGAGCCAGACGTCGGCCATCAAACGCTTCATCAGCTGCTTCAACTGTCCCCAGCAATGCGGCGCCCTGATCATGCACGATGACGTTCCGCCCTATATGATGAAATGTTTCTCCAAGCTGACCTACACCATGGCGGCCTTTGTCGACGACCTCGACTTCACCTGGAGAATCTGTAAACAGGCCTTCGAATACGGGTTGGACTCCTTCTCCACCCCCCAGATCCTGGCCTTCGGCGTGGAACTCTATGAGGCCGGCATTTTCACCGATGAGGACTTCAAGGGCTGCCCCACCGACAAGGAGGGCCGCTTCTTCTGGCTGCTCGACCGCGTCGCCCGCCGCGAAGGCATCGGCGATTACCTGGCCGACGGCACCTACTGGGCCGCCAAGCGCATCGGCAAGGGCGCCGAGGCCTTTGACCACAATACCACCAAAAAGCACGAGCAGATGAACATCAAGCTGGGCATGCTCGACCCCTTGTACTACCTGATGTTCGCCACCAACGAAAAAATCAGTATCACCCAGATCGAGGGCAACTGGCCCCAGGCCGCCTTCCCCGACAAAAAAACGCGTGAGGCATTTGTCAAGGACTGGCCCCAGCTCCCGGACGAAAAATTCAAAAAATACTTCGTGGATTGGGAACCGCGTGGCGAAATGGCCAACCCCCAATATCCGACACCCGAAATTTCCTCCGAGATCGTGGACTGGATGGAGATGCTGCACAACGTTGATGATGCGCTCGGTCTATGTTGCGGGATGGGATCTTTCTGCCTGAAACCGCCCTACCACGTGCACAACTACCCCAAGCTGGTTTCCGCATCGACGGGTATCGACATGGACAAGGACGATATCAGGAAAATCGTCAACCGCAGCCGCAACCTCCACCGGGCGTATAATAACATCCGCGGCATGCGCCGCAAGGACGAGCTGCCGCCGGCGGATCACTGGAAACATCGTTTTCCCGATCTTGAAGAAACGCTCATGCAGACCTACTACAAATTTAAAGGCTGGAACGAGGATGGCATTCCGACTCGTGAACGCCTGCACGAATTAGATTTGGATTATGTTGCCGACGACTTAGAAAAGAGGGGGATCCTTACCGATGGCCAAGATTAAGAAAACGATCAAGACGATCAAGATCGATGCGGACAAGTGCAACGGCTGCCGCACCTGCGAAGTGGTGTGCTCCGGATTTCATTCCGAACCCAAATACAGCAGCATCAATCCGGCAACGTCGCGGATCCGCGTGATCACCCACCGGCTCAAGGACATCTGGCTGCCGGTGTTTGCCGGTGAGTATACGCCCGCCGAATGCATGGGCCGGGACAAATATATCATCGACGGCAAGGAATATGACGAGTGTACCTTCTGCCGGGCGACCTGCCCGTCCCGGGACATGTTCAAGGATCCCGATTCGGGTTTGCCACTCAAATGCGACATGTGCGAAGGCAATGAAAGCGGCCCCCTGTGCGTGGAATGGTGCCTGAACGATGTCCTCATTTATGAGGAACGTGAAGAGGAAGTCGAGGAAGAGGTCGAGGTGAATGAAATGGAGGCCGGCCTCGAAGCCTTGATTGATAAGTACGGATATGAGAAACTGGGAACCGCCTTTTCCCGCCTGAGCCAAAAAGGCTGAAAGCGTTCATCCTTAAAGGAGGCGGTCGACCGGATCATATGAACAAAGTCAAACTGGGTTACGCGGAAGCCCTGCGCGTAACCTCGAAACGATTTCACCCCTCGGCAGCGACCGGATCGCCCTCTCGGCGTGCGCGGACCGGGTGCTTGCCGAGGATATGCACGCCAAGGTGAATTCGCCTTCCATTGACGCCTCCATGAAGGATGGTTACGCGGTCCGGTCCGTCGACATCGCCCTCGCGACACCGGAAAACCCGGTAATTCTCAAGGTTGTTGGAATGGCGGCCGCCGGAACCCCCTGCGCCCAGGCCGTTACCGGCGGAACCGCCGTTCGAATTCTCACCGGTGCCCGGGTTCCGATGGCGCCGATGCCGTCTTGGCCGAAGAGTTCACCACTTGCCAGGGGAATACCTTAACGGTGGTCGGCGATGCCCATCCGGGCCGCAACATCCTGCCCCGGGGGGCCGACGTGGCCACCGGGGGAATGCGTGGCCACCCAAGGCAGTCGCCTTTCTCCAGGACGCTTGGGGATTCTGG
>NZ_BBCC01000329.1 GCF_001311845.1 Desulfosarcina cetonica JCM 12296 | reverse complement strand
GCGCCGACGCCGTATCCGGATACCACGAAGCCCGCATTGCAGAGCAGGCGCGGATGACCGGCGCCGTCGTCATTGACGCGCCGGGTGCCCCCATCCTGCGGCCGGGAAATGTGTTTACCGTCGAGCACGACGCCCTCGGCGGCGAATACGTGGCGGCGGAGGTGATTCATTTTTACAGCAAGGCCGCCGGTTTCCTGACCCGGGTCTACGGGTGGCGGAAGGGTGGCAGCGGCGGCCTGCCGGGAGGCTTGTTGTGAGCGGCGAACTCATCGACACCCTCCAGCAGTTGATCCGGCGGGAACTGGGACGGCTGCGCACGGCCGAGATCGGCATCGTGGAAGGGATCCATCCCCATGCGTCCGATGACGACGCCGACAACTACGCGTGCAGCGTCCGGCTGCGCGACAGCGGCATCACGCTGCCCAAAGTGCCGCTGGCCGCCGTGAAAACCGGTGTCGCGGCAACGCCGGCGGAAGGCGATGTCGTGTTGGTCCAGTTCGTTAACGGCGACATCCACCGCCCTGTGATCATCGGGTCCCTTTACACCGACCAGCAACGGCCGCCGGTCAGTGACGACGGGACGATGGTGCTCCACCTGCCCCACGACGCCGCCAATGACGACGCCGTGCATCTGGAGCTGCACAGCGTCGACAAACGGGAATTTTCGATGGCTCTGGGCGCGGGACTGGTGATGACCCTGCGGGATGACGATCCGGCCATCGAATTCGATGTCGGCGGTGGAAAATGCACCATATCCGTTGCCACGGACGGTGCCGTGACGTTGGAGAGTCAGGGCGACCTGACGCTGAAAGGCAACGAAATTACCATGGAAGCCCAGGGAAATATGACCCTCAAGGGTGCCAAAATCGATTTGAACCCCTGAACCAGGAGGCGGACGGATGGCGCTCCCGGCGGCAAAAGAAGGCGACAGTATCATGGCGACCGACACCCACATCGTGCAGATCCCCTCGCCCGGCGGACCGATCCCCACGCCGTTGCCCCATCCGTTTACCGGGAAGATCGACGGGGAACTCAGCAGTGATGTCTTTTTCAACGGCAAGGCTGCGGCAACCGTCGACAGCACCGCCACAAACCAACCGGCGCACATTCCACAGGGGGGGGCCTTCCAATCGCAGCCGGCAGACAAAGGGACGATCACCATGGGCAGCAGCTCGGTATTCGTCAACGGCAAGGCCGTCGCGCGCATGGGAGACACCGCCGAAACCTGCAATGATCCGTCCGACATGCCCGTCGGCACGGTTATCGCCTCCGGGACCGTTTTTGTGGGCGGATAACGGAGTGACGACAAAAGAAGCCAAACGATATGAATGAACTGGCAACCGACATCGCCCTGACGCTTCGCCACAGCGAACTGCGGCCGGTCTACCGAATCGGCGTCCGCCGTTATCGCCGGGACCGCGTCTTTTTCGAGGATATCAACACCGTCAACGGGCGCGAAAACCTGGCGCAGGCGGTCGTGGCGCGCCTGCTCACCCCCCGTTGGCGAACTCGCTTCCCTCGGCCATCCCGAATACGGGTCGCGCCTGCACGAGCTGATCGGTCGCGAAAACACCCAAACCACCCGAAACCTCATCAAGCTGTATATCCTCGAAAGTCTCGCCCTCGAACCGCGCATCGCTGACATTGCAGCGGTCCGTGTCGCGCCGGGCGCCGCCCCCCGCACGCGGGTGGATGTCGAACTCCAAATCGTTTCATCAACCGACGCGCAACCCTTTACGGTTGGCCCGTTTTCCCTGGAGCTGGGCTCATGACCATCCGAAGACGCACGTATCCCGAAGTCTCAACAATGTCCTGACCGGCGTCAGCGGCGGCGTCGCCGCCGAATCGCACCCCTATGCACGGGGGCAGGACACGGACATCCATCTGTTGCGCGCCCCGGTGGGCGAACTCGTTTCGGTTCACGGCAGACGCAACGTCGCCTCATACCAATTCCGGGTCGACGAAGACTTTACCTTTGATGCCGGGACCGGCGTTATCACCTGGACCAAAGACGGCGCCCGCCCGGATATCGATACGCTGGTGGAAGTGAATTATTATCCAGCCGACACGTTCCCGCCCCTCACCGACATCCATGCCGGCAGCGTGGTGCGGACCCTGTGCGAATCGATATCCCTGGAGATGGCCCGGATTCACGCCCAACTGCAGGCGGTCTACGAGGCCGGATATGTCGATACCGCCACGGGCCGATCGCTGGACAACGTGGTGGCGCTCCTGGGAATCGAACGGATCCGGCGCGGCCGGCCGACCGGCGAGATCGAACTGCAACGCGCCCCCGGATCGGCCGGGGTCGTCACGATTCCGGCGGGGACCCGGTTTGCCGCGGAAGACGGCGCCATCGAATACGAAACAACCGCCGCCGCCGTAATGGCGGATGGGCAAAAAACGGTCCGCATCCCCATCCGGGACCTGGAGGTCAACGACCCGGTTCCCGCCGACGCCATCACCCAGATGCCGATTCCGGTCGCCGGCATCGGATCGGCGACCAACCCGGCGCCGACGGCGATCGGAACGCGGGACGAAACCGATGCCGAGTTGCGCACGCGCGCCAAACAGTTTCTGCACGGCAGCGAACGGGCGACCCTCGGAGCCCTCAAGGCGGCCATCGTCCGCCAGGGCGTGGATGCCGACGTCGACGAGCACCCCGATTCGCCGGGGGTAATCACGGTCATTCCCCATGCCGGTGTGCTCGACCCGGAACTCAAGCAGCGGCTCCTGACCGCCATCCACGACACCCGGCCGGCCGGGGTTCAGGTCAACCTGGCCGCACCCGTCGCGCGTGGAACGTTCACCTCGAGTTGACCCTGACCACCCGGGCCGGCCTCCTGCCCGAGGAGGTCCGGGGCCTGCACGATCGGATCCGCGCATCGCTGACCGGTTATTTCGACGCCCTCGAAGCCCGTTCCAACGGCAGCATCAACAAGGTCATCGGCGCCGCGCTGGCCGAAGAGGCGGTGGAAGACGTTCAACTGACCTCCGCCACCTGGGACGACGGCAGTGCAGATCCGCCCGCCCCTGTCAATGTCCTCGACCGGGATGCGGGCCTGCTGGTGCTCGAAGGAAATCCGACGGTCCTGTCCGATGTCAAGTTCATCGATTCCGGGCTGCCGGCATCCCTGTCCATCCTGGTCGCCTACCCCAACGGCGAAGCCCCGCCCGACCGAACGGCCATCGAATCGGCGCTCTCCCAGGCCACCGCTTACCTGAGCGGACAGGCCGAACAGAACGCCGCCGCGTCGAACCGAACGCTCTCCTACGCCCGGCTCTTCCACGCCCTGCCGCTGCCGGGTAAAACCAGCGGAACGCTCTCGGCTCTCGACGCCGGTGATGAAACCGCGCCCGGCGCCAACGTCACGCCCTACAGCGTGACCTTCGTGACGGCGTCGGCCAGTGGAAAGGCCGCCGCCATGGCCGGTATGGGGGATCCGGCCTATGTGCTTTCGGCCGGCGAACGCATCGAACTCCTCGAACTGTCCATCGAAGAGGCCTCCGCATGAGCGCCGCCGAATCGATCCGGAGCCGCCTGCCCTCCCTCTACCGTCCGGAACCCGGCGAATCCGGGATTGTTTCCGACATGCTGGCGGCAGTCGGCGACCGGATCGACACCCTACACCAACTGAGCGCGTTTGTGTTGCAGCAGCACTGGTTCCACTTTGCAGACAAACGAACCTTCAGCCCGACGGCGAATCTGATGCGGGAACGGGCCCAGCGGCCCGTTTTGCTCCAGGGCGACCTGATGGTCGTCGCCGATGCGATGCAGCTCCTGACCCCGCTCAAATCGGCCGCCCGGCCCATAGACGTTTTCGTTGTCGACGCGCTGCGGCCGGCGACGGCGGACCTGCTG
>NZ_BBCC01000328.1 GCF_001311845.1 Desulfosarcina cetonica JCM 12296 | reverse complement strand
AGCACAGCTTGGCGGTGGCCCGGGCCCTGCGCCAGGCCGGCCTGACGATTCCCTGGGGCGCCTTTTTCGCCCCCACGGCGGCGGAGCCCGACTATTTCCGCATCATGGCCGACTGCGGCCTCAGCCATGTGGAATTCGGCACCGAATCCCTCAGCGACCCGGTACTGGCCGCCTACGGCAAGCCTTTCGACCATCAGGCGGTCTTCCGCGCCCACCGCATGGCCCGTGGGGCCGGACTGCACACGGCCCACTATTTCCTTTTCGGCGGACCGGGTGAAACCCGCCAGACCCTGGACGACACCCTGACACGCATCGAGGCCCTCGATCGCTCGGTGGCCTTCATGTTCTGCGGCATGCGCATCTATCCCCACACGCGCCTGTACGATCTGGCCGTGGCCGAGGGCCAGATCCGCGCCGACCAGAACCTGGTGGATCCCGTCTTTTACCGCGCCCCGGAGATGGATAGCCGGCGCGTCACCGAGATCATCGAACAGCGGCGCCAGGGACGCATGAATTGGGTGGTCGGCGCCGGCGACCCGGAGATGACCGCCATCACGGCGCGCATGTACCGCAAGGGCTACAGCGGCCCCCTGTGGGAATATCTGTGCCGATGATTTTATGCGTCGAAGTCAGTTCTTCCCTTGAATAACACCGTGGAATGATTTACATAGAAAAATTTTATGGGATTCGCGATGGAGTTGCGCCACATGGCTACGCAGAGCGTTGATCTGACGGCCGAAGCACGCATTCCCCGGGATTCGGCTTGGTTCAGCGGACATTTTCCCGGGCAGCCGGTCCTGCCGGGCATCGCCCAGCTGGCGCTGGTCTTCGATCTGATCCAGGCACATGCCGGGCACGCCTTGCGCATCGTCGAAATGAGCCGGATCCGGTTCAAGCGGATGATTCTGCCGGAAGACCCGGTGACGATCATCGCAACCCCCAAGCCGGGAAGGAGCGACGTCTACACCTTCCGGATTGAAAAAATCGACGGGCTGGTCACCACGGGAACCATGACGGTGGCCCCCTCACGCACATAAGGATTTTAAGGAGAAGCACGGTATGCAAGCAGGCAGCAAAACGGATACCATTACCCTTCGGGTGGCCGAAATCATGATCGACGAGCTCAAGCTGGAGGATGTCACCCCCGAAACCTTTGATCCGGACATGGACCTGGTGGATGAGGTGGGCATTGACAGCATGGATCTGGCCACGGTGGCCCTGGTCCTGCGTGACGAGTATGCCGTTCGCATCGATGAGGACGACTATCCCAAGCTGACCACCATTCGGCTGATCGCGACCTATATCCAGAATAAGCTCGACGCCGCTGCCGCCTGATGCGCCCATCCATGCCATGAAGGCTGACGACCCGTGCGCGGCCGTCGCCAGCGAATCACCGTCAGCAGTGCGCATCATCAATTTCAGGAGAGCCCACGTGAGCCACCATCCCCCAGCATCCGCGCAGGCCCGTTCCCGCCCAGATCCCGTACCGTATAAGTTTGCCGATCTGATCGCCGAGCCCGTGGTGCGCGAACGCTGGGAGCAGGTGCGCCGTTATTTCTTCCTGCGCGAATCCACCTACGACATGACCCGGCGATGCAATATCCGCTGCAACGGCTGTTACTATTATGAAGGGGAGAAGCAGCACGCCCGCGACGATTCCGGCCCGGACCAGTGGCGGGCGCTCATGCAAGCCGAAAAGGATCGGGGAATCACCTTCGTGGTGCTGGCCGGCGCCGAGCCCTCCCTGGTCCCCGAACGCTGTCAGGCCTGCTTTGACGTGATTCCCCTGGGGGCCATCGCCACCAACGGACTCAAGCGCATGCCGGACGAAATCGGCTATCGGCTGCACATTTCCGTGTGGGGCGACGATGCCACCAGCCTGGCCACGCGCAACGCCAAGGAGATGCTGGTGCGCCAGATCGACAACTACCGGTCGGATCCGCGGGCGATCTTCGTGTATACCTTCACGCCCCACAATATCGACCAGGCCGAATCGGTGACCCGTCAACTGGCCCATGAGGGATGCACCCTGACCTTCAACATGTTCTCGGCCCCGGTGGGCTACAGCGGCGATCTGCGGCATACCCCCGAAACCTTGGCCCGTACCCGCCAGACCATGATCGACCTTTTGGAACGTTACCCGGAGACGGTGGTCTACGCCCATTACAATGCCGTGGCCCATACCCACAGCCTGGGGCTGCATGCCCTGTTCGGCTGCTCCTACCCGCGCTGCAACCCGTCCACCGATGTGGGCTTGGGCCGTTCCTTCCGCCAGTACCGCACCGACCTTACCTGGGATCGCGACGCGGCCTGTTGTGTGCCGGACACGGACTGCGCCGACTGTCGCCATTACGCCGCCGGCAGCGCGGTGGTGACCGCGCGGCTATTTCGCCATGCGGTCGATCCGGACACCTTTCAATCCTGGCTGGACTACGTGAACACCTATCTTGCCGTCTGGGTACGCGATTATCCCCGGGGTGCCGACCTGTGCCCCAAGCCGGTGCCGCCACCCGGGTTTGACCTGATTTGACTTTTGGCCTGATTTTGGAGGAGTTCCTGCATGAAAACCGTCAGCTCGCTGCTCGACGACCAGTGGTATGAGCGCTACCGCAAAATCTCCAAGCTGAACATCCGCAGCTCCATCTACGATGTGACCAATCGCTGCAACCTGCGCTGCAAGGGCTGTTTTTTCTTCTCCTCGGGCGAGCACAAGGTGGCCGACGAAGAGATGGACCTGGGACGCTGGGAAGCCTTCATCGACAGCGAGA
This sequence comes from Desulfosarcina cetonica JCM 12296, assembly GCF_001311845.1. Taxonomy (GTDB): domain Bacteria; phylum Desulfobacterota; class Desulfobacteria; order Desulfobacterales; family Desulfosarcinaceae; genus Desulfosarcina; species Desulfosarcina cetonica. Next base: position 1,100 of record NZ_BBCC01000328.1, on the reverse strand, counting down.
TGGCCCGCGGCGTCAACCTGGCCATTCTGATCGGCGGCGAGCCGACCCTCTGCCTCGACCGGGTGGAGGCCTTCTACAAACGGCTACCCACCTTCTGCGCCACCAACGGGCTGATCAAGGTGCCCCGGGACCGTTTTCCCGACATGATGATCGGCATCTCCCTGTGGGGCAGCGAGGAAGACGAGCGGCTCTTGCGCGGCAAGGATGCCTTCTCCATCTCCAGCAAGCACTACGCCGGCGACCCCTATACCTACTACCTGTACACCATCACCCCCAAACAGATCGGCAAGACCGAACGCATCATCCGCAAAATCCGCGACGTGGGTCTGAAGGTGCACATGCAACTTTTGTCCAACGATGAAGGCGTGGACGGATTTTCCTGGTCACCCGCCGAGCTGGACGCCATCCGCGCCGAAATGGACGCCATGCTGGACGCTATCCGCAGACGGTGATCAGCTCCAAGTACTACCACGAGATCATCACCACGGGGAAAATGCTCGGGCGACCCTTCGGCTGGATGGAATGCCCCTCGGTGACGATTACCATGGACAACCGCGATCCGCGGCCCCGGCGGCTGACCAACTTCATCCGCTGGGCCTCGGACCTGAAAACCGTGCACCGCTGCTGCACCTCGGAGACGCGCGACTGCAGCACTTGCAAGGACGGCGCCGCCCACATGAGCTGGGTGATGGTCAACAAGCGCGCCCACATGAATTCCACAAGGGACCTGCAGAACTGGATCGAGATTTACGAGATGTTCGCCAAACTCTACCAGTTCCTGCCCTGGTGATGGACGGCCGCATGTCCCGCGATCCTGCCGTCATCATCGGCGTTGACGCCGTCTCGCCCCTGGGCATCGACCTTGATGAACAGTGGCGCCTGGCCCTGGCCGGCCAGAGCGGCATCGATCGGTTGACGCGCATCCAACCGGGCCCCGACTTTCCGGTCCAGGTGGCCGGGCAAGTGGCGGACATCGACCATTTGGGCTATCCCTTTCTCAAGCCGCGCGAGCAGGCTCGCTGGATTTCGCCCCTGTTCAAGTACGCCCTGCTCACCGTGACCCGCGCCTGAAACGCTCCGGCCTGACCCTCGACGCGGCC
>NZ_BBCC01000327.1 GCF_001311845.1 Desulfosarcina cetonica JCM 12296 | reverse complement strand
AACATCTGATGTTCTTTGGAAAGTTTAAAATCCATACCTCTATCACTCCTTTAAAAGCAACGACAGAATGAATGCCGGCCTTATGCTTTTTTGAATACGTAGTTGAACTGGCCACCGGGCAGTTCATTGGCCACGGTGGTCATCTCCATGCCGACTTCCACGTCGCTGAGGTCCAGCGCACTGTCAAGCGTCCGAACACCTGAATGTCGCCGTAGTCCAGCATGGCGATGCTGTAAGGCAGATCCCCATCAAACCCCACCGGAGCGAACTTCAGTTGGCTATAGGAGACTAGTTTGCCCGTACCGTTCACCTCTTTCCACTCCATGTCGCTAGACAGGCAGCCCGCGCAATCGGCCCGCGGGGGGAAAAAGTCGGCCCCGCACTTTTTACAATGCGTGTACATCACCTTGCCGTTTTCCAGGTAGTCGATAAAATCGTTCACCCGCGTGGTTTTTGTAAAGCTGACCGTGCCGAATTTGCCGAAGCGGACATCTTCTGGTTTTTTGCCCATCTTATCCTCCAATCTACTCTTTGCCGAAAATGGTCACATTGCCGTAGACGCCCACGCCGCCGATGTTGTGCACCAGCCCGATCTGCGGATCCTTCACCTGCATGTCGCCGGCTTCGCCGCGCAGCTGCAGCACGATGGTGCGCACCTGGCTGCCGCCCGTGGCGCCGATGGGATGCCCCTTGGAGAGCAGGCCGCCGTCCACGTTCACCGGAATGCTGCCTTCCTTGTAGGTTTCCTTGCCCTGGATCAGCTCCTTGGCACCGCCAGGCTCGGCAAACCCCAAGGCCTCGTAGGCGAGCAGTTCGGCAATCGTGAAGCAATCGTGGACTTCGGCCACGTCGATGTCCTTGGGACCCACGCCGGCCATTTTGTACGCCACATCGGCGGCCTGTTTGGCTGCTTTCAACCCATAAAGCGCATCCCGGCCGGTCAAATTCACGCTGGCACTGGCCGCTCCTACCCCCAGGATCCAAACCGGTTTCTTGCTGAACTGTTTGGCTTTTTCTTCACTGGCCACGATCAGGCAGGAGGTGCCGTCGGCATTGGCGCAGCAATCGCCCACGCGCAGGGGGCTGGAGACCGGGTTGGACATCATGTCTTCGGGGTTGGAGAACATGTCCAGGCTAACTGCTTTGCGGTAAACCGCACGGTCGTTGATCTGACCGTAGGTAGCGGCCTTCACGCGTACGGCCGCCAAGTCTTCCGGGGTGGTGCCGTACTTGGCCATGTGCGCCTGGGCATGCATGGCGTAGTAGGCCGGCATCATCGTGCCGAAGGGGCTCTCCCACTGGATGTCGGCACCGCGCCCCATGCGCTCCTGGGACTCGGCCGAGGAAATCTCGGACATCTTCTGCAACCCGATGACCGCCACCATGTCGTGGACGCCCGAGGCGACCATGCTGTAGGCCAGCTTCAAACCGGTGCTGGAGGAGGAGCACAACGACTCCACGTAAAAGGTCGGCTGAGGATTGAGCCCCAGGTATTCGGCGATCACCGCCGACGGCGAACGCTGTTTGTCATACTCGGGAGCCGAACAAAACACCGATGCATCGATGTCCTGGGCCGTGATCCCCGCATCGGTGAGCGCCTCTTTGAACCCTTCAAAGGCCAATTCCCGGATCGAGCCCGGATATTTTCGGACAAACTTGCTCTGCCCAACACCAATAATGGCTACTCTTCCCATAAGTCATTCCTTTATCTCGAAGGGGTTACGAACGGATGGCGTTAACCGTCACGCCGTTCCGCCCATGGATGGATGGGGTGTCGGTCCGGATCGTTTTCCTATCGGCGGTACCGAAGAAACAGCCGCGTGGACGCCTCAAGCAAACCCGAGGCCGCTTGAGACGCTCCAAAACGCGTAATGGGTCGATCTGAACCGCAAGCGGTTATTATCGATGGATGGGCATCAGATGTACTGGCCACCATCCACTTTGATCACCTCGCCGGTAACGTGTTTGGCTTTGTCCGAAGCCAAAAAGGCGACCATGTTGGCCAAATCGTCGGGTTCCCCGACGCGTTTCAACACGATTTCGTTCATGGCCATGTCAACGATCTTGTCCCGTGCTTCGGATTCTTTCAGCATGGGGGTTTCGATCAGGCCAGGCGCCACCGCGTTGACCGTTACGCCAAAGGCACCCAGCTCTTTGGCCACGGCCTTGGTGTAACCGATGATACCGGCCTTGGAGGCCGAGTAATTGGTTTGCCCGAACTTGCCGCGCATGCCGTTAATGGAGGTGACATTGACGATGCGCCCGTACTTCTGTTCCTTAAAAAGCGGTGCCGCATGGCGGGTGAAATTGAAGTACCCCTTCAGGTTGACTTCCAGTACCCGATCCCATTGCTCTTCGGTCATTTTCCAGCATACGCCGTCCCAGTTCATGCCGGCGTTGTTGACCAGAATATCGAGCCGGCCAAAGGCTTCGACCGCAGCCTTGACCACGGCCTCGGCTTCGCTAAAGGAGGCGATATCGCATTTGACGGCAATCGCCTTGCGTCCCATCGCCTCGATCTCTTTTACGACAGCTTCGGCCTCTTCCTTATGTTTCCGGTAGGTCAAGCAGACGTTGGCCCCCTCTTGGGCCAGCATCAAGGATGTCGCTGTCCCGATACCCTGGGACCCGCCGGTAACGATTGCACTCTTTCCTTCCAGCAGCATGGTTCTCCCTCTCTTCGTGATGGGGGTTTTTATCCTTTGGGTTTTCCCAGAACCGCCGCCATCAGGACGTCGTCCAGGGTGTCGCCGGCGGCCAGGCGCCGACGGTACTCGAGGAAATCAATGGTGTCCGTACCGGTGATCTTCTTGGTGTTGAAGGCGCCGAAGCCGAGGAAAGCCTCCCCAGACATGTTGGCCGCCAACCAGTGACGGTTGATCACCTTGGCCTGATCCCAGAAGTACTTCTTCTTCAGGCGGACACCCTCGACGCTCTTGATCAGGCAGCCGGGGAACAGGTTGGCGTAGGTCCACAGAATCTTGTTGACCTCTTTGTCCAGCAGTTCGAAATCGGTGGTCGCCGTTTTCAGGTAGGCGCGGGCATCCTTGGCGGCATCGCCGGTTTTGTATTCACCGTACACCAGATCGCCGTCGGCCACATAGGCATCGGTGATCACGGTGGGGTTGCGCACCCATTTGTCGCCGTCCTTGATCACCGGCACGCACTTGGAGATCAGACCCAGGCGGTACATCTTGTAGGCGCTCCACATCTCGCAGGAAACGCAGTTCCACATGGCCAGTTCCATGGGCAGCATCCAGGGCAAAAAGTCCGAACTGCCGCCGTCCGGCGCGCTGCCGTGCTTGGGGCCGGCCTGGCCGTAGATCGCCAGGTCGCTGGAGATGGCGATGTCACAGGCCATGCCGATCTCCTGGCCGCCGGCCACGCGCATGCCGTTGACCCGGCAGATGGTGGGTTTCTTGCAAAACAGAATCGTGTCCACCATGGCGTTGAACAGATCCATGTAAAGACCGTACTCGTTGGGCCGCTTGGAGTAATATTCGGAATACTCCTTGGTGTTGCCGCCGGTACAGAAGGCCTTGTCGCCCATGGCGGTGAACACGCAGGCCACGACGGATGTATCCGCGGATGCCCGATGGAAACCGGCGATGACGGCCTTGACCATCTCGGTGGTGTAGGAATTGTACTGCTTGGGGTTGTTCAAGGTCACCCAGGCTGAATAGACCCCGTCCACCGGGTTGCCCTGAGGATCGAGAATCGGCTTCTTTTCATAGATCACGCCGGGGGCTTCCGTGGAAAAAACATCTTCGCTCCACAGGTGATGATCCTTGATTCCGTTTTCTCTGGGCATCCAACTTAAATCACTCATTCTCTCCTCCTTGTCGGGTCGCCGGCACGGGGCCGGCGACGGCATTTTTCGCTTTCAGTTG
>NZ_BBCC01000326.1 GCF_001311845.1 Desulfosarcina cetonica JCM 12296 | reverse complement strand
CAAATTCTCAGGCTAACCGCATCTGGATCGATTCCTATTTTTCGCGGGCATCGCCCGCGCTGCAACTTCTTGTAATATCGCTATTTCAGGCACGCAGGCGCCGTTGTTCGGCGTTCAGAATATGCTTACCGATGCGGGTGACCAATTTGAGGCCGGTGGTGGTGCCATTTTCACGGACGACGCGACCGGTGATATTGACCGACGGGCGATCGGGAAAGTCGATCATCCCGCGCACGATCCGCGGGCAGGCGTAATTGCCATCGGTCTTCAGCCCCATGCTGCTTCCGCTCAGATCGATGATGGGAACGGTTCGGCCATCCACGGAAAGCACCGGCCGCAGATGGGTGGGATACGAGATCCGGGGTTGCCGGCGCCGTTCGGGGACATGGCGCTTGTTGGATGACGCTTTAATACCGGCGGCCGGCGACGGCTTGGCCGGCACCTCGCTGCCCTGCAAGGAGGCTTCGATTTCGCGCAGATCGGCAAGGATCTTCTCCTGATCGCCGGCATTGTCCGAATTCGCGTCGGATAGCGTCAAGCGATCGGCAAGGATGGCGTCAAGGTAATCGCCCCCGGGTCTGCCATCCGGATGAAAGGTCAACTCGCCACCGTTGTCACGTGAAATCTTGATCCGTTTGCGCGTTTCCACCAAGCGGTTGGTCAGGGTCTTCAGACGTGTCTTGGCCTGTTCAAGCTGTTTTTCAGCCTTTACCGCCTCGGCGGCGGCTTCTTCCTCGGATTGTTTCAGCTCGCCAACCTGCTGTTGGGCCTTATCCGCTTCGGTCATGGCGTCCTTGGCCATGCGCTTGGCCGCCTTGACCCGCTCCCGGGCCTTTTCAGCCACGGCCATGGCTTTCTCGATGGACCGCTTGGCCTCGATTTCCAGCAAAAGGGCACGGATCTTGGCGGATTTGGCCGCGACAATGGCGTTGATACTCTCCTGGCGGATGCGTTCGTGCCGTCGGTTGGCGGCCTCCACCGCCGCTGTTGCCGCATCAACGACCTGTTGGGCCTCGGGCAGCGCCGCTTCCGCCTCGTTCAACCGGCGCGAAATGATCGACAGGGCCGCCTCGACGGTCTGGATATCCGATTCGGGCAGCACCGGCAGGCTTTCGTTATCCCGGGAGGTGCTTCCAGGTCGCTCAAGTCCATCGGAAAATCCAAGTCGGCCAGCGTCTTCTGGTCGCTGACCACCCGCAACAGCGGTTTCGCCTCCCGCCCCGCCGTTTGCGGCGCGGAACGCTCGGAAATATGGGCAACCACCTTCTCGTAAGCCAGGGACAACAATTCCAGATCCGCCTGGCGCGCCTGGGGATCTGCCCCGCCGGAATCCTGGTGATACTGGTCAATCAACTGCTGCATGTGCTCATAGGCCTGACCGGCGGCGTCAAGGCTGGCATCGGGTGAAAGATCCAGCAGCTTGAGGCTCGCCTCGATGCCCATCTCCTCTTGTCCATTTGCAATCAACATGGCGTCATCCGACATCAATACGGGTTTTGCGACGATACATTTCATCGGTGACCTCTACAAATTCCATGCCATTCACGTTGAAGGAACGCATCGTGGTGCGCCCCTGATGAAGCGGTGTCCGACACGGTTACCATCACCGGGATGCGTCAAATTCATGGCGGATGGTCAAAAAAGAGTCCATGCAGGCGTTGATCGGAAACGCAGGAATTCGAAACCGGCGGGGTCAGGACGGTTCGGCGGGCAAGTCGGCCGGAGCGCTTTCACCGAAGGAGGCACCCATGCCGGCGGTCAAAAAAGCCACCAGGGAGCGGACCATCGTATCAACGCTGCGATCCGCGGGAAACAGGTCGGCTGGCGGCATCACCGTGCCGTGAACGCGCATGGCATGCCCTAGGGCGCCAACCACGAAATGCATCCGCCAGAGCAGTTCGTTTTCAGGCATCCCGCCCAGGCTTTTTTGCATGAGGGTGAACAGGAGAATAAACGCCGGCCGGAAATGGCGCAGGAAAAGTGCGCGGATGGCCTCATCCGGTTCAACCATCACCCGGCTGGCGATCAGCAGGAAATTTCGGCCGCCGTCCGCTCCCTGGGTCAGGCAGAACGCCGGTTCGATGAAGGCACGCAGCACCTCGGCCACATCGGGTGTTGCACCCCGCTGGGTGGTGGCTGCCCGGATGGCTTCCAGACGCTGCATGCGCACATGGTGAATCGGCTGTAGGCGGCGTTCGAGAACCTGTTCGATCAACCCCGCCTTGGAGCCGAAATGGTAGTTGACCGCAGCCTGGTTGACGCCTGCCCGACGCGCGAGTTGGCTGATGGTGGTTTGCCGGAAACCGTTCTGGGCGAAAAGGGTCTCGGCCATGGTCAGGATGCGGGTTTTCGTATCCTGGCCTTTTGATTGACATGGCACGCTCATCTGCCTCTCCCTTAAGCGGTGCCGCCGCCCAGGACCGCGTAAAGCTGCACCTGATTGACGATCCTGGCCAGGTTGACGGCCACCAGGGCCTGTTGAGCCGCGTAAAGGGACCGCTGGGCATCCAGAACGCTTAGATAATTGTCCACTCCCTTGGCATAGCGCACGTCCGCCAGCCGGTAAATTTCGGCTGCCGACCGCACCAGGGCCGCTTGGGCCTCGACCTGCCGATCCACCGTCCCCTTGACGGCCAATGCGTCGGCCACCTCGCGGAAAGCGCTTTGAATGGCCTGTTGGTATTGGACCACGGCGATCTCCCGCTCCGCCGTCGTGGCGTCCAGGGCCGCCCACAAACGGGCATCGAACACCGGCAAGCTGACCTGGGGGGCAAACAGCCAGGTGCCTGCCCCGCGGAAAAGAGGCGGGAGAGTTCGGCACTGGCCACGCCGACGCTCGTGGTCAGGGAGATGTTCGGAAACAGCGCCGCCCGGGCGGCACCGATATTGGCATGGGCCGCCTTGAGCTGGTGCTCGGCCTGCAGGATATCCGGACGTTCCAAAAGGACCGTGGAGGAGAGGCCGGCATCGATGGGGGGCATGGGGGTAAGGCCGGCCAGATCGGTCGGGAGCTGATCGTCGGAAAACGGCTGCCCGACACCGATCAGCAAATCCAGGGCGTTGCGATCCTGGGCCACCAAACGGACATAGCGGGCGATATCCACCCGGGCGGTATCCACCTGGCTCCGGGCACGGTTGAGATCCAGTTCGGTCCCCAGCCCCACTTCCTGACGCCGTCGGATCAAATCATAAGCCGCCTGCTGATTCTCAAGGGTCGTCCGGGCCAGCCGGAGATTCTCCTGATCGGCGGCCAGGGTCACATACGCCCGGGCAACCGCCGATATCAGCAGGATCCGGGCACTGCGGTGGGCCTGCGCGGTGGCCAGGTACGTCTCCAGGGCCTGGTCCTTGAGACTGCGCAGGCGCCCGAAGAAATCGATCTCCCAGGCAAAGATCCCCAGGTTCACGTCGTACTGTTCCGCCGTGTAGCGCTGTCCGGAGGAGGCCAGGTCGGCCGGAACCCGTTTTTGGTGCCGCTGGCCGAAAGATCCACGGCAGGGTAAAGCGCCGAACGCTGGATGCCGTAAATGGCCCGCGCCCGGGCAACGTTCAAGGCCGCCAAACGCAGGTCGCTGTTATTGGAAAGGGCCGTTTCGATGGCCTGCCGCAGACCCGGATCGGTGAAAAAGGTCCGCCAGGGCAATGCCGCCACAGCGGTGGCCTGCGCCGTGGGGGTGGTGTCATAGGCCGGTCCGGTGGGCCAGTTTTCCGGTACGGGCGCCTTCGGCCGGGTGTATGCCGGGGTGAAGGTACAACCACTCAAAAAAGCCAGCCCGGCCAACAGGATCAACCATTTTCGCTTCATGGCATCATTCCTCCGCGGTGCTCGCAGCGGTCGGCTGGACGCTTTCGCGCCTGCGGTGGCGACCGAGCAACCGATAGATGATCACATAGAAAAGCGGTGCAAACAGGGTCACCAGGAAGGTCGAGGTGACCACGCCGCCCA
>NZ_BBCC01000325.1 GCF_001311845.1 Desulfosarcina cetonica JCM 12296 | reverse complement strand
CCGCCGGCGCGCCCCCTGAAGCCGGGGCCGTGCTCAAGGCCCTGGTTTTCGGTGACCGCACGGCCATCGATGAAGATCTGCGCGAGCGTTTCAACCGTTCCGGCGTGGGACATCTCTTGGCCATTTCCGGCCTGCATGTGGGGATTGTCGCCAGCGTGGCCTTTTTCGGCTTGGGCTGGCTTTTCACACGCTTTCCGGCCTTGCTGTGGCGGGGCTGGAGCCGGCGCTGGGCCGCCGTGGGAACCCTCGTGCCGGTTCTGGCCTATGGCGTTTTGGCGGGCATGACACCGTCCACCCAACGGGCCGTGATCATGGTGGGACTGTTTCTGACGGCCGTGGTGATCGGGCGGCGCCACGACATCCTCAACACCCTGGCCCTGGCGGCGTTGATCATTCTGATCATTTTTCCGCCATCGATTTTCACCATCTCCTTTCAGCTCTCCTTTGCCGCCGTCCTTTCCATCGCCTATGGATTCCGCAAAATCGTCCCGGTGCGGGCGCCGGCCGGGACCTGGCGGCAGCGGACGGTCCGGTGGCTGACGGACTTTCTCCTGGTATCGGCCCTGGCCGTTGCCGGAACCACGCCGATCGTGCTGGCGCATTTCAATCAGACCTCCCTGGTGGGGCTTGCCGCCAATCTGGTGCTGGTGCCGCTGATCGGATTCGTGGCCGTTCCGGCCGGCCTTCTTTCCGCCGTGTTGGCGGCGATTTCGGAACCCCTGGCCATCCTGGGGTTCGGGCTGGCCATAAACGTCCTGCAGCTGGGGCTCATGGGGGTGGAATGGTTTGCCGGGCTTGCCTTTGCGGCGGTCAAGACCGTCACGCCCTCCTTCGTGGAAATGGCGCTCTACTACATCGCCGGCTGGACCTTGCTGAACCTGCGACAGTGGCGCGCGGCCCCCTGGGTGCTGGCCGGCGTGTTGGTCCTGGGGATTGTTGATGGCGGCTATTGGGCCTTCGTGCGCTACTGGCATGGCGATCTCCGGGTAATGGCCATCGACGTGGGGCAGGGCAGCGCCACCTTGCTGGAGATGCCCGGTGGCCGGGTCATGCTGGTGGACGGCGGCGGTTTCGCCGATCATCGGCTTTTCGACATGGGCCGACGGGTGATCGCACCCTTGTTGTGGCGCAAGAAAATCGCGCGTGTGGATACCCTGGTGCTCTCCCACCCCAATGCCGATCACCTGAACGGCCTGATCTATATCGCCCGGCACTTCAAGGTTCGCGAGCTGTGGACCAATGGGGATGTCAACACCACCCTCGGGTATGAAACCCTGATGGCGGCCTGCCGGGAGCATGACATTCGCGTGCGCCGCATGGATGCAAGCGCGGATGCGGTCATGGTGGGCGGGGTTCGCCTGGCGATTCTCAATCCACCGGCCGGTTTTTTCGCTTCCCCGGACGACCTGGACCAGGCCGATCGCAATGGGGCGTCCCTGGTGCTCAAGGCGACGTTCGGGGCGGTGGGATTTCTCATCCCCGGTGATATCAGTGGCGCGGCCGAGCAGGCCATGGTGCGGCGAACGGCCCCCGCGGATCTTCGCAGCACGGTGATCTTCGCGCCCCACCATGGTTCACGCACCTCCAGCTCAAAGGCCCTGGTCGACGCCGTTGATCCGCAACTGGTGGTGATCAGCGCCGGTGCCGGCAACCGATACGGTTTTCCCCATCCGGAGGTGATGAACCGCTATGGCCGGGCCGGCTGCCGGCCCCTGTGTACGTGCAACCAGGGCGCCGTTATCATGCGCTCGGACGGCGGCACGCTGAATGTCCAATGCCCCATGACCCATGTCACCTGGGAGGCGCCTGTCCGATGACCCATCGCTTTCATTCTTGTCCAGACTGGGTTTGACAGCGGCTTTTCAGGCGTACTATAAAATAGAAAGTCTCATCTACCGTGTTTTACTCGAGTCATCCCGTATATCGACTGGCGTGTTAACACAGAAGAGGTCTGCCATGTACATTCCACAGAAAGAATTGTTTTGGGGGCTGAATCAAAACGTGGTTAACCGGGTCATGGCCATTGCCGAACGCAAGGCCTTTAAATCCGGTGACGTTCTTTTTCAGAGCGGTGACGCCGCCCAGCACCTGTATATCCTGGCCCAGGGCGAGGTCCGCATCACCATGGACGAAGCGGGAAAATGCGTTTACACCGGCAACCGGGTAGGGGAAGCCTTTGGCTGGGGGTGCCTGGTCAACAGCGATACCTATGGTGGCAGCGCGGTCTGCCAGACCCCGGCGGTGGTCCTCAAGATCGATCGGGAACGCCTGCTCAAGCTGTTCGACGATGACATGGAGAGCGGCTACCTTTTTTTAAGCGCCTGTCCTGCGCCTTGGGATGCCGTCTGGTCCAGGCCTGCCAGCAGAGGCCGCTAACCGATTGATGCCGATTTGTGAAAGGAGCTTATGCAAACGCCAGATATCCATAATACCTTGACATCCAGCAGTTTTCTCGAAAATATCTCACCGACGCACCTGGAGACGATCTCGGCCTTCTGCAGCATTGAGAAGTACAAGACCGGCGATTATATTTTCCGGCAGGGCGACTTGGGTGAGGATTTGTTCATCATTGTCGAAGGATATGTCTTCCTTGAACGGGCCATGGATGTCGGCCGGCACAAGGGCTCGGTGGTCATCGATGCCCTGGGCAAAGGCCGTACCCTGGGGTGCTGGTCGTCCTTGTTGGCCGAGCCGCATGTGCTCATGTCGTCGGCCGACTGCCAGAAGGATACGACCGTGGTCCGGCTCAAGGGAAAGGCCTTGCGCAAATGCATGGAAGAGGATACCCCCTTCGGCTTCTTCATGCTCGAACGGCTCAGTTTCCTGCTGCGCGAGCGCATTCAGGCCGCCTATGGTGCCATGGACAAGATCTGATGATTGTGGTAACGACCTACTATTTGAAGGGACCTTTCACGGTCCTCGAAACCGTCATCGTTGAAAGTGATTATGACCCATTCACTCACCCCTGAAGACAAAGCCCACCTCGAAATCCTGAAGGCGCAGATCGACGCTGCCCCCAAAGATCGGGGCGAGCTGATTCCGTTGCTCCAGGTGGCCCAGAAGACCGTGGGGTATCTGCCCGACGAGGCCTTGGCCATGGTGGCCGACCATCTGGCCATTACCCGTTCCGAGGCCTATGGCGTCGCCTCTTTCTATAATCAGTTTCGCTTCACCCCGCCGGGCAGAAACCCTGTCAGGGTTTGCATGGGAACGGCCTGCCACGTGCGTGGCGGCGAGATCATCCTGGAAAATTTCGAGCGCAAGCTGGAGATCGCCGAAGGCGAAACCACCGCTGATCGCGAGTTCAGCATCGAGCGCGTGGCCTGCGTGGGCTGTTGCGCCCTGGCGCCGGTGGCCCTGGTGGGCGATACCCTGCATGGCCACATGGCCCCCAGTAAGGTGGAGGGGCTGGTGCTGCGTGTGCGCCTGGAGAAGGAAAAAGCGGCCCGGGAGGCCGCGCGGTCATGACCGCCGCTGCCGAGGGCCCGATCCGGGCGGCCTATCAGGCCCTTATCGACGATGCCGTGGTCCGGCAGGAGGCCTTCGTCCAGAGTCCGCTGCCCAAGATCCATATCGGCATGGCCACTTGCGGCATCGCCTCCGGTGCCCTGGAGACCCAGGCGGCCTTCGAGGAGGCCCTCAAGGAACGGGGCGTCGAGGCCCTGGTGCATACCGTGGGCTGCGTGGGGCACTGTTACGCCGAACCGGTGGTGGTCATCGATCATCCCGATTCGGGATTCCCGCCGATCCTCTACCCCGAGGTCACTCCGGGCAAGGCCCGCATGCTGGTCAAACTTTTCCTCGAGGAGGGCGACCCGCGCTTCGAGCATATCATGGGCGCCACGGTGGAAAACGAGATGATCCCCTCGGTGACCGAGTTCGCCCGTTTCAATCGCGAGAAACGGGTGATCATGGATCGTTGCGGCCGTATCGACCCCGAGCAGATCCACGAGTACCTGGCCGATGATGGCTACCGTGGCCTGGTGGAGGCGCTCTGCCAGCCGCCGGAAACGCTCATCGACACCATCGCCGCCGCCGGCCTGCGGGGGCGTGGCGGTG
>NZ_BBCC01000324.1 GCF_001311845.1 Desulfosarcina cetonica JCM 12296 | reverse complement strand
CTCACCCAGCCGCGACCCGCGCCCCGGACATGGCCGCCGCCTGGCAAAACCTGGCCAAGGCCCACTATGAACAGGCCCATTATGCAGAGGCGGCGCGCTGCTTTGAGGCCGCCTATGAGCGATCGGATCAGAGCAATGCCGAGGCGCTCGGCTTCAGCGCCCTCAGCGCACACATGGCCGGTCAGCATGCCGCCGCCATCCGGGCCTTCCAGCGCCTGTTCGACCATCATCCCAAGGCGGTCACGCTCACCTGGAAGGCCAACTTCGCCCAAGCCTTGCTGGAATCCGATCAACCCCGTCGGGCGTTGCCGCTGCTACGCGACCTGGCGACCCGCTCGCCAATGGAGAACCGGGCCAAATGGCAGGAAATCCTGCTTTTCCAGTATATCCAGCTAAACATGCACGAAAAAGCCCAGGCACTGGCCAAGCGCCTGGCTTACAGCCAGTGCACCACCGCCAAATGGTGGAAGGCCCTGGCCCAGGTGCAGCTGGCCGCCGGACATGAGCAACAGGCACTGGTCGCCCTGACCATCTACAGCTACCTGACGCCGCTCAGCACGGAAGAAAAAAAACTGCTGGCCGACCTGAGCCTGCAGCTGGACCTGCCGCGCCCAGCCATCCGTGGCTACCTCGATCTGATGAACGCGCACCCGGAGGCGTCCGTTTTGCGCAACCTGATCATCGCCTGCCAGCGGCTGGAAGAATACGAAACGGCGCTGGGCTATCTGAATCGTTTTGCCGCCAATACCCGTTCCACCGATCTCTTGATGCTCAAGGCCGACTTGCTCTATGCCCTCAAACGGTTTGGCGACGCCGAATCCGTCTACCATCGCATCGCCCGGCAAAACGGTCCTCATGCCGCCCGGGCCTGGCTGATGGCCGGTTATGCGGCCTGGCAGCACAATGATCTTGAGTTCGGAAAAACGGCGTTTAAGGTCGCGGCCAAAAACAGCCGGCATCGCAAGGCGGCGCAGTTGGCCTTGCGGCAGATGATGGAAAAAGGGAACGCCCGATAGGATCGATTTGGGGGAATTCAATCAGAGAGGAAAGTGGAACGCACCAGTTACCCGGACGCCGCGGATTCCCTACGCCGGGCAGCTGGTGCGAGACAAACTGATGAACTCGTAAAAAGTCGCATTTCCGACGGATTCGTAAAAAGCCCAAGATCAAGGCTTGCGAATCCTGAGGAATGAGGCGTACTTAGCGTACTCCGCAATGACGAAGGATGAAGCGTAACGCCGATATTGGGCTTTTTACGAATCCGTCAAAATCAGGCGTTAAGCATGACACTGGTCGCCTTAATCACGATCTCGACTTCCTTGCCAACGTCAAGGCCCAATCGGTCCGTCGAGTTGGCGGTGATAACGGAAACGACACTCACGCCACTGGCGACTTCCACCGTGACTTCCGCCATGACCGGGCCTTTTTTGATGTCTTTGACCTTGCCTTTTAAAACGTTTCTTGCGCTTAAAGCCATGATGCACCTCCGGGTTTGGGTAGGATATGAAATGGAACGGAAAGGAAATTGACCGTTAAAACGGCAATAGACGCATTATAGCGACTATTGGGGAAAGTTCAACCCGGTAAATATGTTCTGAATTAACTTTTTTATATTATTTTGTAATAATATTCAGTCAATATGGAAATAAAGGGATCTGCACATATTGTCGTTTTATAAATTATTATTGACATTTTTTAATGTCATTTTTTATACGAATTTCATTTACCCGCAACCGTTTTGCTTCCAGCCCCTGGTGCCAGCCAAAGCAGTATGCGCCCGTTTGCGCCACGCGGATTTGCATTCCCAAGCAGAATGGTTTAAAGATGAAATTCCGCGTTTGCAATCGATTGTTCATCCATCCAGCAAACCCCGGGGCAGCGTTTCATCCTGACGTCATCCGGGCATTCCGGGAGGTTTAAATGACATCCAAGATCCAACTCGACATGCGCCTGTCCCGCCTGATCGAGGCTTTTCCGCAAACCCGTGCCGTGTTTGCCGCCCACGGACTGGGCAACCTGGTGGACGAGGAGGCCTTGGCTGCCATCGGCCCCTTCCTGACCCTCGAAACCGCCCTGCTCAGCCACGGCGTCGCACCGGATCATTTTCTCACCCTCCTGGAAGAGGCGAACAGAACGGAAACCCCGCTGGACGCCCCCAGCCGGCTGGAAGTGGATGACACCACCCCGGTCAACCTCCTGGCTCTCATGACCTGCGGCCTCAAGGTTCCCTTTGCCCGGGCGCTGGCGGCCTTCATCAACGACCTGCAGCATCAGCAGGGGGAAAAAATCGACTACTCGGTGGTGAGCAATCTCAACCACGAGCACTCCTACTACCCCTATGTCAATCACGTCAAAACCGTGGCCGATCTGCCCGACATCATCGTCTCGGCCGATTTCAACGCCTTCTTCTACCACAATTTCTACCAGCGCTTCATCGCGCCGGGTCATTTCGTCGATGTCATGGACAAGCCCCCCAACCGTCTGTTCAGCGATGCGGGGATCGCCGATCCCGAACACCAGTACACCATCTTGTGCGTCAACCCGCTGATCATCGTGGCCGACCTTGCGGTTGTCGGCGATCGCCCCCTGCCCAGGCGCTGGGCCGATCTTCTCGATCCGATCTGGCAGCGCAGCATCACCCTGCGCGGCAACGAGAACTTCTTCTGCCATGCGGTCCTTCTGCCCCTGTACAAGGAGCACGGCAGTGCCGCCATGCAGGCCCTGGCCCACAACGTGCTCGACGGCCGACACCCCGCCCAGATGGTCAAGTCCGCCGGCAGCGGCCGTTCGGCCGCCCTGTATGTCATGCCCGACTTCTTCGCCCATAAAATTCCGGAAGGCAAGGCCATCCAGCGCATCTGGCCCGAAGACGGCGCCCTGGCCAGCCCGGTGACCCTTTTGGTCAAAAAGGAACGCGCCGCCGCGCTCAAGCCGATCACCGATTACCTGACCGGCGAGGAACTGGCCCGGGTCTTCGTGGACGCCCTCTTTCCATCACCGCATCCCGACGTTCAAAACCGCCTGCCGGCCGATGCCGGATTGAAATGGATCGGCTGGGACTATATCCGCGCCAACGATTTGGAGCAAGCCAACGCGGCCATTGACGCGGTCTTTTTGCCCATCGTCAGGGAGACCATGCACGCATGAGACTGGCTACCGTTGCCGGACCGCCCTCTTCCGGAAAAACCTCGGTGATCCTGCGGGCCGCCGAAGGACTTCGCAACGCCGGGTACCATCTCGGCGTGGTCAAGTTCGACTGCCTCTCCAGCGAGGACGAAAAGCGCTACCAGCAGGCCGGCATCCCGGTAAAAACCGGACTGGCCGGCGCCTGTGCCCGGATCATTTCTTCATCACCAATATCGACGCCTGCGTCCAGTGGGGGCGCCGGCAGGGTTTGGACCTCTTGATCAGCGAAAGCGCCGGCCTGTGCAACCGCTGCTCTCCCCACGTGCGCGGCGTGCTGGCCGTGTGCGTGGTGGACAACCTCAGCGGCGTCCAGACCCCGCGCAAGATCGGTCCCATGCTCAAGACCGCCGACGTGGTGGTGATCACCAAGGGCGACATCGTCAGTCAGGCCGAGCGTGAAGTCTTCGCCTTCCGGGTGAAGCAGGTCAATCCCAAGGCGGCGGTCCTGCCGGTCAACGGCCTCACCGGCCAGGGAAGCCTGTTGCTCCAACGCCACCTGGAAGGCGCCCACGGCGTGGAGACCCTCAAGGACATGCGCCTGCGCTTTTCCATGCCGTCGGCGCTGTGCTCCTACTGCCTGGGCGAGACCCGTATCGGTCCAGACTGCCAGGTGGGCAACCTCAAGCTGATGGATCTGTCATGAATACGCGCGACCTGTTGCAGTGGCCCTGCATACAGCTTCTCTCCGAGCGTCCCTATGTCCGCGACTTCTTCTCCGCCTGCGGCCTGCCGGCGATTACCCCCCGGCAGACCGTCGCCGAGGTGCTGGATGCCCTGGAGGCCGACCGGCTGGCCGCCCTGGGGATGGACCGCGCCACGGTAATCGACCGGTTTGTGGCCTTCGTCGATACCATGCAGCACCTCAAGGCGGATCGCGACACCGGCATCCACAGTGTCACCGTGCTCGGCGGTCACGACAAGGACGGCCGGCCCGAGGATGTGCGCG
>NZ_BBCC01000323.1 GCF_001311845.1 Desulfosarcina cetonica JCM 12296 | reverse complement strand
GGAGTATTCTATCACAAGGTGTTTACGTTGAATCCACAGCCAAAATTCTCACCCATTCAAAAGAGGAACTTTCCAAAATAGAACATGCCGACGGATGGGGCACTCAAACGTCGGACCAATGGCTATGTGCTACAAAATCCATAGATCTGCATGCAGGATTATTATTAAGCTATTTTGCCCAACAAAACATCAATGCTCCCCAAATCACTCAGCTTCTAATGGATAATTATTATCTTCCTCATATAGATGTTGTAGGGAATTTAAGAAACCGCTACACCTTGAAAAGTGAACTGATAAAAATAGGGTCGCCTGCCGTTCCAGTAATGATCGAAATGCTGACCGGCGGTGACGAAAAAACGCAAGTAAACGGCAACGTGTATTTGAAGCATTAATAAAAATTGAAGATGAGCGAGTTGCTGAAGGCTTGAAGCTTCTGTTGTCGGATAAGGATTCCTACATCAGAAACAATGCCGCAGAGGCCCTTGGGAAAGTTGGAATATCCAAGAATAATATCAAAAAAGGGGCATTGCAGAACAATTAAAGGCAAAAGCCAAATTTTATATGTTGAGATAACAGAATGTTATGTGATTTCTGCACGCATTTCCGACAATCTTATAAAATTATCTTTACGATCGAAATGTAAGATATACGTATTTTACTACTTTCAACCCGACAGCATAGATAGAACAATAAAAAATGGCTTCAAACCAGATATTTTCGATACCGCTCCAAGATAACAAATATCTTATCTACGCTCCGCTTAAGAGAGTCGCTTTTATAGGCAACGGCTCACTTGTAAACCAAATCTTTGAGTACAAACAGTCTTATATCTCCAATCCCTTACGATCGGCTTCAGATTTATCTCACAAAGAAGAGTACAATTCCTGCGCGACAGACTTTATGTCACTGCTCGACCAAATTGAATTCTTTGCCGATGAAGTTGAACCTACTGACGATATATACCTTACAGCGCCGGTTTATGATACGATTATTCTTTTTTTGACAAACCAGTGCAACCTTCGTTGTACATACTGCTATGCCTCTTCCGGTGATTTCCCCGAAAAACGAATGCCCTGGATAACAGCGAAATCCGGAATCGATTTCGTCTTTGAACAGATCAAAAGGAATAAGGCACAGCAATTAACAATTGGTTTTCACGGCGGCGGAGAACCAACACTTAACCGGCATGTATTGACAAGGGCAGTTGAGTATTCGCGGGCGGTGGCAAAGAAAAGTGATATCGAACTATCTGCCACGGGTTCATTTAACGGTTATTGGGATAATGAAATAACAAAGTATATTATCAACAATTTTACCGAAATCAGCCTTTCTTTCGATGGTTTGCCTCAAACACAGAATCGCCAGAGACCGACCGCGAGAAATTCCAACTCGTCCGATAAGGTAATGGAAACGTTATCCGCATTAGATGCGGCGAATTTTGACTATGGTGTTCGAATGACCGTGACAAGTGAATCCGCATCTAAATTGCATGAGAATATTTCCTTCATTTGTAAAAATTTCAAGCCCAGCAAAATTCAGGTAGAACCTGTGTTTATGGAAGGACGGGCGATTCAAAACAAATCAGCTATTTCAGATCTCGATCTTTTTATCGAACAAATCACAAAAGGGATCGAAACAGCTGGAAAGTATAATATCGAGGTTTTCTATTCCGGTGCCCGTTTGGAGGCGATTACAAATCGCTTTTGCCTTGCAGCGCTTCGCGCCTTGGTGGTAACACCGGATGGTGATATAACGACTTGCTTCGAAGTATATGGAAAAAATCATCCCCATGCACAATACTTTATTGTAGGAAAATGTAGCAAGAACGGCCGCATCGATATCGATCCGGATAAACTAAACAAGCGACTGGCAGTCAACTCCAACCAAAAGAGATATTGCGAAGCCTGTTTTTGCAAGTGGCATTGTGCCGGAGATTGCTCGATCAAAACCACACCCCTTGGAAGTGACAGCAAATTCGTTCCTTCGGACAGATGCTACGTGAACAGGCAGCTGACGAAGCTGTTAATAATAAAGAGCATTAAAGATAACGGCGGGTTGATATGGACCGGTAACCGGGGGCCGGCTTTTCAAAATTATTAATTTGGGGTTGGGAGATGGATATGGAAAAACAAGCCAGGCCTGACTTCTTACTGCAAAAGATATATTCGGATGGACAAAACGAAGCACCAACGGTTTACCATGTGCACGAATTGGAAGGAGATTGGGCCATGGGCCGAAGGGGCTTTTTAGCGATATCGGCCATTGGGGTCGCATTCTCAGCGGATGCAGCAACCGGGCATCGTTTCAACAAAGATTGAATGCTCGAAAACAGATAGAAGCCAACGCTGAGATGAAAAAAGGAGATTGCGAATACGGAATTAACGCTCATTCTGATCGGATTCATACATTAAAGATCAACCCGGAAAGCAGTGTTTTGGTGTCCGGTTCAAATGATCAAAACATCAAACTCTGGAGTCTGCCCGCCGGAGAATTGATCAAAACGCTCCCTGAAGGATCTTCCTTCATTTTGAGCCCGGATGGCAAACTCGTGGCATCGCTCAGCTCCTTTGTTAGAGCAGATATCAATCTTTGGGAAATGTCATCAGGTGAATTATTGCATACCTTCGATTGTTCACCTTTGCGGATCGACAATATTGCCTTCAGTCCGGACGCACGATTTCTGGCCGCAGTTGATGAATATAGCCACACGCTCAACCTCTGGGATAGCCACAGTGGAGAAGAAATAAAATCCTCTAACGGCAATCGAACCAACCTTTATAAGATCGCATTTAGTTTGGACGGCAAAAAACTTATTTCGGTTTCTGGAAACGATGATAAATATTTGAGCATCTTTGAAATTCCATCATTAACGCTCTTGCATGAAATCAAAGCGCATAAAAGGGGACCATCTTCAAACATATGCATCGACATTGACGTCAGTCCAGATGGGAAATACATTGCAACGGGTGCCGATGACCGCAGAGTGAAAATTTGGGATTTAACAACCGGCAAGTTGTTGCTTACCCTATCAGGTCACCAGACCTACGTTTACAAGGTGTTATTCAGTCCTGACGGTCGGTGGATTGCGACTTGCGCCAGCGACATCAAGGTATGGGACACAAGATCGGGTAAGCTGATGGCTACTTTGATCGAGTCAGGTTATACCCAAATAGATTTTAGTCCTGATGGAACTCTTCTTGCGGCTGCCTCAAAAGGAGCCGTATCACTATGGAGTATTCCAGCAGGAAATTTGATGAAGATACTGAAAGGTCGGTGGGGCAACATTTCGGTTTCATTCAGCCCTGATGGAAAACATCTCGCATCTTCGACGGAATCGGGTGCCATTCATATCTGGGAAATGCCGTCCGGTGATTTTATTAACTGCCTTTTTGACGCTTCAGCAACGGTCAGAGACAAGAAAGCATCCCATTTCAAATATACCAACACATATGGCCAGATAATTTATCAAACGGTCCCCTGCGGGTCACCCATTCCACCAAATGCCGTATGCACATGTAATTGTGTGCCTGGCACCTATTCACCTATAAAACAGCCTACATACCCCTCAGGTACCGGCGGTGGACGCATTTGCACCTGCGTTCCAGTCTGTACTTGTGTTCCCATAAAATAGACACCGGGAAAAATATAAGGGGATCGAACGCAACAATATCTTTAAAGACACGACCGACAAAGAGAATCTGACTGGACGGGGATGCTGCTGTTGGCCACCTGCCGGTCAGATCTCCCCGGACAAGGACGTGAACTGTCGCTGCACCACCGCGGCATTTACCCTATCCACTGAACCCAGGGCTTCGGGTTCACACATAGGGGATGTACACCCCATAAGTTCATGCCCATGCCGGGCGTACACAAGACTAATTCAGCCGACGCAAAAAGCCGCGCGGCTGAATTAGCGCGTTGCCGAATTTATCAGGAAATTTTCGCAATGGACATTCCACGGATATTCAATATTACCGAGAGCGCTCACCGCATCCACAACCCGTTCACAGCCGATAAGTTCGCCACTCTGGGTGCGGCGTTGCGTCTGGAACCGGCGCCCGAGTGCTTGACCTCGGCAGCGGCTCCGGTGAGATGCTGTGTACTTGGGCACGCGATCACGGCGTCATCGGCACCGGTGTCGACATGAGCCAATTG
>NZ_BBCC01000322.1 GCF_001311845.1 Desulfosarcina cetonica JCM 12296 | reverse complement strand
CGCACACCGGACAGCGGTCCGCGGCACCGAGCCGCATCTGTCCGTCGGCCCCCAAACCGTTTTGTGCCGGCGTGGGACCGCTGGCGTTCGTCAGGGCGGCGGTGAACAGACAGAGGACGGTGACCGTCGACAGGACGGCCATGCGACGGATCGCGCGGTGGAGCGGGATCAATGGACACCTCCTTAAAAAGGTACCTGTCAATGTAATGGGTTTTATGCGAAACTGCAAGGACGCGAATCGGGAGCGCAAATGACGACATCGATGGATTTTGCGGCGCTGTTCATGTTGGGCCTTCTGGGTACCGGTCACTGCATCGGCATGTGCGGCCCCCTCGTGGTGGCCCTGCCCGGCCAGACCGGCCGGCTTTCCGCCCATCTGCCTACCACGCCGGTCGGCTGACCACCTATGGCTGATCGGTGCCCTGATGGGGGCTGCGGGCGGCGGACTGATCCGGCTGGCCGCTGCTTTGGGGGCGAGCCCCATGGCATGGATGGCCCGGGGACAGATGGGACTCAGCCTGTTGGCCGGCGTGTTCCTGCTTTACTTCGGCCTTTCGCGCCTGGGATTGATTGCCGAACCCGACTGGCTGGCGGTTGCCGCACCCAATCGGCTGCCCGGCTGGCGACGATTGATGACCCGGGCGGTTCATCGGCGCACGAATCGGGATCTGTTGATCATGGGCCTGATGCTGGGCGGTCTGCCCTGCGGCCTCTCCTATGCGGCTTTTGCCAGTGCCCTGTCCGCAGCCAACCCCATGGCCGGTGCGGTCAGCGCGCTGGTCTTCGGCCTTGGCACCCTGCCAGGCCTCCTGGCGGTGGGGGCCGGGGCAGGACTGCTGTTGAATCGGTTCCGGCGTCAGGCCGACATGTTGGCCGGCCTGATCATGCTCGGCATGGCCGCCGCCCTTTTGGTGCGGGGGATGACCTGGGTGGCGGCCTGATCAGGCGACACGTTGACGCGGCTTGGTTGAAAGAATGGGGGTGTTGAAAATCAGGGCCGACAAATCATCGTGTCGGGTGATATCGAGTTTGAGCTGGTCCTTGTCGATGACAAAGTAGCGGGAGATGACATCCACGATCTCTTTTTGCATCTGTTGCAGGGTATCGTCGGACACTTCCAGACGGTCGTAGACCAGCGCAAACTGAAGTCTTTTTTTGGCCGTATCCTTGCTGTTGCTTTTACCGCCAAATATTTTTTTTACGAAACCGTTCAGCATTGGCTTTCCCCTATTTTCCGAAACCGATCTTCGAACCGATCTTCTTCCAAAGTGATTTAGAGGTGCTGGGAATCTCGATGGGCAGATCGGGTTTTCCGTTAAGGCGCATGGCGATGCGTTTGAATGCCTGCCCGGCCTTGGACTCGTTCTGCAGCACCAGCGGCAAACCGCTGTTGGTGGCGACCACAACCTGATCGTCGGCTTCGACCAGACCCACCAAATCGATGGACAGGACATCGACCACATCCTGGTGGCTGAGCATGTCTCCCCGTTCCACCATGGCCGGCACGATGCGGTTGATCAGGAGTTTCGACGGGATCTCCTTGGCGTACAACAGCCCGATCACCCGGTCGGCATCGCGAACCGAGGAGACTTCTGGGGTGCAGACCACCACCGCCTCGTCGGCGGCGGCCACGGCGTTTTCGAAACCGCGCTCGATACCGGCCGGACAATCCATCAGGATGAAGTCGAATTCGGTGCGCATTTTTTTGGACACGCGGATCATGTCCTGGGGACTCATGACATCCTTGTTGTCGCTCTGGGAGGCCGGAATCAGGAACAGGTTCTCGATGCGCCGGCTTTTGATGGCCGCCTGGGTCAGCTTGCATTTGCTGCGGACCACATCGACGATGTTGAAGACGATGCGGTTTTCAAGCCCCATGACCACATCGAGGTTGCGCAGCCCGATGTCCATGTCCACCACCGCCACCTTCTTGCCTTCCAAGGCCAGCGCGGCACCGATGGAAGCTGTCGCGGTGGTTTTGCCGACACCACCTTTTCCGGAAGATATAACGATAATTTTGCCTTGCACGGTTCACCTCTAGTTTTCTTTTGATTATGCGGAGAAGACGGGCACCGTCGCTATCGCAAGACGGGCCAAGGCATCCGTTTGAACGGATTGGCGGCCACATAGTCGTCGACCACGATGGCACCGTCTTCCAAATGGGCATATTCGAACCCGCCCTGGCCCTTGGCCGGCATGCCGGCAGCCACGACGCCGCCGATTTTGACCTGGGTGGGACGAAAATCAAGTGCCAGGATAATGGCATCGGCATTGTCCGGCTGTCCGGCAGACGCCGTTCCCAGCAGGCTCCCGATGACCAGGATGTCCCCTCCCGCCACCAGATCGCAGCCGGGGTTGACATCCCCCATGATGATCAGATGTTTTTTGGCGATCACACTCTGTCCGGAGCGGACCCGGCCGGACAGCACCAAGGTCTCGCTGCTGTGTCTCGTGATGATGTTGTCGGCGGATCTCATCTTGACTCGGTACTCTTCATCTTTGGCCTTTTCCTCTGGTGCGACGATCTCCTTTAGATCAAACGCCTCTTTAAGATAGGTGTGGATTCGCTGAAAACGCTCGTCGGTGCTTGAAGTGCCGGTATCCAGGACCACCCGCGTGGAATGGGCCATGTGTTTGAGCGGCGCGAACAGTTTTACCAGCTCGGCCTGGATCGCCTCCAGCGGGCTGTCGGCCGCAACGGTGAGCCAAAGGCTGTTGCCGACGCCTTTCATGCGGACGGGGGGAGTAGATTCGGTCATGGACAATGGGTGTTGTCTTGTTGTTTACAACGTTGTTGATTCAAACGCCGGATCAGCAATAACAGATAAGTGATTGGGCAAGGGCGCCATCTATGATGACACCATACTGAAAATACATATTGTATGTCAAGATGGAAAACACACCTACATATGGTGGCAGCGCCTATCCCCCTGATCCTCTAATCATTGATGCACGCGTAAAAAGTCGCATTTCCGACGGATTCGTAAAAAGCCCGAGATCAAGGCTTGCGAATCCTTAAGGAATGAGGCGTACTGAGCGTACTCCGCAATGACGAAGGATACGCGTAACGCCGATATCGGGCTTTTTACGGATCCGTCAATCATTCAACCCCGCGTCCCTTAGCAGGGGCAGCAGATGCGCCAGACTTTTTTGGCCGGCTTCCTCCGGCCGGTCGGTGTAGGGGTAGAGTTCCAGGCTCATGTCATGGGTGTAGCCGCATGCCTTGATGGTCTTGAAGACCGCCGGGAAATCGATGACGCCCAGGCCGGCGATGAGGTGGTTGTGTTCGCGAGTGGCGGCGATATCCTCGATGTGAATGTGGCCGATCCAGGGAAAGAGTTCCTCAAAGGCCGCCGCCGGATCCTCGCCGGCGCAGAAGAAGTGGCCGATGTCGAAGTTAACGCCCACGATCGGCGCCTTGATGTCAGACACGAAGGGCTTGATCTCGGCGGTGCGCTCCATGAGCAGGTTGGGCTCGGGTTCGATGAGTAGCCGGACCCCCAATTCCTCGGCGCGGGGGATCACCTGATCCAGACCGGCGTGAAACAGGCGCAGGGCCTCGTCGCGACCCATGCCTGCCGGCAGCGGACCACCGGGCGGCACGGAGATGTTGGCGCAGCCGATGAACTTGGCGATCTCCAGGCAGGCCAGGGTATGGTCCACGCGGATCTGCCGGCGCTCGGCCTCGGGCTCGATCCAGGAGGGAAGATAGGTGTCGCCCACGGCAAAGAGCGTGAAGCTGTTCAGGTTGGTCGGCTTGAGCCGATGCTCTTCCAGGGTCGCCTTGACCTCGGCGAGCTTGGAGGGGCCGTACTCGGGCGGGTAGAGGTGCGGCTGGTCGCACATGATTTCCACGCCGGCGAATCCGAGCCGGGCGATGCGCGCGAACGAATCCAGCAGTGAGAATTTGACGAAGGCATTGGTGCTGTAGCCGAATATCATGGCGTGTTCCTTTATCTATATCTTTTTTTTGAAGCCGTCAGCGCGGGCCATGCCCGCGATCATTGGGGACGATCCGCGTCGTTCGTTTTTACCGGGCCGCTGCTTCACCCACGCGGGCGTTGATGCGGGCGTCCAGCCTTTCCAGCGTGGCGAGTTGGTCTTCGAAGGTCAGCGGTGCCGCGTCGCCCACCGGTTTCTTGAAGTAGAAGGCCAGCTCGGTAGCCGGCCCGCCCATGCCGGCCATCTGCAG
>NZ_BBCC01000321.1 GCF_001311845.1 Desulfosarcina cetonica JCM 12296 | reverse complement strand
CGGCGGCACCACCGCCGATGACGGTCACCTCGGCCGTGAGATAGCGTTCATCGTATTGGCCCTTCATCTGGTAATCCGCCGAAATGACGCCCAGGCCGGCCGCCTTGCGAATCTGTTTCATGGCCAGCGGCCAGACGGCGGCGGGCTTGTGCATGATCTTGTAGTAGAAACCCGCCGGCATCATCCAGTCCAGCTTGTCCATGAAGGCCATCCAGTCGAAATCGGCGGAACCGACCACGTTCTGGGCCTTGACGGCCATGCCGGATTTCAGTGGCGTGTTCTCGGTGCGCACGTTGGGGATGCCGTCCACTTCCATGCAGGTGTTGCTGCATTCGCCGTCCAGGCTGTAAAGGCCGCGGGGACGATGATATTTCAGGCTGCGCCCGAAGACACGCACGCCACTGGCGTAAAGGGCCGTTGCCACGGTGTCGCCGGCGACCCCCTGAATGGTTTTGCCCCGGTAGGTCAGAGTCCTTTTGTCCGCAGTATCGATTCTCAGGGTGGGTAATGAATTAAGCCTGTTCATTCGTTCGCCTCCGGCTGTTCGACCTCGATGTTTCGGGTGGTGTCCCGCCAGGTGGTAAACCAGACACCGCATCCGTCGCGATGACACCACCACTCCTTCTGGACGCCCATGGTGCATTTGTTCATATGGACATAATCGCACCAGGCCGTCGGCGTCAGCCCTTCCTCGGCCGGGCGGGTTCCCTTGTCTTCTCCCCCATAGCGGAATTCGTATCCGTTGCGTTTGCCGCAGACGGGACAGGTGAGGGTTAAAGCCATTTTTTTCTCCTTTAGTTGTCCGGTGTATAACTGACCAGGGCGGCAGTCTCACCCATCAGCTGATGGTTTTCGTAACGACGCAGGTTGAACGGTTTGAGTATTTCCGGACAGTGCCCGCTGGCCATGTACTGGGCCATGTATTTGCCCACCGCGCTGCAGGATTTGAAACCGAAGTAGCCCCAACCGCAGTCCATGTAGAAGCCCTCAATGGGATCGTTGCCGTCCATGATCGGGGCCATGTCCGGGGTCATGTCGGCCAGGCCGCCCCAGATGCGCATGAACTTCACCCCACGCAAACAGGGCAGCCAGTCCGACAGCGCTTCGGCCTGGTGCTTGATGTAGTGCGCCGTGTTCTGGGTGGTGTAGTTGGGCCACTGGTCCATATGGGCACCGGTGGCAATTTCTCCCTTGAGTGTCTGGTTGGCGTAACAGTGATAGCGCCGGAAGAAACCACATGATCCAGGACCGGCTTCAGCGGTTGGGTGACCATGGCCTGGATCGTCAAAACGCTGATGGGAAGCTTGATGCCCAGCATCTGGTGGATCAGCCCGGCACTGTATCCACCGGCGCTGACCAGCACCTGACGGGCGTGGATGCGGCCACGCGAGGTGGTCACGCCGGTGATTTTGCCGCCTTCGGTATGGATGTGGGTGGCCTCGGTCTGCTGATGGATATGCACCCCGTGCTTGGCGCACCCCTTGGCCAGTCCCCAAACCACGGCGTCGTGGCGCACGATGCCGCCCGGCGGGTGGAACATGGCGCCGTGAATGGGAAAGGTGATGTCTTCTGAGATGTTCAGGGCCGGGACCAGTTCCTTGGCCTCCTTGGCGTCGATCAGGTGGCTTTCCACCCCGTGGAACTGGGCCGTGGCGATGGTCATGCGGGCAGCCTTCATGGCCGCTTCGCTGTGCATCAGGTTGAGGTTGCCGCAGTTGTTGAACATCAGGTTGAAGTTCAGCTCCTTGGTGAGCACCGGCCACAGGTCTAACGCGTCCTTGTACAGTGGAACATTGTACTGGGTTCGCTGGTTGGCCCTGACAATGGCCGTGTTGCGCCCGGCGGCACCGAAGCCGATGAAGCGTTTCTCGATAATGGCCACATCGGTGATGCCGTGGTCCCGGGCCAGGAAGTAGGCGGTGGCCAGGGCGTGAAGCCCGCCGCCGATAATGACCACATCGTAGCTGGACTTCAATTTGGGTTTGTTGCCCCACAGGGGCCTGGTTTTCCAGAACATACGCTCTCCTGCAAACATGATTGAAAAAGTGGGTGATGGTGACTGGTGGCCGTTTTGTGCTTGCCAGTTTGAGGGGATGGTACAAGAATGAAACAAAACATGTCAAGAATAATTTTTTACCCTGAGTAAAATCACATCATTTTCCCTTGACATGGGCGATTATACTTATCTATATATAGGTAATTATTATTTAATTTTTTCAACATGGAATAATGAAAGAAATATTTCATAACCCCCATTACAAAGAGGTTTTTCCATGCAGGACGCCCATGCGCACCCGGTCATCAAGGGCATTGTGAAACAATTGGATTCATTGACCCCCAAAGGCAAGCTGTTGGGCAACTATATCATCCAGAATCCGCGCAAGGCGGTATTCATGACCACCAAGGAACTCTCCGAAGCCTGCGGGGTCAGCGAGGCCACCGTGGTTCGCTTTGTGGGACAGCTGGGGTATTCCGGCTACGGAGAGTTTTTGCAGGCGTTGCGGGACTTCGTGGATTCCGGCCTGAGTCTGCCGGACCGGGTGGATCTGCCGGGCATGAAGGGCCCCGGCACCGATCTGCTGCACCGGGTGGTCTTCGAGGAGATGACCAATTTGCGGCAGTTCTACGAAACCATCGATATGAAACGGCTCGGAGATATTGTCGACCGGATCGAGAAGAGCCCGGCCGTTTACGTCATCGGTTCGCGCATCTCCTACACCTTTGCCTATTACCTGGGCTGGTCCCTGACCAAGGTGCGCAAGGGGGTCAACATCCTGAAAGGCAGCGACAGCACCACGATCGACTGGCTGACCGGGGCCCCGGAGGAGAGCCTGGTGATCATCATCACCACTTCGCGCTACCCCAACGAACTGATCCGCATGGGCAAGGTCGTCCGGCGGCTCGGCCACACCCTTCTGGTGGTCACGGACAGCCGGCTTTGCCCGGTGCTTCCCTTCGCCCACCAGTCCCTGGTGGTGCCGTCACGGTCCATTCCGCTGATCGGCTATCCGACCACGATTTCATGCATCATCAACTATCTGGTACTGGAGCTGGTCAACCGGCAGCCTCCCCAACTCAAGGCCCATCAGGAGAAGCTGGAGCAGATGTATCTGGAAAATGATATTCTCTTCAATATGCACGAGGAAGATCCGGGATAGCCCTTTTTTTCCTCGCCCCTTAAGGCTATAAAGGGAGGCACGCCAGCGGCAGCGTCCAGGATCCGTGAGCGCCGCAGCGTCCTTTTTTTGCGACAGGGGTTCCCATGCATCAGTTTGCCGGCATCAGTCTGAAAACACGGTTGTACCTGCTTGTCCTGGCGGCGTTCATCCCGGTGGCGGTGCTGATCGTTTATGTGGCCGAAGAGCAGAAAGCCATCGAAAGCCAGGCCTTGCTGCACCGCATCCGCCTGTTGGCGCGGGCGGCCGCCGACGCGGAAAACCAGCAACTGGAGGCCACGGGCAATTTTTTACTGGCGGTGGCGAATGCCTTCCTGGCCGTCGACGGCCAGGCGCCGCGACTGTCCCCCTTCTTGACGCGGCTGTTGAACGAAACCAAGGGGTACGCCGCCGTCGCATCGTCGATCCGGGCGGTCGTCTGTTGGCCAGCGGTGACCCTTCTGCCATGGACACGGATTATGCCGGCCGCGCCTGGCTCACCGACGCCATTCAGCAGAAACATCGGATCATGGGCCAGTACCACGATGAACACATCCACGGCCAGGCGGTACTCTACTTTGCCCTGCCGGTCCTTTCGGATGACGGCCAGCCAATCGCGGTGGTGTTTGTCGCCCTGGATCTCAACCGGATGAACCGGGTCATTTTCCGGCAATTGACCGAACTGCCCCACGGATCGCGCCTGACCCTTCTGGATGAACGCCGCGGGATGCTGCGCTATGATGTGGACAGCGCCAGTTGGTCCATTCCGTCGGCCATGGATGCCGCCCTGCGGCAGCAAATCACCCGCCGCCAATCGGGATCCATCGTGGCCGCCGATGAAAACCGGAAATGGCGCATCTACGCCTTCGCCCCCATGACCAGCGCCCTGCGCCCGGAACCGGTCTCGATTGTTTTGGAAATGCCCCGCGACCTGGCCCTTTCCGCATCCACGCGCATTTTCTCACGCAACCTGGCCATGCTGGCCCTATCGGCGCTAATGGCCGTCCTGGCGATCTGGTGGGCCGCCGACGCGTTCATCCTGCGGCGCGTCAAGGCCATGGTCCAGGC
>NZ_BBCC01000320.1 GCF_001311845.1 Desulfosarcina cetonica JCM 12296 | reverse complement strand
CGACCGCTCCCTCACCGTCCGACCTGACCTTTAGCGCGCCTTGTGGCTCCATTCCCAAGGCGCCTTGCGGAATCCGCCCGGGAAACGATCGCCGCAGGGGGTTCATGGCGCCGATCTTCTCCGGCCACGACCCTGGACAAGGCCCGATTTCCTCTTGAAAAAATAGACAGGTGCGGTAGCATGAAAAAATGTATGCCATCCCCTTGAAATCGATCGTTGCACTGATGCTGGTCATGACGATGCTGACGCTCGCTCCGGCCCGGGGTGAGGAGGAGGCACCGGCCAACGGACTGAAACTGGTCCGGGCGGTAATGTGTGAAAGCATCCAGGAATACGCACCGGTCAACCCGGCCGTTGTTTTCTCCATTGAATTAGGCCGGATCTCCTGTTTTACCGACTTCGACCCGGTTCCCCGGCAGACGTTTATTCATCACAAATGGTACCGCAACGACAGTCTGATCACCGATAAGCGGCTGACCATCAATCCGCCCCGCTGGGCATCCTTCACCAGCGTCCAATTGCGGGATGCCGACAAAGGTCCGTGGCGGGTCGAAATCACCGACGAGAACGACACGATTCTGCGCACCCTGCGCTTCAGCATCACGGACTGACCCCCATGGATCCCAACCCTTTTTCCTCAGGCCTGCGCTGGCAGGATGTCATTGACATTCTGCTCAACAGCTACATTCTCTTCCGATTATATGTGCTGTTCCGGGGCACCAATGTCATCCGGATGATTATCGCCATCGCCATGCTGTGGATCGTCGAACGCGTGGCGGTCAGCATGGGGTTGATCGTCACCGCCTGGGCCATGCAAGGCATCATCGCCGTCGGTGCACTGATCATCATCATCGTCTTCCGCAACGAGATCGCCGCCGTCCTGCAAACCCGGAATTTCAAATCCTTCTTCTGGGGCATCCCCAAACGCCAGGTGCATACGCCGGTAGATACGATCGTGGAAAGTGTCTATGAACTGGCCCGTCGCAAACTGGGCGCCTGATTGTCCTGCCGCTGAAAAAAGGCCTCGAATCGGTGATTCAGGGCGGCGTGGTCTGGCAGGGAAAACTCTCCCGGGAGATGCTGGTGAGTATTTTCTGGCATGGCACGCCGGTCCACGACGGCGCCACGATCATCCAGGGAGACCAGGTCACCGAGGTGGCCGCCATCCTGCCCCTGTCCAAGCGCAACGATCTGCCCGCCTATTTCGGCACCCGCCACCGGGCTGCCGTCGGCCTCGCCGAGCAGAGTGACGCCATGGTGATCGTGGTCTCCGAAGAACGCGGACGGGTAACGGTTTTCAAGGATGAAAAAATCATCCACATCGAAGACAATGTCGAACTGGAACGGATTCTGCGGGAACATGCGGGTGGGGCCGCCGAGCGCAGCGGTTTGAAGCGCCAAACCCTGGAACTGAGCCTGGCCGCCCTGCTCTGCCTGGCCAGCATGACCGGCATTTGGTTCAGTTTCGCCCGCGGGTTGGAAACCCTGGTCACCTTGGATGTACCGGTGGAGTTCATGAACCGTGATCCGCGCATGGAACTCTTCTCCGCTTCGGCCAGCAGCGTCAAGCTTCAGCTATCCGGCTCCGGCTCCCTGATCAAGTCGATTCGGCCGGACCAGGTCAAGGTCAAGCTAAATCTGGCCAATGCCGTGCCCGGCAGCAACCTGGTCCCCATTTCACGGGAATCCATCACCCTGCCACCGGGAATCCAGCTCAAACAGGTGGACCCGCAGGCGCTCGAGGTCAATCTGGATGTGCCGATGGAGAAGACCCTGGCCGTCCAGGCGGATTGGTCCGGAAAGTTGGATAAAGGGTTGCTTCTGGAAAGAGTCCGGATCATTCCGGACACGGTCAAGGTGGTGGGAGGCAGTCTCATGCTCAAGCAGATCGAAACCATTTATACCGAAAAGATCCCCCTGGAAAACATCACCGGCAGCGGTACGACGACGGTTAGCCTGGTGTTGCAACCCTCGTCGCTGAAGCTGGAAAACGGCGCCCGAAATCAGGTGGATGTGATCTATCAGGTAAAACAACGGCCTGAGGGAGCTTCCGCCTCCTGAACGGCCAATGGGTTGCCGGCTGTGGTGGGGGGTATGGGGTTGGGGCTACCCGTTGGGATCGAAAATGCAATTCTCAGCGCCGAAATCGTCTTGTTCCTTTCGCGGGCAGTCGGGCACATAGAGAACACCATCTACCCGGTAGAAGTAGCGAAATGTTTTCACGGCCGGCAGGGTCACCTCCCATCGCCCGTCCACCGCGCTTGCCAAGCGGGGTTTGAACCGGTCCAGGGACGTATAGAGCGATACCTGGCGCGCATCCGGTTTCCGAAGCATCAGGGTCACCACATCACCTTGCCGCCGGTAATCATGCACGGCACAGCCATAACTCATCAGGCCGGCCAGCATGGCCAAAACCAGGATCCGCGTCAAACCTGCCCCTCCACGTTAAGAATCGAATTTTCCCCGCCGAAGTCGTCCCTTTCACGTCCCGGCAGCGTGGGATCGGCGACCTGACGGGTGCCGTCCAGAATATAGGCGAATCGGTATTCGCCCGCCGGCAGCCGCAAGTGAAGCTCCCAATACCCACTGTTGCCGACCGGCTGAAGCGGCATGCGCCGCCAATCGGTGAATGAGCCGGCAAGCTCCACCTGGTGGGCGGCCGGCTCGTAAATGACAAATCGACTGGCGGCGGGTGCCGGCGGGGTCGGCCGAACGAGCATCAGCAAGAGCAGGCCTGCGGCGGCAAAACCGGCCGCCGCATAAGCCACCGGTTGGATCAGGCGCTTGAGCCAAGGCCGTGGGCGTTCCCGCAGCGGGAGCCGTTCCGGTAGCAGCCGGCGGGTGTCGACCGGCATGCGCAGCAGCCGCTCCTGAAGGAGAAGTTCTCGCGTCTCCTGGTAGAAAGGCTGTTCCAAATGAATCTTGTCCACGAACTGCACCTTCTCGTCAAGATCCAGTTCGTTGTCGATAAACATGCTTGACAGATACGCCATCATCCACCTCCTGAAAGGCTGTTTGAAAAGACGAAATTTTCAAACAGCCTCTG
Organism: Desulfosarcina cetonica JCM 12296; assembly: GCF_001311845.1. GTDB lineage: Bacteria > Desulfobacterota > Desulfobacteria > Desulfobacterales > Desulfosarcinaceae > Desulfosarcina > Desulfosarcina cetonica. The sequence goes on along the minus strand of NZ_BBCC01000320.1, from coordinate 1,196 downwards.
ACGCGAGGATTTCCCGAAGCCGGACCCGCGCCCGATGCACCTTGACCTTGACGTTGGCCTCGCTGATATTCAACATCCGGGCAATCTCACGATAGGACAGGTCCGCGCTGACCACCAAGGCAATGAGCTCTCGTTCCATGGGCGCAAGTTGCTGAACCGCCATCAGCATGCGGGTCAGCGCCTGCCGATCGATGACCGTTTGTTCGGGACTGGTACCGGGGTCGGCATGGTCATCCATCTCGACCCCGGCATCGGCCTTGTGCCTGCGCATGATGTCCAATGCGGCATTGCGGGCAATCGTATAAAGCAGGGCGCGGTTGCTTTTTTGGTCTCCATAGCGATCCAGATACCGGACAAAGCTCTCCTGAACCAAATCCGCCGCCAATTGGAGGTCACCGGTCATCCGCAGCAGGTAAGCATACAACCGCTCCCTGTTCGCCTTATAGAATTCAGCCCCGTTTTTCACAATTGCAAATCGGTGTAGTGGTCCTGCCGATGATCGACCGAGCGCCGATGGTTACCGATAATGCTGTCGCAGGCAATATAAGCGGCCATATTCTGAACCTTTTCGTGGCGGACTTATTTGGCGGACTGAGGATCGCTGACCAGGATAGTGGCGATTTCATAGATCTCGTGGGCAGCAACAACACCATCCGCATCCACCACATTAAAACTGCCGGCGACCTCAACGTCAACCCATCCCAGCACCTCTCCGGAAAGCAGCTCACGGACAACCGCCGATCGATCGAATTCAACGATCAGGTTATCATCCACATAGCAATAGCGCAGGCTAAAGGCTTCAATCGTCGAGATCACGTCATCGCCAATAGAAATTGTCATCACGATATCCGACGGATCTTCATCCACCACGTCACCTTCCGCCAACGGGTACCCGATAATGGCCTTGATCGTATTGTCGTTGTCGTTTTTCAGTTTGTAATTTTCGGCGTTGACGTTGCTGTTGATGATGATCTTCGATGGGGCAACGACCATCGCCGCTCCGGCAACGGGAACCATCACCATGCCGAAGGTGACAATTACAACCAAACCAACCAAGACACCGGGTAAAATTGAACGGAAACGCATCCACATCATACAGACCTTCCTTTCCATGAACGGGGGAGTTGAGGTTGAGGGTTATTCCATCCAACACGACTGCGTTGACCTGCCATTGATGCACGGCTTCGATCCTGCCG
>NZ_BBCC01000319.1 GCF_001311845.1 Desulfosarcina cetonica JCM 12296 | reverse complement strand
CCAGCGGGTGTGTGGCGGGCCGGACGACCTTGCGGCCTTTCTGGCAACGGTCGAGGCGCTCGGCGGTGAGGGCGTGATCGTCAAGGACCCGTCGCTGGCATTCCATGCCGGTCGCAGCCCCTTTGTCTTGAAGGTAAAACACTTCAGCGACATGGAGGCGTCGTGATCGGCCACAATCCGGGCAAGGGCCGCTTCGCGGGTATGCTGGGAAGCCTGACCCTGCGGCTGGAAAGCGGCGTGGTCTTCAACCTGGGATCGGGGTTTACTCTCGATGAACGCCGGCATCCACCGCTACCGGGCGCAGTGGTGACGTTCAAATACCAGGGCTTCACCCAAAAGGGTATCCCCCGGTTTGCTTCCTTTTTGCGGGTGAGAAAGGATTGATGAACCTATATTGGGCTTTTTACGAATCCGTCACAATTGCCGAAAGGACGAATATGCGAAATATGCGCACCATGCAAAGTGATGCCAAACTGATCGACGTCGCCCTCGGACGTGCGCCGGGCGATCTGGCCATCGTGAATGCCAGGCTGGTCAACGTTTACACAGGCGAGATCCTGGACGGCCAATCCGTGTGCACCAGCGGCGCCTGGATCGCCTGCGTGGGCGAGGATGTCGGCCACGCCATCGGACCGCAGACCCAGGTGATCGATGCCGCCGGGGCGACCCTCATTCCGGGGTTGATCGACGGCCATGCCCACCTGGCCTGGCTCTTCACGGCCGGTGAATTTCTCCGGCATGCGGCCCGGGGCGGGACCACCAGCATCGTCACCGAGACCCTGGAGGTCTATCCGGTGGCCGGCTTGCCCGGCATGCTGGACTTTCTCGCCTCCCTGGCCGATCAGCCGATCAGATTTTTCGCCACGGCACCGTCCATGGTCTCCATCAGCCGGGCCGCCACGGGTATCGATCCGGCGGACCTGCGGCAGCTTTGGCGCGCGACGAGATCGTCGGCTTGGGCGAGTCTTACTGGCAGGCGGTGGCCCAACACCCGGAGGATTATCGACTGGCCTTTACCGATACCCGTGCCTCCCGCAAGACCCTCGAGGGGCACTCCGCCGGAGCCAGGGGCATCAAACTCCAGGCTTACTTGGCCTACGGGATCTCGTCCTGCCACGAGCCGATCAAGGCCGATGAGGTCCTCGAGCGGCTGCGGCTGGGTATCTACGTGATGATTCGCGAGGGCAGCATCCGCCGCGATCTGGCCGAAATCGCCGCCATCCGAGACATGGGGGTCGATTCCCGGCGGTTGATCCTGACCACCGACGGCATTTCCCCCGAGGATCTTCTGGCGATGGGGTACATGGAATATCTCGTGCAAAAGGCCATCGACTGCGAATTCGATCCGGTTACCGCCATCCAGATGGCAACGCTCAACGTGGCCGAGCATTTCGGCCTGGACGACCGCATCGGCGGGATCGCCCCGGGAAAACTGGCCGACATGGTGTTGATTCCCGACCCCAGGACCATCCGGGCGACCTGTGTGGTCAGCAACGGTCGGATCATCGCCCGTGACGGCCGGCTGGAAGCATCCCCTCGCAAACACGAATTCACAGCCGAGAGTCTGAACAGCATCCGGTTGGCGGAACCGGTTGGTGCCGATGATTTCAGTGTGCCCGTACCCGGCCATGGGTCCAGCGCGACGGTGCGCGTGATCGAGATGGTGACCGACCTGGTGACCCGCGAGGTGCGCCTGACCCTGCCGGTGATCGGCGGCATGCTTGCCGCGACCCGGCCAACGATATCGTGAAGATCGCCACCATCGACCGCACCAACCGCCGGGGCGCTCTTTCACCGGTCTGATCAAGGGCTTTGGCCTGCGTTCGGGCGCCGTGGCCTCCAGCGCGGCCTGGGACACCACCTGCATTGTCGTGGTCGGCGCCGACGAGACGGACATGGCCCTGTGTGTCAACCGGATTCGCGAGCTTCAAGGCGGTGCCGTGGTCGTCGACGGCGGCCGGGTGGTGGCGGAACTGCCCATGCCCGTTTTCGGAATTATTTCCGAAGCGCCCCTGGAGACGCTCATCGACCAGCGCCGGGCGCTCAGAGAGGCCATTTCAGGCCTGGGCGTCGTTTTTCCCGATCCCATGCTGACCTTGATTACCCTGACCGGTGGAGCGATTCCCTATTTGCGCATCTGCGAGGAAGGGCTGGTCAATCTCAAGGACGGCCTGACGATGGATTTGTTTTGTGCCGAGGAATAGGGAACGGTTCTATTGATCGATGGCCTGAAAGCTCTGTGACGATGACGAAAAAAAAGACTCCCTGGAGCATGTCCTCCAGTCGGTATGGGCGCTGCTCGGCCGGGGGGCGGCCCATTTCAGCGACCCCTTCAACCGGCCGGCCCTGGCCACCGGCCATGCCACCGGTTGCGGCGTGCGCACGGTGATCCTGCGCCAGGCCGATGCGGACGGCCGCCAACTGATCTGCTACGCGGATCTCCGTTCGCCCAAGATCGGCGAAATCAAGGCCTGCGGGAGGGCTCAGTGGCTGTTCTACCATCCCCGCAAAATGGTGCAGGTCAGAATCTCCGGGAGGGTCACGGTGCACAGTGGCGACGCCACGGCTGAGGCGTTCTGGAAGCGCGTCAAGGGCTTGAGCCGACTCAACTATTGCGCCGAGCAGCCGCCCGGATCGCCCCTGGACCAGCCTTCGGCGGGCCTGTCGGCCAGGCTGCTCAAGGATTTGCCCAACCTGATGGACAGCAACGCCGGCCGGGACCATTTCGCCGTCATCATCGGTCGGGTGGAGACCATCGACTGGCTGCGGCTGCGGCCATCGGGCAACGTGCGTGCGCGTTTCCAATGGGAAGACGGCCACTTGCAGGCCAGCTGGGTGGTGCCGTGAAGTGAATGCCGCGTTTTTTCGCATGCCGCATGCCGTTGATGATTTGCCGAGATGGCAGTGTGTTATGTCGATCCTGGGCCGGATTCGATGCGGGAATGACTGTTTTGTCCTAAAGAAAGTCCCCCTTGCGCCGATATTCGAAACTTGGCGCATTTTCCGTTTTTCCGGCTTCTCCGGCCCCTCGCCGGGCGTTGACCGGGCATTGTACGCCATTTCCCACGGCCCACGCCGTTTCCCAAAATAAAACCGGACGATATTGAAGGGGGTTACATGGTCGCCAGAACCATCGTCGCGTTTGCCGTGGTCCTCTGCCTCGCCTGCGGCGGATCAGCCACTGTGATGCAGCACTATCTGACCTACTCGGCCAAGGTACGCGAAGCGAGGCCCGTCACGGGCATCTGGTGGTGGGCAAACGCGAACTGCCCTGGGCCTTCTCGCGGGTAGGCCGCGGCGACGTTTCCTATTCACTCCGGTTCCGCAGTCAATTGTGGGGCGAGGACGGCTATTTTCCCGATACGACACCGGTCATTCCGCCGTCGAGCGATGTCCGCGTTTCACAGGCATCCCTGTCCAGGGGGTACTACATCGGCGACCATTGGCTGAAGGGAACGCCGGCGGATTGGCTGTTTGTCCATTGGGCCGCCGACCGGTCGGCATTTGTGGCTCCCGATGCCATCGATGCCCTCGTTAATGATTTCCATATCCCGATTCATGGGGAGGGAGAACCCCCACGGCTTCGTCCGATGACCGGTTCGTGATCCCGGACGGTCAATTCTGGCGCGTATTGTGATGATCAATCATTTCTGAATGAGGAGTCGAAAATGAAAGTAAAACCGATTGGGTTGGCAATTTCTTTGCTGGCGGTGTTGTTGGCCGGCGAAATGGCGTTTGCCGGTATCATGGGAAATGACGAGTGCCGCCGTAATTGTGCGGATTCCTACCGGAACTGCAAGCAGAAAGAGACCGCCGCTTCTGCGGTGGATGATATCTCCTGCCATGAACTGCGGGAGATGTGCATCCAACGCTGCGATAACATCAGCGGATACGTGGACTGCAAGGAGAAATGCCATGGCGATGAGAGCTGTCTGAAGACCTGCAAAAGCGAATTCAGTAGCAACGTGAAGGATTATCGGCCCTATCTGGATCGCCACAAGAAATAGTCGCAAGCGAACGAATTTCTCAATTCGCGCCAGTGCCCACCGATGCCGCCACCGGCCCTCGGTGGGCATTTTTCGTTTCTGGCGCCTATCTTTCCTCTTCGGGATAAAGATCGATGGTCACCGTATAGGCCCCGTCCTCGTAGTGGCGGCGCGCGGTAAAGCCGCTTTGTTCAAATACCTTGAGCATGGCCTGGTTGGTGGCCAGCACGTCGGCGGTCATGGCCCGGGCGCCGCGCTGGCGGG
>NZ_BBCC01000318.1 GCF_001311845.1 Desulfosarcina cetonica JCM 12296 | reverse complement strand
GGCTCGGAGGCCTATGCTGGGGTAACGGCCCAAAAAACAGTGATGGGCATTTTGGCGTTGATCTCGATTATGGCCATTGTTGGCTTTTCACTCTTGTTGACCCGCTATATTACCCGTCCGATTATCTGGCTCGCGGCCAAGGCGTCGACCATCAGCGCCCACAGGGATCTGAATCAGCGGATCGCGTTTGAGAGCCGCGATGAAGTCGGCGTGCTCGCATCGGCTTTCAATTCCATGATCCATAGCCTGAAGACCTATTACGACGGGCTGGAGGAAACGAATCGCAGCCTGAACGCGGAAATGGCCAGACGCAAGAAAGCCGAAGACAAATATCGCGGTATTTTTGAAAACGCCGTGGAAGGTATTTTTCAGACGACGCCGGGGGGGCAAATTATCAGTGCCAGTCCATCCTTGGCCAGTATGCTCGGGTATGACAGCCCCGATGAATTGATCAACGGTATTTCCGATATCGGCGAGCAGCTGTACGCCGATACCGGTCGGCGCAAAGAGCTGTTACGCCGGCTGGAGAAGGAAAATACGATATCGAATTTCGAATCCCGCATGCGCCGAAAGGACGGGAATGTCATTTGGGCCTCGCTCAATGTTCGCGCCGTCCGGGACAGGGCCGGCAAGCTGTCGGTCATCGAAGGGTTTCTGACCGATATCACCCCCCGTAAGCAGGCGGAGGAAGGGCTTCAAAGACATCATGAGCAACTCGAAGAGCAGGTCAAGGCGCGCACCGCCGAACTGACGATCGCCAAGGAACAGGCCGAGTCGGCCAATCGGGCCAAAAGTGAATTCCTGGCCAACATGAGTCACGAGATCCGCACCCCCATGAACGCCATCATCGGCATGACCCATCTGGTCATGCAGACCGATCTCAGTCCCAAGCAGTCGGGTTATCTCTGCAAAATCGACCTCTCCACCCATGCCCTGCTCAGGATCATCAACGACATTCTGGATTTTTCCAAGATCGAGGCCGGCAAGCTGGAGATCGAGCAGAAGGCGTTTTTCTGGAGGATGTCATCTACGACGTTGCGGATCTGATATCCGAAAAAAGCCGCGACAAAGGGCTGGAACTATTGATCGCTGTCTCGCCGGACGTCCCCCGAAACCTGGTGGGAGACCCCTTGCGGCTGGGCCAGATCCTGATCAATCTTCTCGGAAATGCCGTCAAGTTCACCCACGCGGGGGAAGTCGTGCTGTCGGTAGATGTCGCGCAGCAGGCCGCCGATGCCGCGACCCTGCGGTTCGAAGTCCGGGACACCGGCATCGGCATGACCCCTGAGCAAGCCGATGCGCTCTTTGAACCCTTTACCCAGGCCGACTCCTCGACCACCCGGAAGTACGGGGGCACGGGCCTGGGCCTGACCATCAGCAAACGCCTGATCGCCTTCATGGGCGGAGAGATCGAGCTGGAATCGGAAGTCAACAAAGGGTCGATTTTCCGGTTTACGGCGTGCTTTGGCCTCAGCGATAAAATCCGCGAAGCGCGCGCCCACGCCGCCGGAGACCTCAAGGGGATGCGGGTGCTGGTGGTCGACGACAGCTCGACGTCTCGGGAGATCCTGAGAGAATACCTCCGGTCCATGGCCTTTGACGTAACGACCGTCGATTCCGGTGAAGCGGCGCTGGCCATGATCGAGCCCGCCTTGGCCGATCGTCGGCCCTACCGTCTGGTCCTCATGGACTGGAAAATGCCGGGGATGGACGGGCTTGAGGCTGCCCGCCGCATCAAGCAGACGATGCCGCCATCGGAGCGGCCGGCCATTATCATGGTGACGGCCGGCCGCCGTGAGGAGATCTTCGGTCAGGGGGATATCGAAGATTTCGACGGCTTCATCATGAAACCGACCAGCCCGTCGGTGCTCTTCAACACCATCATGCGGGTCTTTGGACAGGCGGTTTGCCAACCCCCGGTCCGTTCCTCCAGGGGCCGCATGCCTTCGGCCGGTATCGATCTCATGCGGGGCGCCCGTGTCCTCTTGGTCGAGGATAATGACATCAACCGCCAGGTCGCCACGGAAATGCTTGAGCAGATGGGTTTGATGGTGGACACCGCCATCAACGGGAAGATCGCTCTCGAGGTCCTCAAAGCGCAGCGCTACGATTTGGTGCTCATGGACATCCAGATGCCGGTCATGGACGGACTCGAAGCCACCCGGCACATCCGGGCTTCCGAGGGGCAGGGGGGGGATGTCGCTCCCGCCACCGGAACGCCGCCCACGGTTCCCATTGTGGCCATGACCGCCCATGCCATGCATGGCGACCGTGAAAAAAGCCTGGCCGCGGGCATGGACGACCACATCACCAAACCCATCGATCCCAAAGCCCTCTTCGCCGCCCTCCAGAAATGGATAGTTCCGGTAAAGCGGGGCGCCGATCCGGGGCCCTCCTCCTTGGGGAGCGTTTCCGCGGGCCTGGGTGACGGGCCCGCGGGTATCGATATCACCGACGGCCTTGCGCGGGCGAGCGGAAACGAGGCCCTTTATCGAAAACTGTTGAGAACGTTTTACCAGGAAAACCAGTCCATCGCTGACCGTATCGCCGCGGCCCTGGCGTCGGCGGTCCCCGCATCCGGTCTGCGCCTGCTCCACACCCTGAAGGCACTGCCGGCAATATCGGCGCGACGGCCTTATACGAGGCGGCCGGAGCCCTCGAAAAGGCTTTGGACCAGGCAGACCCGGTGGTGATCGCCCGGCAGCACGGCCAATTCGATTCGGCGCTATCAACGGTGATCAACGGGCTTGCGGCGTGGTTGCCTAAGGATGAACCGGCGGCAGCCCTAAGGCAAAGGCCGAGGCGCCTGGGGCGGCCGGCGGCACCCTGGCGGCCCTCGATCGGCTGCTGGGCGAAATGCGGGTCCATCTTCTCAAAAGCGAGCCCATTCCACTGAAAACCCTCATGGCGGAAATCAACGGGCTCGCCTGGCCGGGTGCGGTGCCCCCTGAAATCGAAACCCTCGGCAGGCTCATCGCCAGGTACCGCTTCAATGAGGCGGCGGCAATCGTCGATACGCTGCTGACGTCTGATGAAGGAGACTCCAGATGAAGCCCATGGATGAGATATCGTCATGCACCGTAATGATCGTGGACGACACCGAAACCAACATCGACATTCTGGTGGAGGCGCTGGGAAGCGATTTCAATCTCCAGGTGACCATGGACGGTGAATCGGCCCTCAAGGCCATCGCCTACAAGATGCCGGACCTGATTCTCCTGGACATCATGATGCCCGGAATGGATGGCTACGAGGTCTGCAGACGCCTGAAAGCATCGCCCGAAACCCGGGGGATCCCCATTGTGTTCCTCACCGCCATGTCCGAGGAGCAGGATGAAGCCCGCGGGCTTGCCCTGGGGGCGGTGGATTACATCACCAAGCCGTTCAGCCCGCCACTGGTCAAGGCGAGGGTCCGGAACCAGCTGGAACTGAAACGCTACCGGGACCATTTGGAGGACCTGGTGCGGGAGCGCACTCGCCAACTGGCCCTGACCCAGGAGGTGACCCTCCAGAGCATGGGAACCCTGGCGGAATACCGTGACCCGGAAACCGGGGGCCATATCCGGCGGACCCAGGAGTATATCCGGATCCTGGCCGAACACCTGAAAGACCACCCCCGGTTCCGGGATCGCTTGAACGACACGGCAATCGAGTTGCTGGTCAAGTCCGCCCCCCTTCACGACATCGGCAAGGTGGGCGTCCGGGACAATATTCTGTTAAAGCCGGACGAGTTGACCGAAGAGGAATTCGAGACGATGAAGCGGCACACCACCTACGGCCGGGACATGCTTCTGATTTCCGAAAAAATGCTGGGGGGGGATTCGTTTCTCTCCATGGCCCGCGAAATCGCCTACACCCACCAGGAAAAGTGGGACGGTACCGGCTACCCGCGGGGCCTCAAAGGCGAGGAAATTCCCATTTCCGGTCGGCTCATGGCGGTGGCCGACGTTTATGACGCTTGATCAGCAAACGGATCTACAAGCCGCCTTACCCCCATGATACGGCGGTGGCCATCATCCTGGAAGAGCGCGGAAGCCATTTTGATCCGGATGTTGTGGACGCCTTCCTAAAGCTGGCAGACGCGTTCAAGAAAATCGCCCTCGAACACGCTGACTTCGAGGAGGAGCGGGCGTTGTTGTCGGCTTGATCGCAAAAAGAAAGACTATCGCGTTTAAATGCGATACTATCGCTTGACCACCATGCCACCGCTTCACCACCGCCCAGGCAAAGGGAGGCCATACCGATCCGCTTATCCT
>NZ_BBCC01000317.1 GCF_001311845.1 Desulfosarcina cetonica JCM 12296 | reverse complement strand
TAGTACTCCGATCGGGTTCACACATAGGGGACTTACACCCCATAAGTTCACGCCCATGCCGGGCGTACACAAGGCAGTTGAGGGGACGCTGAGATTTTTGGCGTTTTTCTTGAAGTTCGTTCGTGGCGCCCCTCACTTCACCGTTATAACTTATGAAGAAAATACTATATACAATACTTGTTTTGGTAATTTTACTGGTAAGTTGTTCCGAACAGCCACGCCGTGGCGTCGATTTATCAACACTCAATAATGCTGTAAAAATTGAGGTTAAAGCTTTTGAGAGTACAGGAACAAGAACGGTTACAATTTTTCAGAAAGCTTCAGAAATAGAATCGATTTGTCATTTGCTTGAAAAAGAAAATCTAAAAGTAGATTCAAACAGATTTGATATGTCACCACCAAATAACTCCGCTCATTTTAGAAATTCAGATGGTAAAACAATTTTTATTGTTTGGTTCGGAAATAACTGGATCGGAAGTCAAAACGAATCAAAGTCTCAAGGTACAGAGTATTGGGAATTGGATGATTCAAAAATGAACTATATGAGAAGTTTGTTTAAATTAAAAGAGTTATAACATTTCACTTAAGCAGACGGGGAACAACTTGCGGGGGTGGAAAAATAGGCCGTGCTCCCGCTGCTTAGTTCATCCGTTAGCCCAGACAGCGTATCGGACGAAATTCCAAAATAAGCCATGGCCGCAGCGGCATTTGCTGCGTGTCCCTATAAACGCCTGAAGAAGTTGACACTTTATCGATGGAGACAAGAAATTACAAGGCTTTCCTCTCCTACAGTCACGCAGCAGATAAGCGGCTGGCGCCAGCTTTGCAGTCTGCTCTGCATCGATTTGGGAAGCCGTTCTATCGGCTCCGGACAATGCACGTATTTCGAGATAAGACCGGCCTGCAACTTACACCCGAATTGTGGCCGGAGATTAGAAAGAAGTTACGTGCATCAGAGTATTTAATTCTTCTGGCGTCACCTCAAGCCGCAGCTTCACCGTGGGTCAATATGGAGATCCAGGAATGGATGCAAACCCACGACCATCGGTTGGAGAATTTTTGCTTAATCCTGACGCACGGACAGATCATCTGGAACAACCAACTAAGAGATTTCGATTGGCATGCTACTGACGCTCTCCCTTCCTTGCTTGCCGGTCAGTTTAAGCACGAACCTCTCTACCTCGATCTTCGTTGGACGCACGTCAATTCAGAATTCTTTAGACGCGACGAACGTTGGCTTGATGATGTCGGTACGTTGGCCGCAACGCTACTTGATAAACCGAAAGATTCACTCATTGGCGAAGACCGACGCCAATTTCACCTTGCACGCCGGCTGATATTTTCTGGAACTGTGCTCGTTGTCAGTTTGGCAATAGCCTTAACAGCGCAGTTTTTTATTGCTCAGCGGAGGGCACGGGCTGTTCTGGCAAATCAGTTAAGCGCTCAAGCCACGAACAACATCGATCACCCACACTTGGCTGCTCTGCTTGCAATCGAGTCAATGCGTCTAGAACCGTCTGTGGTAGCTGAACGCCAGTTACACAAAAGCGCAAAACTTCTTGCTAGAAGAATCTCCAGTTTTGTGCACGAAGATGAGGTAATCGGGGTGCAGTTTCTACCGGGCGACGAAAAATTGCTCACCGCGAGCCACGATGGTAGTGCACGAGTTTGGAAAATAACAGATGGCACAGAGGTCCAGCGAAGAACCTTTTCAAAGTCAGTAATAGATATCGCTGTAAGTCCGGACGGACAAATACTTGCTGCATCTAGCTATGAGGGTGCGGTCGCGGCGTGGCGAGCGGACAACGGCGAAACTTTGTTGACATATCCGGAACAATATGCGGGCGTTGACTTTGCGCCAAGCGGTCGCCGACTCGCAGTGGTCGGGCGCGAGACTGTTATATGGGATGTTTCAGGAGATGGGAGAATCGAGGAGGTTGCAAGGAAGAAGCTCGGTGTCGGATCTACTAGGGTAATCGCTTTCAGTGATGATGCAAGACGCTTGGCGATTGGTGGAAAGCAGTTCCAGATACTGGTCGTTGATGTTCCAACTCTCGAGGAAGTAATGCGATGCAAGGTGGATTGGGTGATGGACGTCGCACTCAACAGAGACGGGACGCTTCTTGCTGCAGCGCTTGACGACAATACCGTGAGACTTTGGCAAGTACCAAACTGCAAGGAAATTCTCCATGTTCGTCACAAATCGGGAGCAAGCGCCGTTGCCATAAGCGAAGACGGGCAATTTCTCGCGACCGGTAGTCACGATGGCTCGGCAAAAGTGTTCTGTATTTCCAATTTGGAAGAAATCCAAGTAGTGGAGCATGACGTCGGTATTTGGGACGTTGCTTTGTCACCAGACGCTCGCCTTCTCGCCACGAGCGGTCGCGACGGGACGGCGCGCATCTGGGATGTCGAGACGGGCGGAGAATTGCAGCGTATCCCACACGCTGGAGATGTTTATGAGGTACACTTTTCGTCGGATGGCACAACCCTAGCTACGGCGAGTGAAGACGGGACAGCTGCCGTTTGGGACATCACTGCTACTATTCCATTATTGGTGACGCAGATTCAGGCTGATGGCGCTCAATTGGTGGGATTTGTCGACGAAGCGAAGGGGCTGTTGACCGCAAGCTCAGAGCACCACTCCCGCGTTTTCGACGTCGTCACCGGGACGCAATACCCAAGCAAGAAGTCATTGACTGGATCGGAAAGCCCGGAGTGGGACCGACGCTTGATCGCGGCAGATGGCGTGGTATGCCCGGTGAAGGTCTGGAGCGATGGTGCAGGTGGCGGCCCCAATCGACTCGTTACCTATCCCCTGAGAAAACGTATAGCAATGAGCCGCGATTGCCGATATTTGGCCACTTGGGAGGAACTGTCGAAGGAAACAGAAGACGACACCCAAAGCAAAGAGCCTGGTGTAATCACAATTGATTTTGGTCCTCCGCGCTCAACAGGGGTGCGAATTTGGGACTGCCAAAGTGGTCAAGAAGTTGTTTGGGTTCGTCACGCGAAAGATCCCACAATCTCTTCCTCTATAGTTGATATGCAATTCAGCCCGGATGCACGCTTCCTTGCAACGGCAAGCATGGATAAGACCGCACGTTTGTGGTCTGTCACCAATGGAGCAGAAGTCAGACGTTTTGAGCACCAAGACACTGTCATAAAGGTCCTATTCAGCCTGATGGCAAACAGCTTGCCACTGGGTCAAAAGATCGGTCCGCGCGCGTATGGTCTGTGTCTACCGGTGAACTACTTGCGCACTTGCCGCACGAGGCTTTTGTATCGGCGATAGCCTTTAGTCCGAACGGGCAATTGCTCGCCACAGCTAAGGGCTCATTCCCTCAAACTGGTGCATTCAGCGTATCTTTGGATGATGAGAATATTCGTGTTTGGGAAATCGCTTCCAAGCGACAAATTGGCATATTTCGACATCGTAGCACTGGCAGACCTTGGCAACAGTACACAAATCGAGTCAATGACATCGCGTTCAGTCCCGATGGGGGCTACCTTGCCAGTGCAAGCGAAGATAAGTCTGCACGCATTTGGGCTCTGTCCGATGGTGAAATGCTTGCGCGCTTGGATCATTCCGACGGGGTTGATCGGTTGGCGTTCAGCCCGGACGGACTACTTCTTGCGACCGAGTCCGGTTCGATCATGCGCATCTTTCATTGGCGCGGCGGAGATCTGGTGACGGCAGTGTGCAGCCGTTTGACGCGGAATCTATCCAAATCTGAATGGCGCCTCTATATGAGTCCGTTACCGTATAGGAAAACGTGTTCGAATCTTACTCTTCCCGGAAATATGGGATCAAACTCAATTAAAGCAAGTATTGAATGAACGAACAGGGCTATAGGGATAGGGAGTGACCTCACGGTCACCCCCTCCCACACCACCGGACATACGGATCGCGTATCCGGCGATTCGGCTGGTTGAAACAGACCTGCTGGAAATTGGTCTGCCTGGTCTTTGGGAACGCAACGCTATCGGCATTTCAGCAGCTGCTGCATTAAGCCGGTAAGAATACGCTCTTTGTCAACCATAACCATTTACCCGTACCATTCGGTCCGGGCACCGTTCAGGCCTTCACCGGGGTGAGACCTCCGGGTATACTTCTCCCGTATTTGGGAGGCCCGGCTCGTTTCCACCGGCTACTATGCCGTCTGCTGACTTCTGCCGCGCGATGGTCGCCCCTTACGGTTTGGTCAGTCCATATGGACAACGCGGCAGATCTCCCGGGGTGAACACGCATCTTTCCGCACG
>NZ_BBCC01000316.1 GCF_001311845.1 Desulfosarcina cetonica JCM 12296 | reverse complement strand
GAGCCAGCGGGTCGAAATGCTGGGCCGCTTCGGCATTGCCGCCAAAGGGCCCTGCATGAGTGTGATGCTTTTCTCGCGGGTCCCCTTTGAAACCCTCAGGGCACCGAAAACCGTGCGCATTACCCGTGAAACCGCTTCCAGCGTGCGCTTGCTTCACCTGCTGCTGGCAAATACGGTCGGGCTCGATCATTTGCCCCTTCAGGTGGGCAAGGACGATCGTGCCGATGCCGAATTGCTCATTGGCGACCGTGCTTTGGTTCGGGGACAGCGGCCGGTGGCGGATGATTTCCCCCATGTTATCGATCTGGCCGATAAGTGGTTTGACATGCAGGGGCTGCCTTTTGTTTTTGCCCGTTGGGTGGTTCGCACGGATGCCGCCGATGGGGTGAAACAGGCCCTTGGCGATTGGCTGGGACGTTTCAGGGAACGGGAACCGCTATTGGTCGAGAAGGCCGTGGAGCCGTCCGCCGCGGCCGTGGGGGTGGCGCCCGAGGTCATCCGGCGTTACTTCCAGGTGATTCGCCGCAGTCTGGACGATACCGACATCCAGGGGCAGGCGCGGTTTGTCCAGCTTCTGGAACAGTGGGGGCCGGAACCGGCCTTTCCCCCTTCCGGCGCGTAGTCTCCTCGGCTGCAGAACATGCAAGATGCGGACTTACAGGAAGAGATGATGAATCAAACGCAACCCACGCCAAACCCGACAACGCCACGTTATGACCGGCAACAGGCCCTGGCGCTTTTGACCGATCTGCCATGGGCGAATTGATGAACCTGGCCTTCCGGGAGCGCCTGCGGCGTTTCCCCGATCCGGTGGTCACCTTTGTGGCGGACACCAACCCCAACTACACCAACGTCTGTGTGACCGGTTGTCGCTTCTGCGCCTTTTGCCGGAAGCCCGGCGATGCGGATGCCTATCTGCTCAGTCCCCGGGAACTGGCCGACAAGGTTCGCGCGGCCGCCGACCAGGGGGCCACCACGGTGCTGCTCCAAGGCGGACACCATCCTCGGGTCGATCTGGCGCTGTGGCAGGATTACATCGCCGCCATCCAGGATGCCTGCCCCGGCACGCATATCCATCCCTTCAGCCCGGCCGAGATCGTTTTCATGGCCGACAAGGAAAAACTATCCGTCGAAGAAGTGCTCACGGTGCTCTGGGCGGCGGGCATCCGCACGATTCCCGGCGGCGGAGCGGAAATTCTCAGTGAACGCGTGCGTGGCATCATTGCCCCGCGCAAGGCCAGCAGCGCGCAGTGGCTGGCGGTCAGCGAAGCGGCCCACCGCCTGGGATTTGCCACCACGGCGACGATGATGTTCGGCCATGTGGAAACCGACGCGGAGATTGTCGAGCATCTTTTTCTCCTGCGCGATCTCCAGGATCGCACCGGAGGGTTTACCAGTTTCATTCCCTGGTCCTTCAAGCCGGGAGCGACAGTCCTGGGTCGCCAGGTCAGCCAGGGCGTCCACGCGGCCCGCTACGTGCGGATCATCGCCGTGGCCCGATTGGTGTTGGACAATTTTACCCACATTCAGTCTTCCTGGTTCTCCGAGAGCATCGCCGCCGGTCAGTTGGGACTCTTGGCCGGTGCCGACGACTTCGGTGGCGTCCTGGTGGAGGAACATGTGCACAAGGAAGCCGGCCACGATCGAAAGGCCACCCTGGAAAATGTGGTCACCATTATCCAGCGTGCCGGATTCACGCCCGCCAGGCGGGATTCCCGTTACGAAGTCCAGTCGGTTTACCCGCCACCTTCGCCGCTGGGAACCGCTGACGCCATTACCGCCTGACGGGATGCGTACGAAGCCCGATATCGGCGTTACGGGAAGGGCCGGTCAAGGGCCCCTTTTGCCGTAAAGGCCGCCCGTGCCTCGACTTCGAGCAGATCGGGATGCTCCCTATAGCGCGGTGAGAAGTGGAAGAGATGATACTGCTTGGCTCGGCAGGCCCTGGCGATCATTCCGGCTTGGCGAGCGGTGAGATGATGCTTCTGGCGGGCGACTGCCTGGTGGTGGTCGGAGAAGGCCGCTTCGATGAAGAGCTGGTCCACGCCCTCGGCGATGGCGATGATCTTGCGCATATTCTCGGGGGAGCCGGCCGAATCGGTGATGTAGGCCAGGTGCTGGCCCGCTGAAATACGCACGATGGCCGCTTCGAGCTCGCCCAAGGGGAAAATCCGCGGCTTTTCGTCCGGCGATCCGGAAATCTCCACCGGTGTTTTTGGATCGGTGCCAGCGTATATCATTTCCTTCAGGTGGTTCAGCCATGCCCCCGGTTTCAGGCCCAAACGCGCCAATGCGACGTTCAAGATATTGATGTGGAAACGCTCGTGCAGGGCAAAGCCCAGCACCGGTGTCCCGTGGTCCAGATGGACGGCATCCACGCGGAGGTTCGGCTCGTTCAGGGCCATGCCCGTGAAGGGCGTCTCGATGATCTCTCCGTCGGGCCGGAATCCCTTCCGACAGGGATACCGGCAGGTCAAGGCGCGGTCGGGATGAAGCTCCGTGGCATGCAGAACGAACCGATGGGCGTAATTCTCAACCAGATTCCAGCAGTAGCCGGCGAGCTTGCCCGCCAGGTTGGTGAGAAAACCCTGGGGGCCGACGAGGAACAGCTCCTTGTCGCGCCCCAACATCAGGCGCAACACACGGTCGAATCCCGCGAAGTGATCCATATGGGTATGGGTCACAAAGATATGGCTGATTTTTAAAACGTCACGGGAGGGCAGGGTGGCAATGTCACCCAAGTCGAAAAGCAGTGCCCGATGCTGGTGTCGAAACGGAACGAACAGTGCGGGATCGTCAAATGGGCCGTTGACCAGTCGGGGAAGAAACGTCGGGCCCATTCGACGCGTCAGGGCAGGAGCTTGGCAACCTGCTTGTGAATGCACATGTAGATATCGGCATCCGATCCGAAGATGTCGACCACGGATTTGTGGTTGATCAATTTTTCAATGACGAAGGCCGTGAGATAAAGGCTGACCACGTTGGGCTGCTGCACCAGGTTCCGGAATGGCGCGATCTGATAGTCGACATCGAACTCGTCGGCATGGGTGAGGGTTTCCAGACTTTTCAGGATTTGCTCTTCGAGTTCATTTTTATTGGTGGTTTCGACCAGATGCTCCTCAACGAGCTTCATGGCGATGGGATTGGCGAATCGCGCCGGATCTTCTCTGACATTATTGATGGCCACCCGGCGGGCCTGCTCCTTACCGGATTCGATTCGGGACAGAATGCTGGATTCGCGGTTGCTGGGTCTGAACACTTTCGCCATGGTGATCACCTGCTGTTAATGGATTGGTCATGATCCGATATTGGCCCCTTTATAGAAAGATGACCGGGCCAATGCAAGTAAAAAAACAGTAAAAACGGTCGATTTGATAAATAATGCAAAGGCCCGCCCGCAGGGGGATGAATTCTTCTACCCGGCTATCGTTGCGGGTCGGTGTCCTCGACCATCAGTTGCAGCGTCCGATTGCCATTCCAATGGTTCCATTGCGGCCGATAGGCGATCCGGTTAAAGTGGGTTAGGCCCTTGCCGGCGGGCGTATTGAACTGAATGGCTTGAATCGCGCCGCCATGGCCGTCAGCCTGCTCGAGGGTCATCTGGCGATGACGGATACCCACGGTCCGGCAGTCGCGGACCCGGACGCCCAGGGCCATGAAAATCGGATGGGGATTGCCCTGGCCAAAGGGCCCCAGACGTTCCAGGTGGTTCATCAGATCCGGCGTGACCTGGGACAGCGGCAGCTGGGCATCGATGAAAAGGGGCGGTGGCGTAACCGGGGTTTTGGCGATCACCGCTTCCAGGCGGGACCGGAAAAGGGGGATGTTGGCCGCCTGGAGGGAGAGACCGGCTGCCTGGGGATGGCCGCCGTAACGCTCGAGAAGATCGGCACACTGCCCCAGGCTGGCCGATACGTCAATCCCTTCGATACTACGGGCCGATCCCTTGGCATGGCCATCGCGGGCACTGATCACCACGGCCGGGCGATGGTACTGGCGGGCCAGGCGGGAGGCGACGATGCCCAAGATGCCTTCGTGCCAGTGATCCCCGTTTACTACCAGAACGGGTTTGGCCAGCCACTCCGGGTAGCGCTTGAAGGCCTTTTGAATCGATGCCAACAGGCCGTTTTCCATCTGCTGGCGCCGATTGTTGAGTCGGCAGAGGGCCTTGGCCAGCCGATCGGCGCTGGCGGGGTTTTCGGAAAGCAGCAGCTGACAGGCGATGCGGGCATGGGCCAGGCGACCGGCGGCGTTGATTCGTGGGGCCAAGCGAAAAGCGATCGCCTCC
>NZ_BBCC01000315.1 GCF_001311845.1 Desulfosarcina cetonica JCM 12296 | reverse complement strand
GTCGCTCCGGGATGAATGCTGCCATCACTGTCGTTGCAATCATTTCCCCCACAGGCTGCATCGGTGTAACCGTCCCCATCGGCGTCCGGACAGGTGTCGACGATCAGATCCGAACCGTCACAGTTCTGATCGATGCCGTCATTGGCAATTTCCGTCGCGCCGGGATGAATGCTGCTGTTACTGTCGTCGCAATCGGTGCCCCCGCAGGCCGAATCGGTATAACCGTCCCCGTCGGCGTCCGGACAGGTGTCGACGATCAGGTCCGAACCATCGCAGTCCTGATCGATGCCGTCATTGGGGATTTCCGTCGCGCCGGGATAAATGCTGCTGTCATTGTCATTGCAATCCACCGACGCCCGATACCCATCGCCATCGTTGTCGGGATCGGTATTCCTCATCTGATTGCGGCGCTGGCGGACTTCAACCTCCGCCGGCGTTCTTACTCGCTTGACCGCCTCGGCCGGTGACAGGCTGTTGGTCAGCGATGTGCGGTCACGAACGGATTTGAGTACCGACATGGATTTCTTCGGCGCCCCGTAAAGGCTCAACTGCCGCAGCTCTTGCAGGGCGTCCAGGGCCGGCGTCAGACCGGCATCCAGTTGGAGGGCCTTCTCGTAGCAGCGGCCGGCCTGGTCGTACCGCCCCATGTCGCTGTAGTACAGCCCCATAAAGAAATAAAAGAGCGCCCGGGGGTTGGTGGTCATGGGTTCGCGCAGGGCCGCCTTCTCCGCTTCGCTCAACGACAATTGCAGGTATTCGACATAGGCAAATAAAAGCCGTTTTTCCAGCTCAATGATTTGATTGACCCGGCCCTCCATGGCCGGAAGGTCCTGCTTCTGTCGGCCGGGCACATCCATTACGCCCGGATTGACCCGGATGCTGGATTCCAAGATTCGGGTAATGGCGGCATCATCCAGGTCATCCATTCTCCCATCCGGACCGCCGCCTTCCAAAAGCCCCCCGCCCACCAGAAAACGTGCGCCCAGGATTCTGCCCAATCGGGATGCCGTTTCCGGTGCCACCAAGCCGCTCGACCCAAGGCGCATCTCATCCAAAAGGGCCTGTAGTCTTACGCGCTCCACGACGCGCAGGTTTTCCACTTTGGCCAGATCGGTCATGAGCATGAAGGCCAATCCCTTGCGCAGCACGTCCAACGCCGCTGCGCCCGTGGGATTGTCGAAATAGAGCACCGACAACGTGTTGGTTGGCATCGTCCCCCCGGCAAGAGCGGCTTCCTGAGCCAGCGCCTGCCTTGCCCAGGTTTTCTCCCCTTCGGTGACCACCTGACCGGCAATGACCGGTGTCATGCCCATTAAAATGGCCAATACGGCTCCCATAAAGGCAAGCAGCCGTTTTCTTTTCATCGGAAGGCTCCTTTCCGGACTTCTCAAACTGTACGATTCTGGGAAAATTGGTGAGGCGGTTACACAGACATTGACATATATCCAGCCGAACTATTGCTGTCAACGGCATTGATCCGGTGTACTGCACTCGCGGACGCCCTATTTCTCCACGCAGATGCGTCCCACGGCCCTCTCCACGGCGTCCAGGATTTCACCGGATCGCAACACCTGCACCATCGCCTGGATATCCTTGTATAATTCGCGGTCTTGCGCCATGAAGGGCACGTGACGCCGGATCACCCGGTAGGCCTCACGGGTACCCCGGCCGGCGGTCAAGGGGTGTGTTTCCGTGAGCAAATCGTAGGCCTGGGCCGCGCAGAGCAATTCGATGGCAATGACATTCTCCACGTTGGTGAGAATTTCACGACTTTGGCGAATGGCGATGGTTCCCATGCTCACATGGTCTTCCTTGTTGGCCGAGGTGGGAATGGAGTCCACACAGGCCGGGTGGGCCAGGACCTTGTTCTCCGAGACCAGGGCGGCGGCGGCATACTGACCGATCATCAGACCGGAATTGATACCGCCTTCCTTGATCAGAAAGGCCGGCAGCTCACTGAGTTGCGGGTTCACCAGGCGTTCGATGCGCCGCTCGGAAACACTGCCCAACTCGGCCAGCCCCATGGACAGGTAGTCGGCGGCCATGGCGATGGGCTGGCCGTGGAAATTACCGCCCAGGCGTACCTCCTCGGTGTCGGGAAAAATCAACGGATTGGTGGTGGTCGAGTTGATCTCGATATCGATCACCCGCCGGGCATGGGCCACGGCATCCTTGCTGGCACCGTGGATTTGCGGGGCGCAGCGCAGCGTATAGGCATCCTGGACCCGGGCGCATCCCTGGTGGGAAGCGATAATCTGGCTCTCCGCCGTCAGGCGCAACATATTATCGGCCGTGGCCAGCTGTCCGGGATGGGGGCGTACCTGGTGGATCCGCGGATCGAACTCGCTGTTGGAGCCCATGAGTACTTCCAGGCTCATGGCACAGGCAATGTCGGCCATTTTGGAAAGCCGCACGGCGTCATTGACGACCAAGGCGCCGATGGCACTCATCACCTGGGTGCCGTTGATCAGCGCCAACCCCTCCCCGGCCGCCAGTTGCAGCGGCGACAGTCCGATGCGGGATAGGGCCTCGGCTCCGGAAACCCGCTCGCCGTGGTGAAAGGCCTCACCCCGGCCGATCAATACCAACCCCAGATGGGCCGTGGGTGCGAGGTCGCCACTGGCACCCACCGATCCTTTTTCCGGCACCACGGGGATCACGTCCTGATTGAGAAATGCCAGCAGGTAGCGGATCGTCTCCATGCGGCAGCCGGAGTAACCCAGGCTGAGGTCGTGCACCCGTAGCGCATGATAGCCCGCACCACACTCTCGGAAAGCGGCTCTCCCACCCCGGCGGCATGACTCATGAGAATATTCTCCTGCAGCCGCCGGGTATCCTTTTCGGAAATGGTGACGTTGCATAGAGCGCCGAATCCGGTGGTGATGCCGTAAATCACCCGTTTTTCTTTAACCCAACGCTCGATCAGGCACTGGTACGGGCCACGCGGGCCTCTCCGAAACTCGACACGGCGACGTCTCGCCCGGATCGGGCAACGGACACCAAATCATCGATGGTGAGATTCTCTTTATCCAGGTAGAGCGGATTCATGGAGCCGATTCTCCGTAACCGCCGGCAAATACCAACTTTGCACAAGAGATGTCCGGGCGGCTATTCTTTTTCGTCAAACAGACGGTCCACGGCCCTCTCAACAGCGCCGTCATCGGCCATGAAGGGGATGGTAATCTGGTCGCCATTGTCATTCTCCCGGTTATAGGCCGCCGCCACCCCCATGGCATTGGGATTACGGGCAGTTACGCCGTGCCACTCCCCCCATCACGTCCCAGTTCATGGCCGACCGAATGATGGCGTCCACCCGACGGCTGCCATCCAGCACCAGGCCGAAACCGCCGTTGATGGCCTTGCCGATGCCGGTACCGCCCCCATTGTGCAGAGCCACCAGGGACATGCCCCGGGCCGCATTACCGGCAAAGCAGTGGGTGGCCATATCGGCGGTGACATTGCTGCCATCGGTGATATTGGCGGTTTCGCGGAAGGGCGAGTCCGTGCCGCCGGGATCGTGGTGATCCCGGCCCAGCATGATCGGTCCGACATCTTTGTTCCTTACCATGGCGTTGAACTTCAGGGCGATACGCATGCGTCCCGCGGCATCCTGGTAGAGAATTCGCGCCTGGCTGCCCACCACCAGGCGGTTCTTGCCCGCATCCCGGATCCATACATAGTTGTCCCGATCCTCGGCCCGTCGGCCGGGATCAATGCAATCCATGGCGGCCCGATCGGTTTTTTCCAAATCCACCGGGTCACCGCTGAGACAAACCCAGCGGAAAGGGCCGTACCCATAGTCGAAAATCGGCCCCATGATGTCTTCAAAGTAGGAGGGAAACACAAAACCGTCCTTCACATCCCGGCCGTTTCTGGCAACGTCGGTCACCCCGGCGTCGAACACCGCCGTGAGGAAAGCGTTGCCGTAGTCGAAGAAATAGGTCCCACGGTCGTGAAGGGTTCGGATCAGACCGATGTGGGTCCGCAAGCTGGCATCCACCCATTGGTGGAGGGTCTGGCGATCCTCGGCCAGCAGCCGCGTGCGTTCCGCAAAGCTGATCCCCTGGGGACAATAGCCGCCGTCGTAGGCACATGGCAGGAGGTCTGATCCGAAAGCAGATCCACACGGATGTGATGGTCGACAAGATACTGCAGCAAATCCACCACGTTGCCGTGGTAGGCGATGGAGAGTGCCCGCCGGTCGGCCTTTGCCTGAAGGGCTGCCTTGACGATCGCGTCAAGATCCGCCGAGACCATGCCGACCCAGCCCTGGCGCTGACGGGTATCGATGCGCGACCCGTCCACCTCGGCGATGATGG
>NZ_BBCC01000314.1 GCF_001311845.1 Desulfosarcina cetonica JCM 12296 | reverse complement strand
AAGCCTATGTGTACGTCCACCGCAAACCCCTGGTGGCGGTCGTCGCCACCGGTGACGAGCTCACCGATTTTCATGAACCGGCCATACCCGGCAAGACCGTGAGTTCCAACCTGTATGCATTGGCCGCCCAGGCGCTCGACGCCCAGGCGGTTCCCTTGAGCCTGGGCATCGTGGGCGACGATATAGAAGCCCAGCGGGCGCTGTTGGCCGAAGCGATGAACGCCGATGTCATCATCACCTCGGGCGGGACATCCCGCGGCAAGTACGACTTGGTGCAAAAAACCTTTACTTCCCTAGGCTGAAAACCCGCTATTCCAATATTTTCGTCAAACCCGGCAAACCGACCATCTTCGGTACCATCGGCAGGAGTCTCATTTTCGGGTTACCGGGCAACCCCGCCGCAGCCATGCTCTCGTTTGAACAGTTCATTCGTCCGGCACTGTTCAAAATGATGGGCCACCCCCAGGACTCGGATACATTTCCCACCCAATCACGCGATCTTCCATCGGACAGTCCGTTTGCCCGATTCGACTCGTTCAACCAATCAATGGGCGGCAACAGGGATCACCGACGCCCATCCCAGATTCCACTCGAAAAAAGCCGTTCAGGCAACCGCAGATAATCACGACGACCATCCGGACCATCTGAATCGGACACCCTGTCGGAACGGCTCCAGCGCTCTGCCCGTTCAAGCGTGATGTCATCGAAAAGGTGCGTTCCCCCCCTTCCCTGACAGACTCACGGCAGGTTTGCACCATCCCGACCCCATAGAAAATATCTCCATATAGAACCTTATTACCGAAAATTCGTTCGCCTCGATGGCGGCATGATTCATTTCGGGCCATTTTTTCTAAGGATAGAAAAAAATGGCCTTTCGCACGACTTTTGTATTGACACATAGCTACTATGTAGCCTAACTGTATCTACAGATAGATATATTCACATCTGGCCGTCAGTTTTTTCGACTGCTCATCGAAAGGATTGACATTAACGCCAAGGGGGCACCGGGGTTCTTCAGAATAGCCCCGGATTCAAGTGATAGACAAAAGAAGGGGTATACAATGCGATACGCCGAAACTGGATTCAATTTAGAAATCGATCTATCCCGCAGGAACATCGAACGGGTCGCCACCGACCCGAAAGACACCGAACTTTATCTGGGCGGACTGGGAACCAACGCCAAAATCCTATGGGACCGGGTTCCCCCCGAAGTCGAGCCTTTTTCGCCCGATAATCTGCTGATTTTCAGCGCCGGCCTGTTGTGCGGCACACCGGCTACCGGCTGCAACCGGACCATCGTATCGACCATCTCTCCCCAAACGCAGCTCATGGCCTTTTCCATGATGGGCGGTTTCTTTGCGCCGGAACTGAAGTATGCCGGTTACGACAAGGTGGTTCTGCGCGGCAAGTCCCCCGAACTGGTCTACATCTGGATCAACAACGACACCGTGGAAATCCGGGATGCCGCCCACCTGAGCGGCAAAGGTGCCATCGAAACCGCCGAATTGATTAAAAAGGAACTCGACGCGCCCAAGGCCCAGGTGGCGGCCATTGGCCTGGCCGGCGAAAACCGGGTCTATTTCGCTTCCATCGAACAAGGCCGCTCCAGTGCCAGCCGCGGCGGCATCGGCGCCGTCATGGGCGATAAAGGCGTCAAGGCCATTGTCGTCAGAGGAACCAAGGACGTCAACCTGGCGCGTCCGGACGAGTTCATCGGCCTTTGCAACGAAGTCCTCGAATATATCAAATTCAGGGAAGACAACCCCATTCCCGGGGTCATGCCGATCCTGGCCGGTCTCGGTTCACCCCAGGAGATGAAGGTCCACGACGAGAAGTGGCACACCGAGAACTTCATGTGGGGGAATTCACGTACCCGCCGCAAGGATTTCTGGACCCAGGAGGTTGCCGAGTCGTGGACCGACACCATGGAGACGGCCCAGACCCGTCTGATCAGCTGCTTCAACTGCCCCATGAAATGCGGTGCCACCATCTCCATGCCGGGGCTGCCCACCTACATGATGAAATGTTTCACCAAGTTGACCTACACCATGGGGGCTTATGCCGATTTGGATTTTGGTCTGAGCATCGCCCAGAAAGCAACCGAGTATGGCCTGGATGGATTCTCAACACCACAGGTCATCGCTTTCGCTTTAGAGCTTTTAGAACACAATATCCTGACCGAAGAAGATTTTCCGGGCATGCCGGCGGATACAAAGGAACGGTTCTATTATCTTCTGGATAAGATCGTTCAGCGTGAAGGCATCGGCGATACTTTGGCCAATGGCACCTACTGGGCGGCCCAGGCCATCGGCAATGGCGCCGATGCATTTGCCCACAACACCATCAAGAAGCACGAACAGCTGCCCCTCAAGCTCTCCATGCTCAACCCGATCTATTTCCTCATGTATTCCACCGGTGAAAAGATCAATATCACCCAGATCGAGGGCCAGTTCCCCCAGGCGCCTTTCCCCAAAATGGAGCAACGCGAGGAATTCGTCAAAGACTGGATCCAGGTTCCCGATGAAAAATTCAAACAGTACTTCCTGGATTGGGAGCCCCGCGGGGATAACTCGATCCCCTACTACCCCACTGCCCAGATGACCTGCGAAATCGTCGACTGGCAGGAGCGCATGCACTATATCGACGACGCCCTGGGCCAATGCGCCGGCCTCTCATCATTCCCCCTCAAGCCGCCCTATCATATCCACAACTACCCCAAATTCATCTCGGCCGGCACCGGTATCGATATGGATGAAGAAAAGCTCACCCAGGCGACCAAACGCTATCGTACCCTGGTCCGGGCCATCAACATCCGCCGCGGCATGCGCCGCAAGGATGAAGCGCCTCCGGCGAACCACTGGAAAAAGCGCTTTCCGGAACTCGAGAAAGAGTTGCTGGATACGTACTATAAATTCAAAGGCTGGAACAATGACGGTATTCCGACAAAAGAAGCGTTGCACGAACTGGGTCTGGACTATGTGAGCGAAGACTTCATCCGCAGAGGCGTCCTGTCGGAAAATGGTGACACCTCACCGGAATCGACGTCAGCGGAATAGCAAAGAATCCTAGCCAAGGGGAGATAACCGTCATGGGTGAAAAAGTCAAAAAAATCATCAAAACCTTAAAAATAGATGTAGACAAGTGCAATGGCTGCCGGGCCTGCGAGGTCATCTGTTCGGCCTTCCACGCCACGCCGAAATACAGCAGCAACAACCCCGCCCGTTCCCGGATTCGCATTATCCGTGATCCTTTCAGAGATATATATGTACCCGTGTACGCGGGCGAATATACTCCCGCCGAGTGCGCCGGCAGGGACAAATACCTGATTGACGGTAAGGAATATGATGAATGTTCCTTCTGCCGGGCCGCCTGCCCATCGCGGCCGGAATTCAAAGAGCCCGATTCCGGACTGCCGCTGAAATGCGATATGTGCGAGGGCGAGGATGAACCATTGTGCGTCAAGTGGTGCCTTGTGGACGCCCTGACGTATGAGGAGCGCGAGGAGGAGGTTGATGAAGCGGCCGTGGCGGACGAGATGGAGGCCGACCTTGAAGCCCTGATCGACAAATTCGGTGTCGAGAAATTGGGCAGCACCTTTGCGCGATTGGCTCAGAAACGCTGATATCGTTCGCCTGCCGGCGCTGACCCTGAAGATGATGTCACCCCTCGGCAGCACCCGGATCGCCTTTTTTTGCGTGTGCGGACCGGGTGTTTGCCGAGGATATGCACGTCAAGCTGAATTCGCCATCCATTCATGCCCCCATGAAGGCAAATTCGATAAGGTTGCCGGAAATTAATAATTCCCCCATGAATCCTTTCATACAATCGTCGATTTTCTAAGCAACGCCCCACCCTAAAACGCACCCCATCCATTCCCCAAAGGCCACTGGCAGCCTGCCAGATACGTTTTTCTTTATGGAGACCCTTGCCGGGTTTTCACACACCGCTCGACGCGCCACAGAACCCGTTTTTTCTATAGGTAGATACTCAAAAACCACTTTATCGCCAAATCAGCGAATATTTTTATCTATCAAGAGAAAATCTGAGAACAACCCCCCTCACTGCCCCAACATTGTATCTATATAGAGATATTTCCTGTAATTTCAATTTATTATTGACACAATACCCCACATGTCTTAATAGCTCGTAGAGCTACTATATAGCTTTTTTATAACCATACCGTTTGATGATTCACGTTGTGTGTTTTTCTCCTTTAATCAATGAACGGCGTTTATTCCGGCAAGCCGAACACCTTTTTAAATTGGCCTATAAAATGGCGCAAGTCCCCTTGATGGACACCGTGAGCCAAGACGAACGATAAAAGGAAGTGGAAACC
>NZ_BBCC01000313.1 GCF_001311845.1 Desulfosarcina cetonica JCM 12296 | reverse complement strand
CGAGCATGAGCCCGAGCATGATCCACCGCCGGAGAACGAGCAAAACGAGGAACAGGAGAATCCCGAGGAGCAACCGCCGGAAAACGAGCAGCACCCCCAAGAGGCCCAGGCCCCGTCCAGCGAGGAAAACACGCCGCCCGAGCAGAACGCGGATAACGAGGCCGACACCGAACCAACGGAGCAAAACCGACCGGACAGTGTTATGGAGCAGATTTTCGATGTGGGCGAAACCTTTAAGGTGAAGAAATTCGCCTCGCCCAAGGACCGGGTCTTCCGGCGGGGCTCGGGACGGCGCTCGCGCACCCGCATTGCCCAGAAACAGGGCCGCTACGTGAAAAGCACCATGAACCGCCAATCCGGCGACATCGCCCTGGATGCCACCCTGCGGGCCGCGGCACCCCACCAGTTGCGGCGCAAAAATGGCAACGGCCTGGCCGTCCAACTGAGGCCTGAGGATATTCGCGAGAAGATCCGTGAGAAACGGGTGGGCAACGTCCTTCTCTTTCTGGTGGACGCCAGCGGTTCCATGGGTGCGCGGGGCCGCATGACCGCCTCCAAGGGCGCCATCATGTCCCTGCTACTGGACGCTTACCAGAAGCGTGATCGCATCGCCATGGTATCCTTCCGCAAGGACCAGGCCGTGGTCAACCTGCCACCCACCACCTCCATCGAACTGGCCGCCACCTTGCTCAAGGAGATGCCCGTGGGCGGCCGCACACCCCTTTCCGCCGGCTTGGCCAAGTCTTATGAAGTCCTCCGCAACATCCTGCTGCGCGAACCCACGGCCCGGCCGATCGTCATTCTGATCACCGACGGCAAGTCCAACATGGCCCTGACAGAGGCCAAACCGCTGGATGAAGCCGTGCTTCTGGCCGAGCGTCTGGCCAGCGATGCCCGCATCCGCTTCATCGTGGTGGACACCGAAAGCCGCGGGCTGGTCCGCTTCGGCATGGCCCGCAAGCTGGCCGGCGCCATGGATGCCCAGTATTTCCAGATCGAAGACCTCAAGGCCGACACCCTGATCAACATTGCCAAGGAGAGCGTTCAATGAAAACCCAACCGATTTACCCGTTTACCGCCATTGTCGGTCAGGAGAAGATGAAACAGGCACTGATCCTCAATATCATCAACCCGACCCTTTCCGGGGTGCTGATTCGCGGCGAGAAAGGTACGGCCAAATCCACGGCCGTGCGCGCCCTGGCCCGCATTCTGCCGGCGATTCCGGTAATCCGGGACTGCCCGTTTCAACTGCCGGTCGGCGAGGCCGACGGTGTCTGCCGGGCGTGTTCGCGTATCGACTGCCGCCGGGCCGTATTGAAACACGAATCCGTGGAAATCCAATCCCGCGGCATTCGAGTGGTGGAGCTGCCCGTGGGCGCCACCGAGGATCGCGTGGTGGGCACCATGGACCTGGAACATGCCCTGAAAAAAGGCGAAAAACAAGTCGAACCCGGCATTCTGGCCGCCGCCCACCGGGGCATCCTCTACGTGGACGAGGTCAACCTGCTGGACGATCACGTGGTGGATGTGCTTCTCGACTCGGCCGCCATGGGCGTTAACACCATCGAACGGGAAGGGGTGAGCTTTTCCCATCCGGCACGCTTTACCCTGGTGGGCACCATGAACCCGGAAGAGGGCGAACTGCGGCCCCAATTGCTGGACCGCTTCGGCCTGTGCGTGCATATCGAGGGCATCCAGGATGCCGAGGACCGGGTGGCCATCATGGAGCGCCGGGCCGCCTTTGACGAGGATCCCGAGACATTTTGCAATCAATGGGAAGCCGAATCCCGTCTTGTGGTCGAGCGCATTCAGCAGGCCATCGTCCGGTACCCGCAGGTAACCATCGCCCGCGAATTACTCTTCACCATCGCCCAGTGCTGCCTGGACGTGGGCGTGGACGGTCACCGGGGCGATATCATCATCCTCAAGACCGCCAAGACCCTGGCCGCCTGGAACGGCCGGGACGCGGTGGAGAAAGCCGATATCGACACCGCCGCCGAACTGGCGCTGCCCCACCGGGTGCGCCGGCAACCGCTGATGGAAATTGCCGATAATGTTCAGGCGCTTAAGAGACGGACGGCCACTCGGTGACTGGTGGTTAAGCATAAAATCAGTGTTAAGTGGTTAAGTTTTAAGTATTAAGTTGATGAATTCTGTCGATTCTAAAAAAGAGTCTTGTCCCTTCCTTAACCCTTATTGTTTAACGTTTTCCCTGGCAGGATAATGCAGATGTCGTCCGTAGGGGCGAAAATTTTCGCCCCTACACAGAAAGCCGGGCAAGAAAAAAAAGACCGTTTTTTAACACGCACAACAATAAAAAACGGTCATCATCCTTCGCTTAACACCTAAAACTTTACACTTAACACTCTCCCATAGGGGAACACAGACTCGGCCATGAGGAAAACACTGAGATGGATTGGACTCCGGAGGCAAAGCGAGCGATCGAGAACGTGCCGCCTTTTGTTCGCAAAATGGCTGGCAAGGCAGTGGAGGCCTATGCCAAGGACAAGGGGATGGGTACGGTAACCCTGGAAATTGTCCAACAGGCAAAAGAGAAAATGATGGGGCGGTTCTCAAGAAACGAGGACCGCGCCACCGATAGCTTGTCCGGATTCAACGTGGGCATGAACCGCCGTCAGACCATGCACCTGACCGACCACCGATCTTTTTGGGCCACGGTAAATTTGTTCTAACGATCGTTAATTTTCCTCGGCTCATCCGTCGGGGGCGACCATTTTTTACGAATCCGTCGGAATTGCGGCTTTTTACGAGTCCACCATTGACAAGGGGGGGCAAATCGAAGGAAAGAGAGTCCCTGATATGGCCTGTACCGACTGCCAGTTGCCTGCTTTTCCTGAAAAGCGGAAAATGGCCGTCGTTTTTTACGTAGCCCGTTATTTTCAAAAAGCAGAATATCGAGTGGTTCATGATCCGGATTACCAACCTGAAAAAAAACTACGGCGAGGTGGCGGCCCTTGCCGGCATCAACCTGACGGTGAACGAGGGCGAACTTTTCGCCTACCTGGGCCCCAACGGCGCCGGCAAGACCACCACCATCCGCATCCTCACCGGCCTGACCCGCCTTTCCGGCGGCAGCGCCAGGCTGGGGGGGCACGATATCGAAACCGAAACCCTGGCGGCCAAGCGGCAGTACGGCCTGGTGCCCCAGCACATCAACCTGGACAGCGAGTTGACCGTCCATGAAAATCTGTTGATCCACGGCCGCCTGTACCACATGCGACGCCAGGCCATCGGCCCGCGCATCGATGAACTTTTGGGCTACATCGAGCTGGAGGAAAAACGCCACACCCTGGTCAAGAAACTCTCCGGCGGCATGAAACGACGCGTCATGATCGCCCGGGCGCTTCTGCATGCCCCCTCGATCCTCTTTTTGGACGAACCCACGGTGGGGTTGGACGCCGCCATTCGTCGCAGGCTCTGGGGATTGATCAAGAAAATCCAGCAGGACGGCGTCACGATCTTTCTCACCACCCACTACATCGAAGAGGCGGAATTTTTGGCAAAGCGCGTGGCCTTTATCGACAAGGGCCGTATCGTGGGCCTGGACACGCCGCAGCATTTCATGGCTGCCGTCGGTCGCTGGGCCATGGATCGCTTCGAGGGCGACGGGATGCAGACCGCCTATTTTGAAACCCAGGAAGCGGCCAAAGCCTACGCAGCCGAACACCACAGCGGGTTTTCCATCCGCCGGGTGAACCTGGAGGATGCCTTCTTGAAAATGACCGGGAAGAAAGTGCAATGATAAAAGGTTGGACCGCCGTCTACTTCCGTGAGCTCCTGATCCTCAAGCGGCGCATCACCAAGCTGATCAGCGCCTGGTCGGTATCGCCGCTGCTCTACATGATCGCCTTCGGTTACGCCATGGGCAAGCATGTGACCATCGCGGGCCACAGCTACATCGAATTTCTCATCCCGGGCCTGGCCGCCATGGCCAGCATGACCCAGGCGTTTGCCATCGGCAGCGAGATCAACATCGCCCGTTTTTACTGGCATATCTTTGAGGAATTCCAGGCCGCGCCCATCAGCAACGCCGCCTACGTGCTCGGCGAAGTCCTGGCCGGCATGACCCGGGCGCTTTTGGCCGGTGGCGTGATTTTCATCCTCGGTGCTTTGTTCGGTGTGGTCCTCGTTTACCCGCCGCTCTTGTGGTTGGCCTTCATACTTAACAGCTTCGTCTTCGCATCCCTGGCCGTGGGCCTGGCCATGATCGTCAAATCCCATGCCGACCAGGCCATGATGACCAGCTTCGTGATCACCCCCATGGCCTTTCTGGGGGGGACGTTTTTCCCTTTGACCCATCTGCCGGTATGGGCCCAAAACCTG
>NZ_BBCC01000312.1 GCF_001311845.1 Desulfosarcina cetonica JCM 12296 | reverse complement strand
CCGGCGGGTGTTGCCGCTCTGCCGTCCGCCGACGACGATCACCGCGTCCACCTGCCCGGCCAGGCGTTTGACTTCCGCCTGCCGTTTCTCCGTGGAGTCACAAATCGTATCAAAGGTTTTGTAGTGGGGATGGGTCCTAAGTGCCCAGGCCTTGACCTTTTCGTAAAACCGCAGGTTCTGGGTGGTCTGGGCAACGATGATCGCTTTGCCGAAATCCGGCAGGGCCGCAAGGTCGTCCAGGGTGCTGACCACATGGCCGGAAGCACCGGCATACCCCATCAGGCCGACCACCTCGGGATGATCCCGGTCGCCGACGATAATGGTGG
Organism: Desulfosarcina cetonica JCM 12296; assembly: GCF_001311845.1. Classification (GTDB taxonomy): domain Bacteria; phylum Desulfobacterota; class Desulfobacteria; order Desulfobacterales; family Desulfosarcinaceae; genus Desulfosarcina; species Desulfosarcina cetonica. Next base: position 4,063 of record NZ_BBCC01000312.1, on the reverse strand, counting down.
CGTATCCCTTGCGGGCATGCACACGGATAATGGTCTGGACGCGAATCACCCGCGGACAGGTGGCGTCCACCACCTTGAATCCGGCATCGGCGAGCCGTTGCTTGTCCACCGGCGGTACGCCATGGGCCCGCACCAATACCGTGCCGCTGCCTTTCTCGGGAATCGCGTTCAGCACCGCGATGCCTTTTTCGGCAAACAGCTCCAGGACCTGCGGGTTGTGGATCAGCGGACCGTAGGTATAAATCGGCGCCGCGTGCTTGCCCGGCGCGTCCAGGGCCAATTCCACGGCCCGGCGGACGCCCATGCAAAAGCCGGCGGTCTGGGCAATCTCGATCTTCATGCGGGTCGGCGATCCAGTTCCTTGAGAAAAACCTTGTGATCGACCAGGGACATGGAATGGACCGCGGCGCGCAGAAATTTCTGTTCACCAAAAATATTGACCAGCTTCAGGCCGTCGCCTTCCGGGGCGACCAGGTCCACCGATTCCATGATCAGGGTCTCCTTGCCATCGCGCAGGAGGTAGGCATTGGCTTCACACATGGTAGTTATCCTTTGGAATTATCGTTGGGTTGGTTTCGGGCCGCAACGATCGGCCGCAAATGATCGAGAATCAATTTTTCCACCAGATGCGGCAGCGGCTCGTCGGACACGCCGACCACCGTGACATTCTCTTGGGAGAGCGGCAAAATCAGTTTGATGGCGACACTGCCCGAGATGGCCGCCGCCATGCGGGGTGTCACCTCGCCCATCATGGCATGCGCCAGGAGAATTCCCAGGGTGCCGATGACGACATCCACGCGGGTCACCGTATGCACGATGGCGTTTTCCCCGGATGCACCGCGATTGGCCCGGGCCTTGAGCATCTGGGCCGTGGCGATGGCGTTGGTCCCCAGGGCGATGACTTCCACGGACTCGCCGAAGTGGTCCTTGATCTTGCGGATGATGGTACTGCCGATACCGCCCCCCTGGCCGTCGACCACTGCGACTTTCATTTGCGAGACCGCTTCCGCCATACCCATTCCTCGATTTACACATGTACACCGTTTGGCCGACGGCAGGGTCACGTCAGGGATCGGATGACGCACCAGACCCGTATCAGAGCTTCTCGATCCGCCGGTTCGCCTTGCGTTTGCGCTTGGGCAATCGCCGGCCGGGGCCCTTTTTGCGGGTGGTGGGGACCCAGCCGGATGACACGTCCGATTCCTCTGCGCCCTTGACCGCCAGGTAACTGGCCATGGCCAGCCGGTCGGCGAAGGCCGCCGACGTCACCACCGTGGCACCGGCCGCTTCGGCGGCGTCCATGACCTCGCGGTCACTGCTGACGACCAGGGCCTGTTCCTTCTCACGCCGGGCCATCCGCCGAATCACATCGTCGGCGCACTCACCACCGTTGGAAAAACGGATAGAGATTCCCTTGGCCCGATCTCGCGGGCCATAAAGCGAAGGTTCGCTCGGCCCATCGAAAACAACGGTGATCCTGTGGGGTTTGATTTTTTTGTAGGCCGCCAACCGATCCACCAGGGCATCACGGCCCAACTGCAGATCGAGCCGATCCAGGGACGCCAGCTCCGGTGTTTGGCGGATTAAATTGTAACCATCGATAATAATGTGGATCGCCATGACGTCATCGAATCGTCCCGCGCCCCATGCGCTTCGGCATCGCCTGCCGGTGTGTGCCAGAAGGTGCCGGTCAGCGGTTGCGCAGCATCGTCAACAACCGGTCCAGGTCCTCATCGCTGAAAAAATCAATCTCCAGACGGCCTTTTTTACCCTTGCGCTGGATACGCACATGGGTACCGAAATGGCGGGACAGATCCTCGGAAAGGTCATTGAAATAGCGCTGCTCGGGCGTCGGTTCAGGAGCTGCATCCTTCTTTTTCTCGGCATTGAGCCGCTTGATCAGATTTTCGGTTTCGCGCACCGAGAGTTTTTTGGCGACCACGTCACGAAACGCCAACTGTTGCTTGGCCGGCGTCTCGGCGCCCAAAAGGGCCCGGGCGTGCCCCATGCTGAGCGCCCCGTCCAGAATACGCGCCTTGATCGGGTCGGGCAGCTGACGCAGCCGCAGGAAATTCGCCACGGCACTGCGGCTCTTGCCCACCCGCCCGGCGACCGCTTCCTGGGTCAGGCTGAATTCGGTGATCAGCCGTTGATACGCCTCGGCCTCTTCCATGGGGTTGAGGTTTTCGCGCTGGATATTCTCGACAATCGACATCTCCAGCATCTCGGCGTCGGTAACCTCCTTGACCACCACCGGCACACGATCGATTCCGGCCTGTGCCGCGGCCCGAAGACGTCGTTCGCCGGTCACCAGCTCGTAGCCCACGTCGTCCGGGCGCACCAGCAGCGGTTGGATAATCCCCTGGGTGCGGATCGATTCGGCCAGTTCAGCCAGTTCATCGGCCGGGAATTGGCGTCGCGGCTGATACCGATTGGGCCGGATCATATCGATTTCACATAAGAAATAGTCTTTACGCGCCTCAGCGGACGATCCGGCAACCCCCTCCACCACACTCAAATCGGGAATCAGGGCATCAAGTCCCCTGCCCAGGGCCGGTTTGCGTTTTTTTTTGGCACCGGGGGCGCGACTGCCGTTGGTTGGTTGATCTGGCATGGAATATCCTGAATGATGGATGACCGGACCGGGTGAGACGGACGGCGCCCGGCGGGTTAACGTTTTCGAGAAGCCTGCTGGCCGGCCTGACCGGTGTGATTGGCGCCCAAAATCTCCTTGGCCAGGGCGAAATAACTGGTGGCGCCAACCGACATGGCATCGTACAACAAGATGGGCTGACCGAAACTGGGCGCTTCACCCAGTCGGACATTGCGAGGAATCGTTGTTTTGAAAACCAGGTTCTTGAAATGGTTTTCCGCGTCTTCGGCCACCTGGCGGCTCAGGTTGGTGCGTCGGTCGAACATGGTCAGGAGAACACCGGCAATCTTCAATTTCGGGTTGAGTCCGCTCTTGATTCGCTGGTAGGTCTGGACCAGTTGGCTGAGCCCCTCCAGGGCGTAAAACTCACATTGCAGCGGAATCAACAACGCATCGGCCGCAGTCATGGCGTTGACGGTGAGCAGGCTCAATGATGGGGGGCAATCGATGATCACATAATCATAGCCGCCGGCCACCGGATCCAACAAGCGCCTGAGGGCCTGTTCCCGATCGGGCCGGTCCATCATCTCCACGTCGAAACCGATCAATTCGACCCGCGCGGGAATGACCTTCAGAAATTCGATCTGACTGTCCACAATCACCGCATCGGCCGCGGCAGCGCCGATCATCATGGTAAAGGGTTTTTTCCAATTGGGATTTGTCTATGCCCACACCGGTCGTGGCGTTGGCCTGGGGGTCGCAGTCCACCAACAAGGTCCGTTTTTCACAAACGGCCAGGGCTGCGGAGAGGTTGACCGCCGTGGTGGTCTTGCCGACGCCGCCTTTTTGATTGGCGATGCAGATGATTTGTGCCATGGGTCGCAGCTTTAACACAAAACATGCTGTTTGAAAAGTGGATTAGAATATGCCATCCTAGGTGCTGAGCAATGATTCTGGAGGATTCGCAAACAACACCCAGGAAATGAACTAACATGCCGATATATAAAAAATTGATTAATATTGTAACCCTGATGGCATTTCTTCTTGGCACCGGTCTGATCGGTGCTCCCAAGGGCTGGTGCATCACCATTCAGGAAGAACGCGAACTGGCCAAGGAGTTCATGTCCGTGGTCAAGGCAAAGTATGCATTGATCGACGATCCGGTAATCATCGATTATCTCAATAAGGTGGGCAACCGCATCATGGCCGCGGTCCCGCCCCAACCGTTCAAATATGAATTTCATGTGATCCACGAGGATGTCTACAACGCCTTCGCCACCCCCGCCGGCCATATCTTCATCAATAGCGGGCTTTTCGCCGCCCTGGCGTCAGAGGAGGAACTGGCCGGCATTATCGGTCATGAAATCGCCCATGTGGTCTGCCGGCACATCTCCCAGCGCATCGAAAGCTCCAAGAAGATCGGCATCGCCACCCTAGCCGGCATGGCTGCCGGCGTGCTCCTGGGCGCCG
>NZ_BBCC01000311.1 GCF_001311845.1 Desulfosarcina cetonica JCM 12296 | reverse complement strand
GAAGAAAAAGAGACCCCCAAGACGGTTGCCGCCGTCCCGCCGGTTCCGGAGAAAGCCACGCCGCCCAAGCCGGTTGTCGTACCCAAAGCGGTCGTCAAGCCCAGGCCCAAGCCGAAGCCGAAACCGAGGCCGGCCCCCCGAAAGGTCGTGCCGCTTGTCCCGGTCATGTTGCGATCGTCCCCATCGGGAGCCCGGATATACATCGACGGCCGGTTGAAAGGCACCACGCCAACGACCCTGATGCTTTCTACCGGCGCCCACGGGATCCGGGCCAGCCTGCCCGGGTATCAGGATGCCCGTCGGCGGATCAGCATTGCCGAGACCATGGAATATCCCCTGGTATTCAAACTCAAAGCGGTCGGCCAGCCGTGATGGCCAAGCTTTTATGAGCATTGACTTATCTCCATGTTGACCCTAAAAATGCGATTGCATTTTCCTGACTTGACGCAATGCCCGATAATTAGCCGTTTTATTGAAAACTAGATTAAGTGTGCAAAGAGGAGGGGGTAGATATGAAGAATATTGGCAGAATGCTGGTGTTGTTTGTTGTCGTAACGGCATTTTTCGCCTGTGCTGCCAGCACAGCGCAAACAACATCCCAAAAGGTGGATTCGGCGACGACTTCCGCGCCGCCACCGATGGATGCAAAAAAACATACTGAAGCCGGAAAGTATGTGAACGCATTGCAAGCCTATGAGATGTGGAAAGCCGATCCGGATACGGTCAGGATTGTCGACTGCCGTACCCAGGAGGAGTATACGTTTGTCGGACATGCTTCAATGGCCTACAATATCCCGTCAAAACTGTGGACCGGAAAATGGAATCCGGAGAAAAAGAGTTATATTCTAGAGGATAATCCTGATTTTGAATCTTATGCGAAAAAAAAAATTTGGCTTGAACGATCCGATTCTGGTGATGTGCCGTTCAGGTCATCGAAGCGCGGCATCCATCAGCCGTTTGGCCACGGCCGGTTTCACGAATGTCTATAACATTACGGACGGCTTCGAAGGGGACAAAGTCAAGGACGCGGAAAGCTGTTTTGATGGTAAAAGAATGAAAAACGGCTGGAAAAATGCCGGTGCGGCATGGACCTATGATTTGGATGTTGAATTGGTTTATCAGCCTGGAAAATAGCGACTGATCCACCGACCCATGCATCCATCAATAAAACGGCTAACCCAGGTGGTGCGCCTAATGGCGCACCGCCGAAAGCGCAACATGGAAAGTAAGTCCCAATGAACCGCCTTATCCTGCTTTGCCTTTTTATCGTGGCGCTGCTCTATCTGGTCTTTCCCCGCGACCTGGTGCCGGATTATTTTCTCGGGTGGGGATGGATCGATGATATCGTGGTGGTGGTTCTGCTCTGGCGGTATTTCCGACGGTTGAAGCAGCCACGGCAAACCGACGATCCCCACGAGCAACCGTTTGGTGCGACCGGTGATGAACAGTCCCACGTCGGTGACGAGAACACACAGACGCCCCAGGACCCCTACGCGATCCTGGAAATCACTCCCGGCGCGTCGAAGGAAGAAATCAAGGCGGCGTATCGCCGGCTTGCCGGCAAGTACCATCCGGACAAGGTGCAGCATCTGGGCGAGGAGTTCCAGCGGCTGGCCGAAAAGCGTTTCAAGGAAATTCAAACGGCCTATGATCGACTCCGCTAAATGCCCCTGTTTGTAAATACGGTGACGTACCGAACCATCAACCAAGGAGAAGGACAATGATCGACAAAGACGAACTGCTCGCGCAGATGAAGAAGAAGTATGACGATCTGAACTACCGCTGGAATATCGAGCGCAATAAATTGGAAGCCAAGGCCCAGCACGAGAGTGCCGACGTGATCAAGAAGTTCGAGGAAAAGCGGGAGACCTTTCGCCAATACCAGGCGCAAATGAAGGACAAGCTCAAAGCCCTGGACGCTGCCGGCGAAAGCGCCTGGGATGATCTCAAGGGCGGGGCCGATGAGCCTGGAAGGCGCTGAGCACCGCGTTTGACAAGGCAACCGGGCACTTTAAAAAGAAGTGAGCGTTATTTTCATCTATCCCGTCTTGTCCTCCGTGTCCGTGACGGTTTGAAACATTACTTTGGGGCGTTCATGAAAATTATCGATTCGACGGTTGTCAACAAAAGCCGGTTTATGACGGTGGTTGCGGTTGATTATGAGGATCAGAAGGGCAGTTTGAAAAAATGGCACATGGTGACCCGAAAGCAGACGCCAAAATGCATCTCCGGCGATATTCAGAGACCGGATGCGGCCATCATCGTGCCTTACCACCCTCAGGAGAAAAAGCTTGTGGTGATCAGGGAGTTCCGCATTCCCGTGGGCGGGTATCAGTATGGCTTTCCGGCCGGTCTCCTGGACCCGACCGAAGACCTGGCAACGGCTGCCGGCCGCGAGCTATACGAGGAGACCGGCCTGGAACTGGTGCGTGTCTGCCGCCACAGCCCGGCCATTTTTTCCTCAGCCGGGATCACCGACGAAGCGATCAGCATGGTTTTCGCCGAAGTCACCGGATCGCCGGACACGCGGCACAACGAGGATTCGGAGGACATCACGGTCTTCATGATGGACCGCGATGCAGTGCGCGGGCTGCTGCAGCGTGAGGGCATCGCTTTCGGCGCGCGGGCCTGGCTGGTCATGGACGCCTTCGTGCGTTTGGGAAAAGGGTATCTGATCGACGATTGATACGCGGTCGCACCTATCCATGTCCCCTGGCGGAAGATTCGAACGGCATTTAGGGGACGATCAGGGGCGCCTATGCATCTTCACGACATCTTTACGAACAGATCATGCCCAGCTGGCATTCAGGGCGGGCATTGCCGTGTGCCTGCGTGGTTTTACCCATCCAGCGTAACAGTCCCACCGTCCCGAGGCCCCACACGCCGTTGATCAGAAAGGCGGTCGACAGGAGCTGCCAACTGCCATTCAGGGCATGGCCCTTTAAGGGCAGCACGATGAACAGGGCCACCAGGGAGGGAAAGACCGCGCCGAAGAAAAATGCCGCGGCCCAATAGCGGATGCCGGGAGGAAATCGGCCCTGGAAAAAGGCCAGGATTACACCCCAGACGCCGCCCCAGAACGCCAGCGAGAGGACCGCGGGAACGCCCCAGGGCCAGGTGGCGGCCATGTTGTAGGGTGCAAACGGCGCGATAGCGGCCATGTGCAGCAACCACAGGGCAAATTGGTGAAAGGTCAGGGTCGCCAGAAAACCGGCGAAGAACCCGAATAGCGACAATCGGATATGGGCATGGATGCGAGTTGTTGGATTCATGATTGAACTCCTTCTGCCTGAAAGGGCACATCAAACGATGCCAAAGTGTGTCTTCTCCAAAACGTAACGGATTCGTAAAAAGCCCGATATCGGCGTTACGCTTCATCCTTCGTCACTGCGGCGTACGCTAAGTACGCTGCCTACGGCACCCGCGATAGCGGTATTCCTCAGGATTCGCAAGCCTTGATCTCGGGCTTTTTACGAATCCGTCGGAAATGCGACTTTTTACGAGTTCATCAAAACGTGCCTTCTTAGAAGATGAGACCGCTTTTGAACAAAACAAGGTGATCATCATGTGTACAATGACCCAACGCGAACGCTTCCTGGCAACCCTGTTGGGCGGTAAGGCGGATCGCTTTCCCTTTTTCGACTTGGTCCCTGACGACGACACCTTGCAGCGCTGGCACCGGGAAGGATTGCCGCGCAACCGCACCGCTACGACCTATTTTCATCTCGAGCCGCATCATTCCGTGGGCCTGACCCTGCGCAGCTACCCGTTTTTCCACATGACGCCAGGCATCCTCGACGACCCGTCGGTGTTCGCGCGGCACTACGACCCCGACCAGCCGGCCCGCTATGCCAAAGATTTTGCCGAAACGAGCCAGCAGCTTCGCCGGCAGGGGCGCGTGATCTATGTGGATGCCTCGGGCGGCGGTCTCTTGCAGATGCTGGGGGTGGGGGACTGGGACTCGCTGGTGGCGGCCTGCGAGGCGATGGTCGAACGGCCCCGGACCGTGGAACGGCTGGTCGACCGGATCACCGATTTTTATTGCGTCTGCCTCGAGCGGGTGCTGTCGCGGGTAGCGGTCGACTATGCCTGCCTGTACGAGCCCATCGCCGCCAATACCGCGCCGGTGATTTCACCGGCCATGTTCGCGCGCTTCGCCATTCCCGGGTATCGCAAGGTCCTCGACCTGCTTAAACGGTTTTCCGTTCCGCTGCGCATCCTCTGCACCACCGGCGGCAACCTCACGCCCCTGTTGCCGGCGCTCATCGACGCCGGTATCAACGGCCTGTGGATCAGCAACATCAGCAGCGCCGGCATGCTTTATCCTGCCCTGCGCCGCCGCTTCGGCTCCCACATCGCCCTGATCGGCGGCATCGATGCCACCGCC
>NZ_BBCC01000310.1 GCF_001311845.1 Desulfosarcina cetonica JCM 12296 | reverse complement strand
CCCCGAGGTCGGCGCCCAGGTATGGGTCGAGTTCGAGGCCGGCAATCTCAACCAGCCGATCTGGACCGGAACCTTCTGGCAGGCCAGCGGCGATCCGCCGACCGAGGCGGCCCTCAGCCCGCCGACCACACGGGTGCTCAAGACCTTCGGGACACACCCTGCAGTTCGACGACAAGGACGGGGAGGAGAAGTTTCGCCTGGCCCATCCCGCCGGCACCGAAACCACGGTCGACGAAAACGGTACCGTCATCATCGCCGATCCCCAGGGCAACACCCTGACCCTCAACGCCGACAGCAACGAAGTGGTTCTGGAAGATGCCAACGGCAACACCCTGACCATGAATTCCAGCGGCACCACGGTCGAGGACAGCAACGGCAACAAGATCGAGATGGCCGCGTCCGGCATCACGGTCAAGGGCACCCAGGTGGTCGTCGAGGGCCAGCAGGTCATGCTCGCCGGCAGCGGCGGTGAACCGATCATCAAGGGGCAGAGTTTTCTGACCCTGTTCATGACCCACATGCACCCCAGTGCCATGGGACCCACCGGCCCGCCGGTTCCGCAAGGGGAGATGAGTACCCTGTCGATGAAGGTGATGACCTCGTGATGGTGATAACCCATAGGAGGACCGACCCGCATGCAGCGACTCAGTGATCCGTCCTATCTCGCTTTCCCGTTCCGCATCGGGACGGACGGCGCGAAAACCAGCACCCGGGCCCGGCATGTCCGTGAACAGATCGAGCAGGTGCTGTTCACCAATCCCAAGGAACGGGTGTTTCGACCCGATTTCGGTGCCGGCGTCCGCAAGCTGATCTTCGAACCCAATGCCTCGGCCCTGTGGGAGGTGACCCGCAAGCGGTTGATGGCATCGCTTGCCGAGGCCTTGCAGGGAGAGGTCGATCCACGCACCCTGGACGTCAGCGTGAGCGGCGACGGGGAAAAACTGATGATCGAGATCGCCTACCGGCTGGCAACCCTGGGACAGACCGAACAACACAGCTTTGTGGTTGGATGATGAGGATGCCCAATGGCCGAGAATCCCAAGATAACGCTTGAATTCGGAGGACGCTGCCCGGACTGCGCCCAGCGCCGGGTCTCGCTGCCGCCGCCATTGCCGGCGGTGGGGGACGATTTCGACTGGCGAGTGCGGGATTTCGACAGTTTCCGGCGGTTTATGCTCGAAGAACTGGCCGCGCGGTTTCCCGAGCGGCAGCGCTGGACCCCCGGCGATTTTGAGGTGGTGCTGGTGGAGATTCTGGCCGCGGTGCTGGATCAGCTCTCGGACATGGCCGACCGAACGGCGGCCGAAGCCATGCTGGAGACCGCCCGTCGCCCGGAATCGGTGCGTCGCCTGCTCGGTTTGATCGGCTTTGACGCCGCCACCGAGGCCGGGCTGGAAGATGACGCAGACACAGGCCGCTCCAAGGAAGAGCTGCTCGAACAGCTGTGGCGCGGAAACCTCGCGCTCATGACGGCGGCCAAGCGCGAAGGGCCGCTGGCCATTCACACCCAGCGGCGCATGGTGTCGGTGGCCGATTACGCCAGCCGCTTGATCGACCATCCCCTGGTGCTGCGCGCCTTTGCCTGGGAGGAGTGGAGCGGGGCCTGGAACCGCCTGCGGGTCGCGGTCGTGCTGTGGAAAGACTGTTCCCTGGATGCCGACGGGCTGGATTTTCCCGTGGACCTCAAGGATGCGGTGGAGCGCCTGAACCGCAATCATCAGCTGCCGGCACCCCAGTGGACGCCCGCGCCACCGACCCTTCGAACCCTTTTAAGACCCTATCTGGATGCCTTTCGCATGGTCGGCCAGGAGGTGATTCTGCAGGATGCCGAGCCGGTGGGCATCAAGATGTCGCTTTCGATCCGCGTGCGCGAGAATTTCTTCCAGTCGGAGATCCGCCACGCCGTCGAACAGGCCCTGGGCACCGGTCCGGGCGGGTTTTTCGAGCCGGGCCGGCTGGACTTCGGGGAACACGTCTACGCCAGTGATATTTTCCAAACCCTGATGGCCCTCGACGGGGTGGACAACGTCTGTCTCAACCGCTTCAAACGCCTCGGCAACGCGTATCCCGACCAGGCCGACACCGGTGAAATCGCTCTGGAGGGGCTGGAGATCGCCGTTTGCGACAATGATCCCGGCCACCCCGAACGGGGTTTTTTCAACCTTAAACTCAGTGGAGGACGGCGCGGATGAACGGTCGAACCGATTTGACCCGTTGGAACCGGGCCAGCCTGAATCGCTTCCGTTATATCGACGGCAACGCCATGACCTTCCTGGAGACCCTGCGCCAGGCCCTCTTGGCGCGGTTTGCCGATCCGGCGGCCGCGACCCTGAAATGGGGGGATCTGGTTCCCCGGCGGGCGGGCGACGCCGCCGATGCCTTTGTTCGATACGAACAGGAGCAGCTGCGGCTGGCGGCGGAGACCAAGCGTGAACGCCTCGATCGCCTGGCGGCCCAATATGATGGCGACCGGCGCGACTGGGCCTGGGAAATCGGCCGGGTATTGGCCCGTGCAGCCCACGTGTTGACCGAACACATCGATGCCTACGCCAACGAGGGCTACCTGCGCACCGCCACCCAATGGGACAGTGTGCGGCGGCTGGTCGAGATGCTCGATTACCACCCGGCGCCGCCCGCCTCGGCGTCGACCCGACTGGTGATCGCGGCCAAGGCAGGGGCCGTTGGATTGCTGGCCAGCGGGTTCCAGGTCAAATACGCGCCGCCCGACGGGGGCGCACCGGTAATTTTCGAAACCCTCGACGATCTCGACCTGGATGCCGACCTCAACCAGTTGCGACCGGCCGAATACAACCGCAATCCCGATCGGCTGGGCGGCGACCTGCTCTGGCTGGAAACCCGGGTGGAGGATCTGGCCATCGGCGATCCGCTGGTCCTCGAGGACGAGAAGACCGGGGTGCTGCGCGCCCACCGGGTTGCCGGGCTTACGGTGGACGGCGGCCTGACCCGGCTCAAGGTGTCGCCGCGCCTTTCCCGGCGTCTGCAAACCGGGTACACCCGAGTGCATCTGAAACCCAAGGATCGGCTCGCCCCCCTCGGTCCGGCCGCCAAGGGGGCCGAGCTCGAACGCGTGCTGCGTCTCACTGAAACGCCCGGGGATCTTCTGCCCGGCATGGTCCTGTACATTACCGACGGCGTCGAGGCCAGCTACCGGCGCCTCGTGTTCCTGCGCGGAAAGCGCCTGGTGGTTGACGCCGATATCGGTATCCTGCGGCTCGACCGGGGACTGGTCAGCCAGCCGGTGACCCTTGCGATCAGCCGGCAAGAGGCCGACCCCCGAACCGTCAGCGGCGGTCAGACGGTGATTTACGCCTACAGTGTGGCCGGTGACTGGTCGCGGCTGAGCGGCGCCTGGTGGCCGACAAACGCAAGGACGACGAAGGCAAAATCCATTTGCCGGTTTACCGGGTCACCGATGCCCGCTACCACCCGGCGGATGGAACCCATGAACGGCGGGGGTACACCATCTTGACCCTGACCTGGGATCAAAACGCCCACGATTTTGCCCTGGACAATCCGCAGACCCTGCTGGCGCCGCCGGCCACGCCCGGCCCCTTTCAGGTGGATACCTATCTGGAAAAAGTCAACGGCCATCTGCCGGAGACCCTTTTGGCCGAAAAACCCAAAAAGACCAGTGCCGGCGACCTGACCGTGGTCGCCATGGGCCGGCAACTGGCCTGGGCGCGATTGGCGGCGGTATCTGTTGATGAGGAAAACAAAGAAGCCGCCCTTGTCGCCGAAGATCGCTGGTTCGATCGCGGGGGCGGTGACTTCTTCCTGACCGAAACCACCCTTTACGCCCACTTCAAGGAGACCCTGCGCCTCAAGGATTGGACGCTGAACACGCGCTCCCTCACCGGCCGGCGCATCCCCCTGGCCAGCCTCTCTTCCGGGCTGACGAAGGGCCGCATCCTGATGGTGGAAAACAGCGATGACGCCGCGGCGGCCTTTTTCGCCACGGTTGCCGACGTCGACCGCTCCAAGCGTCCGGCGGAATTGGTCTTGAGTTGCGATCTGCCGGCGGGATTCACCCGTGGCAACACGTCCATCGCCGGCAATGTGGTGTTGGCCGGCCACGGCGAGACCAAGAGCGAAAAGGTATTGGGCAGCGGCGATGCGACCCGGCTGAGCCAGGTTTTCCGGTTCGCGGAAAGCGCGGTGGCCTTTGTCGCCGACGCCACCCAGCCGTCGGGAGTGCGGGCCGCCATCGTCGTGCAGGTAGCCGGACGGGCCTGGGAGCAGGTGGCCGGTTTTCAGGACAGCCGGCCGACCGATTTCCACTACACCGTGCACATGACCGAAGACGGCTTCTTGAAGATCACGTTCGGCGACGGCAAGCGCGGCCGGCGGCTGCCCACCGGGGGCAACAACCTGCGCATCACCTTCCG
>NZ_BBCC01000309.1 GCF_001311845.1 Desulfosarcina cetonica JCM 12296 | reverse complement strand
CGCCCCTACTCCCTAAACGGTCTGTACCACTTTCTTCAGATAAATCACCGCCGGCTTGGTGTTGAGATACCCCATCACCTGATAGGCCCGCGGATCCTTGATCAGTTGACTCACCCGGCTTTCCGGGTCCATCAGGCTGCCGAAGGTCAGGGCGCCGGTGGGGCAGGTCTGAGCGCAGGCCGGCGTCACCTCGCCATCGCGGATGGCGCGATTTTCGTTCTTGGCCGCGTTGTGGGCCCGTTTGATGCGCTGGATGCAGAAGGAGCATTTCTCCATGACGCCCTTGCTGCGCACGGTCACCCAGGGGTTGAGCTGCATGTCCAGCGGAGCGGGCCACTGCCAGTCGAACCAGTTGAACCGCCGTACCTTGTAGGGGCAGTTCTGGGCGCAGAAACGCGTGCCGATGCAGCGATTGTAAATCTGGTTGTTGAGCCCCTCCTTGGAATGGTGGGGCGCGTAGACCGGGCAAACCGCCTCGCAGGGGGCGTCGTCGCAGTGCTGGCACATCATGGGCAGGAAGGTCATGCGCGCCATGTCGGCCGGATCGTGGTAGCGCTGGATCTGCAGCCAGGCCATCTCGCGACCCTCGATGATGCGCGCTTCGCCGACGATGCCGATGTTGTTCTCCGCATAGCAGGCGGCCACGCAGGCCGTGCAGCCGATGCAGCGGTCCATGTCCACGACCATGGCCCAGCGGTAGCCGGCATGGTCATGGGGCGGATAGATATCGCGCTTGGGATCGTAGCCTTCCGGCGTGGGCGGCGTCAGCGGAAAGCTGTTCATCGTCAGCCCTTCCTGGGCATGCGCGTCGCGGAAGCGACCTTGGCCATGGCCACGGTGGGGGCGATTTTGCGATCCAGGGCCGTGCGGCTGCCCGAGGTGATGGCCAGCCGGGTGTGGCCGCGACCCTTTTCCAGGCTCGTGAGGGCAGTGGCAAAGGCCGGCTGGCCGGCATCCGCATCCAGTGATGCCGCCATCAGCGAAAGTGGGTTGACGCCCTGGCCACTGCCCCAGCGGCCATAGGTGGTGTGCCCCTGACCGGTGGGCACCATCACGGCCCGGGCAAAGAGGCCGGCATAACCGTAGGCCGGGGCTTCGAGTTCACCGGCCTTGGTTTTCAGCACCACCCGGTCGCCATCCTGGATGCCAGCGGCCTGCATGGTCTGCGGATGGATCAGAACCGGTGTCTGCCAGGGAATCTGGGTCAGGGTGTCCGGGGTCTCGATGAGCCAGGGCCGGTTGGCGCCGCGGCCATCGAAGAAACGGATGGAGGGCGGGGCCAAAAGGGTGAAGCTATCCCCGGGTTTGGGCAGGCTCGCCAGGCAGCGTTTGAGGGTATCGGCCGCCTTGAGATGGATGGCAGGCGCCTTGGCCGCCGCCGGAGATTCGTTGAAACGACCGCCTTGCTGGATCGTTGTCAGCCAAGTGGCTGCCGTCGGCTGAGATGTTCCGGCCAGCACCGTCTGGGTGACCAGGGCCTGATAATTCTCCGCCGGACGCTTGTCGGCCGGCAACAGCGCCAGGAAAACATCGCCAATGGCCGGGGCTTGATTGATGCGTCCCATGGCCGGCTGCAGGGTGGAAAGGCTGATGCCGTTGCTTTCGTAGGCGTTCCAGGTTTCCAGGGCCATCTGCACGGGAATGATCAGGTCGGCCTCGGCGGTGGTCTCGTTGAGAAAATTGTCGAAGGCCACCACGAAGCGCTTCTTCTCACCCAGGATTTTGGCCACACGCGCGCCGCCCGCCAGGGCGAAGACCGGATTGACATTGTTGAGAAAAACCAGCCCCACCTTGTTCTTCTGCAGGCTTTCGAAAAAGTCCATCACCGCGCTGCGCCGGTCGGCGATTTCCACCCGATGACGATTGCTAAAATCGAACAGGGATAGCGCGGGATCCAGGACCAGGTTGAGAAAAAGGGCGGCCAGCTCCGCGGCGGTGGCGGTGCTGCCGTCGCTGCCGGCACCGACGCCCAGAACCAGGGGATGCTTGGCTTTGATGAGTTGATCGGCGATGATTTTCAGCGCCTTTGGGCTGACCCCTGAAGTCTGTTCGATTGCCTCGGGGGGGTAATCGGCGGCCACCGCCATCAGGGTGCTCTTTAGTTTGCCGTCCACCTTGCGGTCCCCGGGAGCCTCGATCACCATTCGGATCAGACCCATGATCACCGCGGCCTCACTGCCGGGCCGGCAGGCGATCCAGCGGTCGGCATTGGCGCCGGTGAGGGACTGGAAGGGGCTCACCTGGAGAAAAACCCCCTTGCGGCCCTTTTGATACCCGTGCATGGCCTTGAACTTACGGGCGTATTCCACGGGTGAAAGCCAGGTTTCCAGGAAATCGGCGCCGAAGCCGACCAGGAGATCGGCCTGATCCAGGCGCAGGGTAGGCAGCTGGGCCTGGCCACCGAGTTCGGCGTGGGCGAACTTGAGGGCTTCATGGGCCAGGGGTTCGAAGATCACCGGCCGGCGGCCACCCGCCTGGGCGAGAACCCGGGTGAACAGATCGAGCTGGGTCCGGCCGACGGTCTCGGTGAGCATGGCCACCTGACCGTCACCCTTGGCAGCGGCCGCGTTGAACCTTTCAACGACCAGGGCCTTGGCCTTGTAAAAGGGAATCTCCTGCCAGCCGTCGGCGGTTTTAAGCTGCGGTTGTTTGAGCCGGTCGGGATGGTAGACGCCCTGCAGGGCCGCCTGGCCGCGCATGCAAAGGGCGCCCCGGTTGACCGGATGCAGGGGGTTGCCCTCCAGCTTGATTACCCGTCCTTCACGGTTTTTGGCCAACACGCCGCAACCGGCGGGACACTCGCGGCAGGTGCTGGCATACCAGTTGGCCCGGCCGGTGACCATGTCTTCGGTGGCCTGGACCATGGTGAACAGGTTGTCTTCGGTTTTGGCGGAGCAGCCGGCAGCGAAAGCGACACTGCCCATGGATGCGATCTTGAGAAAGGTTCGACGATTCATTCGTGATGCCCGTTCGTGCCAGGGTTGCCTGCGGGTGGCAGGGTCTGATCGGGGGCGTAGCCCCGTCCTGTTGCCGATGGACTGCGCGTTGATCGTGTGATTAACGGCCTGCCGTAAGTGGTGCGGCGTTGCGGCCGTTGAATGTTTGGGTGAAGATGAATTGATCCTGATTTATGCGATACGATAGCAAAAGGTTGGAATGGTTGTCAATTCCCGAAAATGCGCAACGCCGCCATCTAAGAGGCTGTTTGAACAGTCTGGATCAGGCCCGCTAACAAGGCGGAAAATGGCTCGAAAGCGGAGCATATACGACACATATGTGAGCATTGTAGCTGTTTTCCAACACCGGTAGCGGGGCTTAGACGGGCTGTTCAAACGGCCTCTAAGGTGTTCCGTCCAGCCAAGTGCCCGTGCGGTAACGCCAGAGCAGCGCCGGGCCGACGGTCAACAGGGTGAATCCGATCAGGGCCGCAGTAATCCGACGGACGGCCTGCCACTGGCGCCGGCCGGCCGGACCGGCCAGGCAGGCGTGTCGGCACTGGATTCGCCCGGCGGCCCACAGGGCGATGGTTTCCAGAAGAACGGCCCCCAGGCAGCCGAAAATGAGAAACCCGGCGCCATGATATTCAGGCAGGAACAAGCACCAGGGGCAGGGATGGGAAAGCACCTCGTAGTAGTAGGATGACCAGGTCTGTTTGATCGCCAGGGTCGCGGTGATGGCCCAGACGAGGGACAGGGCCGCCACCGGACCGCCGGGTATCCGGGAACGCGCCGCCGCGGTCGCCAGGAAGGGCAGGAGCAAGATTCCGCCCAGGCAGCTCCACAGGGCCGCGGAACGTTGCCAGGTCTGCATCCCCACCCCTGCCGGATCGGCCAGGACCCGGTCGTAGACCGCCGCGCAACAGCTTACCGGTGGCGCGCCGTCGATTCGCATGACCGCCCGCCAAGTGTGGAAAAGGGCCAGGCAGAGAAAGGGAAGCACGGCGATCAACAGGCGTGCGTTGGCGTCGGTCAACACGCCCTGGGGGCAATCGCGATCCAATCCGTCGCGGATCTGCCAGGCGAACAGCCATATCCATGTGATCCCCCAGAAAATCAGGGCCTGGTATCCTTCGGCACCCATGGCCTGGAGCACGCCGGTGCCGCACATGGCCCCGGGAATGAGCGTGTGCCAGACCCGGGTGATGCCGATGAGGCCCAAAAGGGTTGCGCCGGCAAGCATGCACAGGGCCCATCGTCCCAAAAGGGCCGCCATCTGGGCATGGCGTTCACAGCGCAGTTGAACCGGGTCGGACCGCTCCGGTCGCCAGTTCAGGGCCACGTCCCAGGCGCAGGCGGCGGCAGCCAGGTAGAGTCCGCTTCCGGTGACCGCCGCTATCCAGAAGGCCCAGGTGTGCGGGTGCCAGATCACGGCCCGACCTGTGGTTCGATGGGGCCCGCCAACCGGCCAGAAGCCAGCTGAAAGCGGTGGTCGACGACGCTGGATTGTCGCAGGCGCGGATCGTGAGAGCAGACCACCACCACCGCGCCGTGC
>NZ_BBCC01000308.1 GCF_001311845.1 Desulfosarcina cetonica JCM 12296 | reverse complement strand
CGGTGTCGCGTGCCAGCCGGGCGGCCGTTTCGATGGCCCCCGGCACCAGGGTGGGCTCCCCCCCGGTCAGTTGCAGGTGAAACGACTGCCCACTGGAAGCCACCAGATCGATCGCCGCCCGGATCACCGTTTCCGGCATATCCGCTTGATCGTGACCGTCTCCGTTGTAGCAATAGACGCAACGCAGATTGCAGCGCCGGGTCAATGCAAGAATCAGATACCGAATCGCCATCCGTACACCTCAGGAGTCAACGTGGAAGACCATTTCATGCCATGATGGTTTTTTATTGACAATCGAAAAGCTTTTACGAGATATCATCGCACTTGACGATCATAGGTGTCCTTCGCGACTTAATAGGGAATCCCGTGCAAATCGGGAGTGGACCCGCCGCTGTGACATCCCTGTTTCCAGCCTGTGCTGGAAACGACGCTGTTGGCCCCGACGCCACTGTTCGCTTTTTCGCGAACGGGAAGGCCGCCAGCAGCCGGATGAAGCCAGAAGACCTGCCTTTGATGAATCGGTAAAGCCCATCGCGGATCAGGGTATTTTACCGCAACGGATCAATCGGTTCGGGATAAAAAACGGTATCCCCGCACCCTTTCGGGCGCGGGGATTTTTTTTTGGAGAATACCATGCATGCAAGCCTTGCCCCCTTACAAGAAGGTTCGAGATAAAATAGCCGTGCAAAAACCAACCCGAATCATGTTCACCGGTTCAAAAAGCCTGCACAAATACATCGGCCTGATCGCCTGGTCTACTTTTTGTTGATGGCTATCAGCGGCGTGCTGCTCAACCACCCATTGATGATTCGAGGCATATCCGTACCGCCGGGTTGGCTGCCGCCCGGCTTCCGCCATGTCAATTGGGATCGGATGGCCATGCGCGAGGTGGTCTTCTCTCCCAATGATCGATCGACGATGATGGTGGGCGGCAGGGCCGGCGTGTGGCAAAGTCGGGATGGCGGCCACACCTTTTCGGCCCTTGGCGCTGGATTTCCTTCCTCGGCCTATGACCGGGACACCTTTTGCCTGCTGCTTACCGCATCCTCACGGCCGCCGTATCTTTATGCCGGCACCCGTTCCGGATTGTACCGCTACGATTTCAAGCAAGCGCATTGGCAGGCCATCGACCGGGACCATTTCGGAAATGTCGAAATCGTGGACCTGGTCCAGCGGAAGGATCAGCTTCTCGTGTGGACCGGCAGCGGGTGTTATATCCTGGACGAAACGCAGGCAAGACCGGTACTGCATCCCACGGCGCTACGTTCGGATACCCCTGCGCCCGTTCGTGCGCCGCTGACTCGCCTTTTGCTCAGACTGCATGACGGTTCCGTCCTGGGCGTACCGGGAAAGCTGATGGTCGACGGGGTGGGCCTGCTGTTGGGGTTTCTCTCTTTTTCGGCCATTTTCATCTGGTTCATCCCCTGGAGAAACAAGCACCTAAAAACACGGGGCAACGGCAGTCGCCTCTTCCGCAGCCTGCATATGTATCACCGCAAGGTCGGCATTTGGGCCGCCGTATTGCTGGCCATCATCGCCCTGACCGGCGTATTCATCCGCCCGCCGTTTCGCCAGACCATTGCCGGCAGCAGGGTTCCGGCCGGTTGGTTGGGCAAGGCCCGATCGGCTGTGCATGGGTGGGAACGCATCGACCGGGCCGTCTATCTGGCGCAAGATGACAGTATACTGATCGCCACGGACAACGGGTTTTTCAAGGGACCGGCAGACTTCTCACGACCGTTTGAGAAATTGGTCATCAACCTGCCGGTGGGCGGCATGGGCCTCGACGTGCTGGACCCGCTCACCGATGGGCGCTTGCTCATGGGGTCGTTCCGAGGGCTTTATGTCTGGGATCCGGCCACGAATGCCATCACGAATATCCGGGGGCGATCGACCGCCGGCGGTCACAATCCGGGGAAATCCGTGGATCGGGCGGTCGGCGCCGCCATCTTCAAGGGCGAACTCCTCTTCTGGGCCGACTATCGAGAAGGGCTCAAGATGGTCCGGTCCGATGCCGCGCAACCGGTCATGCCGCCGGAAATCGCAGCCCATGCCGGCTTGTCCCTGTGGCACGTCCTCTTTCTTATCCACAACGGCCGCATCTTCCAGGACTGGATCGGTAATTACACCGGTTGGATCGTTCCCATCGGCGGGATCGCACTCGTCATCGTCGTTCTGTCGGGCAGTTATGACTGGCTTCACCGCAAGGGCGTGTGGCGGAAGAAAAAGAAAAATGGCCAGCCTAGACCAACCCCCAAGGCGCACCCCGCGCTGGTGAAACGGGTGCGTTGAACCGCATCCGATTTGATTTTGGACGGGAAAAAATGAAAATCGCCTATTTCAGCGTAACCTCCAACGAGATCCCCAACCTGAGCGAAGCGGCCAGGCGCTTCATGGAAGCGGTCGCACCGCTCGAGATCATCGCTCGTACCCGCACCCAGCTGGAAAACGATCCGGAACGCCAGGCCGAATTCGTGCGCCGGGCCCTGGCCGCCGATGCCGTGGTGGTCACCCTGATGGCCGGGAGTCATTCCTGCCCGGCCTGGGAAGCATTGGTCCAAACCATAGGGGGCCGACGCAACGCCGGGATCAAGACCCCGTATCTGCATGTCCAGCCCACCGGCAGCAATGCGGAATCACTGGCCCTGGTGCAGCAGCACTCCGACGGCATGGACAGCGACGCCTGGCAGACCCTGAGCCGTTATTATCGTTATGGGGGTGTGGAGAACCTGTTCAACCTGCTGGGTTTTCTCTACCACCGGGTGTGTGGCGGCAGCATCACCATCGATGCGCCGTTTCAGCCACCCGATGCGGGTTTGTATCATCCGGACCGCGGCTACATCCAAGATGCCGAGGCCTTTCGCGCGACCCTGGACCCGGCCAAAGCCACGGTGGGCATCTGGTTTTACCAGAATTTCTGGACCAGTAACAACAAGGCGCACATCGACGCCATGGTTCGCGAAATCGAAGCGCAGGGCGCCAACGTGATCTGCGTCTTCCACATGCGCTTCAAAGACACCCTATTGGCAACCGGGGCGCCGATGACGTGGTCGAGCATTTTTTCATGCAAGACGGTCGGCCGGCGATCGATGTCCTCATCAATCCGGTGATGTTCAGCCTGCAGACCGCCTCGCCCGACTACAAAGGACTGCTGGCGCGTCTGAATGTCCCGGTCATCCAGGCCATCGCCACCGGCCGCAGCATCGCCGAATGGGAGGCCAGCGACCAGGGGCTCAACACCGTGGACATCACCATCAGCGTGGCCCAGCCGGAACTGGACGGGGTGATCATCACCGTGCCGGTAGCCTCCAAGCAGTGCGTGGACATCGACCCCTTGACCGGCGCGGCGGTCAACAAATACGTGGCCATTGCCGAACGCATGGCCAAGATGGTGCGCCTGGCCCTGAATTGGGCGGCGTTGCGCCGCAAACCCAACGCCGAAAAGAAGGTCGCCATCGTCTTTCACCACTACCCGCCGCGCAACGACCGCATCGGCTGCGCCGCGGGCCTGGACTCCTTTGCCAGCGTGGTGGATCTGCTGCGCGCCATGAGAAAAAAAGGGTACGGCGTCGACACCGACTACCCCAACGGCGATAGCCTGGCCCAGGATCTTTTAGCCGGCATGACCTGCGACCAACGCTGCTGCCGCCGGAGCAGATGGCCGCTTGCGCCCGGGCTTCGGCCGGCCCCGAGGACTACGACGACTGGCACGCCGGCCTTCCCGAAACCGTTCGTGAGAAGATGATCCAGGACTGGCAGCCCATGCCCGGGGATCTGTTCGTGAACGAAAACCGCCTTTTTTTCCCGGGTCTGATCAACGGCCATGTTTTTCTCACCATCCAGCCGCCGCGGGGCTATTTCGAGCAGTTGGACAAACTCTACCACGACCCGCGCCTGTCGCCGCCCCATCACTACCTGGCTCACTACCGCTGGATCACGGAGTCTTCGACGCCGATGCCGTGATTCACGTGGGCAAGCACGGCAGCCTGGAGTGGCTACCGGGCAAGGCCGTGGGACTTTCCGCAACCTGCTACCCGGATCTGGCCATCGGTGATCTGCCCAACATCTACCCTTACATCATCAACGACCCCGGCGAGGCACCCAGGCCAAGCGCCGCGCCTATGCCTGCATCATCGATCACCTGCCGCCACCCTTGGCCAATGCCGGTCTTTACGAGGATCTGGCCGAGCTGGAAAATCTGCTGGCGGAATATCAGGCGGCAACCCTTCAGGATCCGGGCAAGCGCGATCTGCTGGCCCGCATGATCTGGGAAGCGGCCGAAAAGGCGGAGATCGCCGCCGATTTGAATCTCGACAAGGAAGCCGCCTTGGCCGAGGTGGAGACGTTTCTGGAAACCCTGCATCACTACTTGAGCGAAATCGCCGACACGGCCATCGCCGACGGCCTGCACATTCTCGGCCGGGCGCCGACCGGGGAGGCGCTGGTCCGTAACCTGGTCCAGATGACCCGCCTGGCCAACGGCGAGGTGCCGTCCCTGCGCCGGG
>NZ_BBCC01000307.1 GCF_001311845.1 Desulfosarcina cetonica JCM 12296 | reverse complement strand
GGTTCCTTCGGCCAAAGGCCGACAGCAAATTCTCAGCGAACTCTGCGCCTCTGCGGTGAACAGTTTCTAAAATGCTAATCCACCAATTTCTCGAAAATTCCGCCAGCCGCTTCCCCGACAAGGTTGCCGTCGTTCACGAGAAGACCCGTGCCACCTACGGTCAGATCAACACCGACGCCGACCGCTTGGCCGCATTTTTGGTAGATCGGGGCGTCCGCCTTGGCGACCGCGTCGCGATCATGCTGGAAAACAGCGTTGAATACGTCGTGGCCTACTATGGCATCCTCAAGGCAGGCGCTGTCGCCGTGCCGCTGAGTACGGATCTCAAACCAGAGGGCCTTAACCCGCTGCTTGCCGAACTCGAACCCGCGGCCATCATTACTTCCACACGTTTCGAGCGTCTCCTGCAGGCTTCGGACCTGAACCTTCATCGTTTGAACACACTGTCATCCACAATCCCAAATTGGATTGGTCGACAAAATTCAAAAATGTTTTCCAATTCGATACCGCGATCAATCATCCACAACCCACAACAAACACCCGGGGTTGCCCTACAGACCTGGGCAGCATCATCTACACCTCCGGTTCAACGGGAAAACCTAAAGGTGTCATGCTTACCCACGGAAACATCGTGGCTAATGTGCTTGCAATTTGCCAGTACCAGCACTTAACCGAGCATGATATCCAAATGGCCGTCCTTCCTTTCTTTTACGTGATGGGCAAATCCCTGCTGAACACCATTTTCGCGGCCGGTGGAACGCTGGTGATCAATAACAAGTTCGCTTTTCCGGCAACAGTGATCAACCAAATGATCGAGGAGGGGGTGACCCTTTTTCCGGCGTGCCATCGACCTACGCCTATTTGCTGCACCGCTCACCCTTGAAAAAACAGCGTAATCAACTCACGACGTTGCGCATGGTCACCCAGGCTGGCGGCCATATGGCAAGTTCGGTGAAGCGAGAACTCAGGAAGGCGCTTCCGGAACGTACCCGGATATGCATCATGTATGGTGCCACCGAAGCGTCTGCGCGCCTGACCTGGCTGGACCCGAATCGTTTTGAAGAGAAGATCGATTCTATCGGAAAGCCGATTCCCGGGGTTACGATCAAGCTGATCGATGCAAACCATCATACAGTGAATGTTGGCGAAAAAGGGGAGGTCGTTGCCGAGGGCGCTAACATCATGCAAGGATACTGGAAAGACCCAGAAGCCACAGCAGCTGTTTTGGATGCTGAAGGTTATCACACGGGTGACATCGGTTTTCAGGATGAGGAAGGCTTTATCTTTTTGGATGGACGTAAGGACAACCTGCTCAAAGTCGGTGGTCACCGCATCAACCCCCAGGAAGTCGAAGATGCGCTCTTGGCTACTAAACTGGCTGTTGAAGCCGCGGTTGTGGGTATCCCGGACGACCTTCTTGGAAAACGGCTTGTATCCGTCGTCGTACCGCTAAACGCAGACATACCGGCAGAAATGATCCTGGAGAAATGCGCAGCCCTTCTCCCCAAATACAAACTACCCAGTGAAATCAGGTCAGTACGCAGTTTGCCAAAAAATGCCAATGGTAAAGTTGATCGGAACCGCTGCTCAGGTATATTTAACCGAAAAGAAACATGAACAAACATACTATTCTCGTTACGGGCGGTGCCGGATTCATCGGGTCGAACTTTGTCCACCACTGCCTGATGGAAAACGACAACGTGGTTGTCAATCTGGATAAGTTGACCTACGCCGGCAACTACGACAACCTTCGGCAATTGTCGCAAAATGCCAATCACATTTTCGTCCGGGGTGACATCGCCGATCCGTCGATGGTATCCGCTTTGCTGGAAGAACACCAGCCTGCGGCCATCGTCAATTTTGCTGCCGAAAGCCATGTGGATCGTTCGATCACCGGGCCGGATGACTTTATTCAGACCAATGTCGTGGGGTCATTCAACCTGTTGGCAGCAACTCTCAAGTACTGGAACGACCTGCCCACAGCGGATAGGGCAATATTCAGGTTCCTGCATGTCTCCACCGATGAAGTATACGGTTCTCTGAACGAAGCGGATCCGGCATTCACCGAAACCACCCCCTATGCACCGAACAGCCCATACTCCGCGTCCAAAGCGGCGTCGGATCATCTGGTCAGGGCGTATCATCATACCTATGGGCTGCCAACCTTGACCACCAACTGCTCAAACAATTATGGCCCTTACCAGTTTCCGGAAAAGTTGATTCCGCTGGTGATCCACAATGCGTTGAAGGAAGTCGATTTGCCGATATACGGAGACGGTAGCAACGTGCGCGACTGGCTCTATGTGAGCGACCACTGCCGTGCCATCCTTGCCGTGTTGGCATCGGGCCGGCCAGGTGAGGTATACAACATCGGTGGTAACAGCGAGAAAACCAATCTGGAGGTGGTCCGCACGATTTGCTCCATTCTGGATCAGTTGGCTCCGCGCGCCGGAGACGCATCTTATGCATCCTTGATCACCTTCGTTGCCGATCGGCCGGGACACGACCGGCGCTATGCCATTGACGCATCCAAGATTCGCATGGAGCTCGGGTGGCATCCCCAAGAGACTTTCGCTTCGGGCATTCACAAAACCGTGCAGTGGTATCTATCCCATGCGGCGTGGGTGGAGAACGTGACTTCGGGCAACTATCAAAGCTGGATCGAAACCAACTACGGAGCGCGAAGGTGAAAAGGAAAGGAATCATCCTTGCTGGCGGTAGCGGCACGCGGCTTTATCCCATTACCATTGCCATTTCCAAACAACTGTTGCCGATCTACGATAAGCCCATGATTTATTATCCGTTGACCACCCTGATGCTGGCCGGGATTCGGGAAATTTTGGTAATCTCGACACCCCAGGACACACCGCGCTTCGAACAGCTCCTGGGTGACGGTAGCCAGTGGGGAATCAATATCAGCTACGCGGTTCAACCCCGGCCCGAAGGATTGGCCCAGGCCTTTATCATCGGCAGTGAATTTATCGGTGGCAATCCAAGCGCCTGGTGCTGGGAGACAATATCTTCTACGGGCATGACCTTTCCAAACACCTTACCGCCATCAATCGTCAAACGACGGTGTCAACGATTTTTGCCTACCAGGTCACCGACCCCCAGCGGTATGGCGTCGTGGCCTTCGACAATAACGGCAAGGTCGTCGGAATCGAGGAAAAACCCAACAATCCCAAATCGGATTTTGCCGTCACCGGGCTCTATTTCTATGACCATCAGGTGGTTGACATCGCGCGCGAGATCAAACCTTCTGCAAGGGGGGAACTGGAAATCAGCGATGTCAATCAGCGCTACCTTGAGATGGGCATCCTCGAAGTATCGCTCATGGGCAGGGGCTATGCCTGGCTGGACACGGGTACCCATGCATCCCTTTTGGAAGCATCCCGTTTTGTCGAAATTCTCGAACGCCGACAGGGCTTGAAGATCGCCTGCCCCGAAGAGATTGCCTGGCGGGCAGGATATATCGATGATGAAATGCTGGAAACCATCGCCGCTTCGATGAAAAGCAATGGGTACGGTCAATATTTGCTGAGAATTTTGAGAAAGAAGTCTGCGCACGATGGGGACCAAACGCTGGGCACTATTGAAGATTAGGGCCTCTCACAGATTCGCAGAGCACACAGAGAAGGGCAGATGTAGCTGGCTTCGCTCAGAAAAGAAGAATTTAAAACGGTACCAATCCAAATTGTTTGATTTCCCTCTCAGAAATCAACGCCACTCTGCGCCTCTGTGCCCTCGAACGAAGTGGGCGAGATAGAAAATATGTCTCTCGCAGAGCCGCAGAGACCGCAGAGAGGACCTATTTGGTTGGGCTTTGCCCAAAAAGATCTAAAAACGGACTGATATCTGTTACGTTTGATTTGCCTTTTGGACATCAACCCTCTCCGCGTCTCTGTGCTCTCGAGTGAAACGGGCGAGAGTTCAATAAAATATGAAACTGAATACCCTCTCATCCAAAATAATCAAAGCCGCAATTAATATACATGCCGCCTTGGGGCCAGGACTATTGGAGTCTGTCTATCAAAAATGCATGGCGATTGAACTTGATGCACTGGGGATGGATTTCAAGACTGAAATGCCGTTGCCTGTTGTTTATCGGGATAGAGTCATCACAGATGATGGTTTCAGGATAGATATCATTATTGAAGACACAATTATCGTAGAACTTAAATCCGTTGAACGGGTTAAATCAGTGCATAAAAAACAACTGCTGACATACTTGCGACTATCGAAAAAACCCTTGGGGCTTCTGATCAATTTCAATGAAACTTTGCTAAAAGAGGGTATTACAAGGATCGTCAACCAAAGATAAGTCTGTCCTCTCGCAGAGCCGCAGAGCACACAGAGAAGGTCAGATGTGGTTGGCTTCGCTCAGAAAAAAGAACTTAAAACGGTACCAATCCAGATCGTTTGATTTCCCTCTCAGAAATCAATGCCACTCTGCGCCTCTGCGCCCTTGAACGAAGTGGGCGAGATAAAAAATATGTCTCTCGCAGAGCC
>NZ_BBCC01000306.1 GCF_001311845.1 Desulfosarcina cetonica JCM 12296 | reverse complement strand
GGCCGGCCCGGGGGCCGCCCCGCGCTTGCGTCGGATGCCGGTACGACCGGGTTTGTCGAGCTGAAATGGGGTTCGCCGCCATCCCGGCTTGGCGAGTTAGAACTGGTGGAAACGGATCCGCCTACGGCGGGGTCGAACAATATGTGCGCCAGCCGCGAACGGATCATTTCGGTCGGGCCAGCGTGGACAACGTCTATTACGGCTTCTGGAAGGGCGGGCTTTATACCATCCTGGTGGAGGTCAGTAACTACCTCGATTTCTCGGCCCTCAAGGCCGAGGCCTTCCGGCGTTACGGCGAGGGGCAGCGGGAGGCGCCCTCCGTTGATCGCTACCGTTGGCGGGACGACCCGACCGCCGATCGCTTCCTCACTTTTGATGGGAAGACGAAGACCGGCTATTTGTGGATGCGTTCCAAAGTGCTGCAGAAAAAGGTAAGCGCCCTATACCCCGAATAATCAGGACGGATTCGTAAAAAGCCCGATATCGGCGTTACGCTTCACCCTTCGTCACTGCGGCGTACGCAAAAGTACGCTGCCTACGGCACCCGCGATAGCGGTATTCTCAGGATTCGCAAGCCTTGATCTCGGGCTTCTTACGAATCCGTCGGAAATGCGACTTTTTACGAGTCCATCAAGCAGGAATTCGTATCCCCTGCCGAGTCGGCTATTGGCCCGCTGGCGGTCGCAGCCAGGTGTCGACGGCAACGGGCTTGTCGATTAGGTGTTGGGCCAGCATGATCGCTTCGGTCTGCTTCCAGGCGGCCGTATCGATGTGGCCGATGGGGATGGCCGGGTCGGGTTGAATCATCTGACGGGTAACGGCCAGCTGACGGCGCATGACCGCATTGGCGGTATCGCGGTCGTGCTCGGCAATGGCGGCAATCGTCGCGTCCTCGTTGGCCGGGTCCATGGCGGCCTGCCAGCCGGCCAAAAAGGGCGCGGGTGAAGCGCCGGACCGTATCCATATGGTGGTCGACCATCTGCTGGGACGACACCACGCTGTTGGCCACGAACCGGATTCCGTGCCGGGAGGGGTCGAAGAAGGCCACCGCCTCGCCGTTGGCCTTCAATTTGTCCGCCAGAAAAATGCCCTGGGTATTCCGATAAACCGGCCAGATCGGTACCGCCTTCTGGAAGAAGGGGGTGTAGTCGTAGCGCACGCTGGCCAGCTTGACCTGTCCCTTGTCCATGCCGGCGGTCGCCAAAAGGGCGCGCATGATGGTCTCGTCATTGCCGCCGTAGGTGACGCCGACGGTCCGCCCGGCAAGATCCCTGACCGTCGTCAGGGTGAACTCCGCCGGACGGTAGATCCATTGCAGGGGATTGACCTGAAACAACTGCGCCAGGACCACCACGGGTGCGCCTTTGGCCAGGGCGCGAATCACCTGATCGGCCGATGCCACCCCAAACTGGGCATACCCCAACTCCAATTCACGGATGGCGTCCCGTTCCGGCCCACCGGCCTTGACCGCCACATCCAGTCCCTCGCGGGAGAAGAATCCCTGCTGCCGGGCGACCACATCGCCGGCGGTGCTGGCGTTAATCAGCCATTTGAGCCGATAGGCCATCTTTTCCTGGGCCGTGGCAGGCAGCGGCGCCGCCAGTGCAGCCGCCATGAAAATCAGCGCCATACCGGTGGCAAGACGAAAAAGACGACACGATGGTTCCATGGGTTGACCTCCCGATAGCAGATTAACCGGCGGCCCAGGCCTTTTTTACCCCGGCACCGATCAATTCGAGCATTCCCTGGTAGATGGAAAGGGTGATGCCGATAAGAAACAGGGCCACCAGAATTTTTGACAGATCACTCTGATAGAGCGCGATACGGATGCTGTAGCCGATGCCGGCATTGGCGGCAATGAATTCGGATACGATGGTCCCGGCCATGGCCAGGGTCGCGCTGCCGGCAATGACCGTGGTCAGCTTGTTCAGGTTTTCGAAGGCCCGGATTTTGACCTCCAACTGCCAGCGCAGGCGCCCGGTGACGCGGTAAAAATGTTCGATATCGCTGACCGGCTCGCTCATGATGCCGATGATGGAAAGCAACAACGGGAAATAGCAGATCATGGCCGCAATGATCAGTCGGGTGAGAAAGCCGTCGCCCAAAAGGATGAACAGGATCGGTGCGATGGCCACGATGGGGTAGGCCTGGACATTATAGGCCGCTACCTTGATGAACGAGCCGAACCAGGTGGCCCGACGCCCTAAAATCCCCACGGTAAAGGCCATGAGAATGGAGAGCAGTTGCCCGATAACGGCCACCAAGAAGGTGTTCAGCACATCTTTCAGATACCGCAGGAATTCTGCCTTGCCGGTTTGCCAGACGCCCATCGGTCCGGGGATGACATAATCGGAGAGGCTCAGCACCCCTTTGAGACCGAACAACAGGCCGAGTCCCAGGATATAGATCAAAAGAAACTGGGTGATGCGTCTATGCAGCATTCATGATCTCCAGCATGGCGCGTTCCATGGCGTTCTTGTCCAGCGGTCGGTCGGCACGGTGATCCTGGCCAGGAATCAATTGAACCTGAGGCTTTTGATGCGCCCCGCGGCAGACGATGATGCGGTCGCAGAAGCGGGCCACCTCGACCACGTTGTGGGAGATGTAGAGGAATACCCTTTCCGGAAAACGGGCCTTGATCTGGTAGAGAATATCCTGGCGGGTGGGTTCATCGACGTTGGCCAGGCTTTCATCCATGATGAGAATACTGAAATCCTGAAGCAGGTAGCGCAACAGGTTGACCCGGTTACACTGTCCCATGGAGAGCTGCGAAAAGCGCAGCCCCATGAGCGTGGCCAGGCCGAACCGGTCGACCAACGCGTCACGCAAGGTCTCCCGTCCTGGAGGCGTGGTCTTCGCAAGGTGTCGGCCCACCGACGACCATCCGGGCAAGCGTTCACGGTTGAAGGTGTAGAGGCAGGGCAGCGGCGTTTCAATCGACACCTGACCGGCGGAGGCGGTGATATCTCCCGAAATAATCTTGGCCAAGGTGGTTTTTCCCACGCCCGAGGGGCCGAAGAGGGCGTGAAAACCAGGCGTGTCGATCTTAAGATCAAGCCCCTCGAATAGCGGTGTTTCGCTGCCCGGATACCGGAAGGTGATGTTGTGACATGCGATCATGGGTGCGCTTCGGTTAGTTTCTCCCTGATCCGGGGGTTTCATGAAGATTGGCCAATTTTGTTTGACACAAAGATATCTGTTCAATATCATTTAGAAATAAATTTTTCCAGCCATAATCTGATCATATGCGAGGAGATAGATAGGCGATTCGATGGCCAGCAGGCGGGGGTGGAAGAAGTGGATCTCGATCGGGGTGAGGTTGTCGGCTGTGGCAGCGATGCTGTTGATGGCGGGCTATCTTTATCTTCCCACATTGGCAACCGAGCTGATTTCCAGCGAATCCCTTCGCCGGTGGGGCATCTCGGACTTCAAGGCCCGAATTTCGCAGATCGGCCCTTACCACGCCATGGCCGGGCCTTTTGTTTTCGGTCCCAGCGACCGGCCCGCCCTTTTTATCGGCAACGTGACCCTCGCCTATACCCCTGGTGAGCTGCGACATAAAAAAATCCGCCGCGGGATTATCCGCGATGTGGTCATCAACGCAACACTCGCGCCGGACGGCATTACCTTTCCCGGGATTGACCGGGGTGTCATGGGAAGCGACGCATCGCCCCGTGCCGCGGATACCGCCGATGCTGGCGGCCCGCCGGATTTCGGGTTGGAGCGCCTGGAGGTCCGCAACGGCTTGTTGCGCTTGACCGAAAAGGGCCGCCTGATGCAGATTCCCTTTGAATTGGATCTCACTTCCCAAGGGGAAGGGCAAGCCGTCCTCGATGCCCACCTGCAGCTGTTTCCCCGGGATCAGCGTTTGACCTTATCCGCGCGTGTGGATCTGACCGGACCTTCGGCCCACTTGGCGCTTACCGGGCCGGCGGTCGCCTGGATGCCTTTGCCGATATGATGCACCGGGTCGCTGGCCTGGACCTCGACGGCATGGCCGAATTCGCCGGGCAATGCGATGTGCACTGGGCGCCGCTTTCGATCACGAATGTGGATTTGCAGCTGAAATGGCGTGCGGGGCGGGTGACTTACGGAAATTTGCGGATGACGCCGGACGGGGCGGACGGAATTGCCCGGATCACCGCTGCGTCGACCGATATGGCCACCTGGCGGTTTGCCGCCACCGGGATCTCCCTGCAGCGGCCGATGCCGGTGACCCTGCAACAATTGTCCGGCACCCTGGTGCGCGGCGATTCCGGCATCAGCCTTTCCGGCGGCACCCGGCTATCCGTTCCTGGGGGCGCCATGGGCAATCCCTCATTCATCCTGCAGGATGCCTTGCCGATATCCCTGGATTTCGACATGACCCAAACCATTGACGGCCAGTGGACGGTGCAATGCAAGTCCGCCGAAAGACCGGCTGACCGGGCGGGATCACCCATTCATGCCCGCATGGGGCCGGTGGCGCTCGAGATTCCCGCGCCGGTGGTTGACCTGACGGCGACCGGCGGCGCCCAAGGCGGGCAGGCCGA
>NZ_BBCC01000305.1 GCF_001311845.1 Desulfosarcina cetonica JCM 12296 | reverse complement strand
CTCCGCGTGGCCTCGCCGGGCCGCCGCCAGGGATGCGGCCAGTTCGGGCAGGGAGGTGCATAGGGCCACGCCGGTGAAGCCGATCACGGTTTGGGATACATCCAGTCGATGGGCCAGAAAGACGGCGTTGTCCACGATCCAGCGCGAACCGAAGAGCAAACCACAAAACCCAAGGGCCATTTTCGTGGTGGGGCCGATCGATCGATCAGGAGGCGGCGGGTCGATGGCCGGCACGCCCTCTAGCGGCGTGGCCACCGCCGCCGCATAGGCCATGAAAACAATGAAGAAAAAGAGCAGCACCAGACCGTCCGAACGGCTGATCATGGGAAAAAAAGCGCGGTCGACCACCACGTCACTGGCCAGGATCCATACCAGCACGGCCGCCAGCAGGTTAAAGGGGATCGCCTGCCGGACGATCCCCCGGGAAAGGGTCAGGGGACGCATCAGGGCCGTCAGTCCCAGCACCAAAAGGCCGTTGGCGATACAACCACCCACCACGTCTCCCAGGGCGATGGCCGTGTCACCGCTGACGCTGGCGGCGATATTGACGAATAGCTCCGGTACCGCGCAACCAAAGGCCACCACGGTCAATCCGACGGTCACGGACGCCACCCCCATCCCCCGAGCCATCTGCGCAGCGCCGTCGACGAACAGGGCGGCACCCTTGAGCAGCAGCACGCATCCGATCGCCAGCAGGAACAGGGCGACGGTCATGATGCCGCATCACCGGTCTTGTGGTGTCCATGGGCCGCCGGGCCGTCATGACCGTGGGCAAATTCCCAGCGTTTGTCCAGGAAGTAGAGAATCGGCACCGTCATGCGCGAGAAAAGCAGGGAGGCCACCTCGCCGGCCATCAGGGAAATGGCCAACCCCTGGAAAATCGGATCGAAGAGAATCACCGACGCGCCCACCACGACCGCCGCCGCCGTAAGCATCATGGGCCGGAAGCGCACCGCCCCGGCATCGATCACGGCAAGGTCGAGCGGCGCGCCCTGAGCCAGGCGCAGTTCGATGAAATCCACCAGGATGATCGAATTACGCACCACGATACCGGCACCGGCAATGAACCCGATCATCGAGGTGGCGGTAAAAAAGGCCCCCATGGCCCAATGGGCCGGCAGAATGCCGATCAGCGAAAAAGGAATCGCCATCATGATCGTAATGGGCGTGGAAAAGGATTGGAACCAGCCCACCACCAGGACGAAGATCAGCACCAGCACCACGCGAAGGCGATCCCCAGGTCGCGGAAGACCTCATAGGTGATGTGCCATTCGCCGTCCCATTTCATGGAAAAGCGCCGGTCGCTGTCCGGCAGGGAGGCCGTGTGCTGCTTGATATGGTAGCCTTCGGGCATGGTGATGGCATCGATCTTCTTGCGCAGCTCGAGGATGGCGTAAACCGGGCTCTCCTTGGCGCCGGCCACGTCGGCGGTCACATAGACCACGGGCATCAGGTTTTGTGGTAAATGCTGCGGTCGATCGGGGTCTTTTTGACGGTGACCAGATCGGAAAGGGGCACCATGCGCCCCTGGGCGTCGGCGATCTGGATCGACTTGAGCTGTGCCAGCCCCGCCCGATCGGCGAGGGGCGGTTGCAGCACGATGGGGACAGCCTCTTTTTCCAGCGGCTGATGCAGCAGCCCGGCCTGGTTGCCGGACAGGGCCGTCTGCAAGGCCTGGGTGATGTGGGCCACGCTGATCCCGCGCAGGGCGGCCTTCTCCTGATCGACCTTGATCTGGTAGCGGGTCTGGTTCTCTTCCATGAACCAGTCCACGTCCACCACGCCCTCGGTCTTCTCGAAGAGATCCCGGATCTTCAGGGCCAGTTCCCGCTGGCGCTCGTAATTCGGACCATAGATCTCGGCCACCAGGGTGGCGATCACCGGCGGTCCGGGTGGCACCTCGGCCACCTGGATACGAGCCCCGTAACGGTCGGCGATGGCCTTGAGCGCCGGGCGGACGCGTTTGGCGATGGCGTGGCTCTGCTCCTTGCGATAGGCCTTGCCGGCCAAATTGACCTGGATGTCGGCCTGGTTGGGCGCCTTGCGCAGATAATAGTGACGGACCAGCCCGTTGAAATTGAACGGTCCCGACGTGCCCGCGTAAATCTGGTAGTCGACCACTTCGTTGACCGTGGAGAGGTAGTCGCCCATCTGGAAGGCGGCCGCGGCCGTATCCTCCAGGGTGGCGCTCTCGGGCATGTCCAGGATCACCTGAAACTCGCTTTTGTTGTCAAAGGGCAGCATTTTCACCTTGACCAGCCCAAAGGCCACCATGGCACAGGCGCCCAGGAGCAGCAGCGCCACGCCGATCAGAAATGACCAGCGCCAGGTGGACCGGTGCAAGAGGTGGTCCATCACGTTGCGGTACAGTCGGGTGGCCCAGTCCTCGGATGCGTTCTCTCCGCCGTGGCCATGCGCGTGGCCGCTCGACTTGAGCAGCCGGGCGGACGCCCAGGGGGTGACGATGAAGGCCACGATCAGGGAGAAGACCATGGCCGCCGACGCACCGATGGGGATGGGGCGCATATAAGGCCCCATCAGGCCGCCCACGAAGGCCATGGGCAGGATGGCGGCAATGACGGTCAGGGTGGCCAGGATGGTGGGATTGCCCACCTCGTCCACGGCCTCCACGGCCACGTCCAAGAGCGAGCGCCCCTTGTTCTCCGGCAGCCGCATGTGGCGAACGATGTTCTCCACCACGACGATGGCGTCATCCACCAGAATACCGATGGAGAAGATCAGGGCGAACAGGGTGATGCGGTTGAGGGTGTAGCCGTACAGGTAGAACACCGCCATGGTCAGAGCCAGGGTTACCGGGATGGCCAGGGCCACCACCCCCGATTCGCGGTGTCCCAGGGTGAACCAGATGAGAACGGTCACCGACACGACGGCGATGAGCATGTGCCAGAGCAGTTCGTCACTTTTCTCCTTGGCCGTCTCGCCGTAGTGGCGGGTGATGGTGACGTTGACGTTATCGGGAATCACCGTGCCTTTGAGGGCGTTCACCCGTTTGAGCACCTTCTCGGCCACGCTGATGGCGTTGGTGCCCTTGCGTTTGGCCAGGGTCAGGGTCACCGCCGGATAGGGACCGCCTTTACCGGCCTGCGCATCGATACCCACCTCTCCGGCGGCCGGTCCGGCGCCGAAATACACGTAGTTGTCGGGCACGGGCGGCCCGTCGACCACCGTGGCCACATCGCCCAGGTAGACCGGCCGGCCCTTGTAGGAAGCCACCACCACGTGCCACACGTCGTCGGCCGTCTTTAGAAAGTCGCCCGTGTGAATGATGATCTGGCCATCGGCGGACGACGGGTAGCTGCCCGCGTCGGCGGCCTGGTTGGCGGCAAAGACGATCTTTGAAACCGCCACCGGATCGAGCCCGTAGCCGGCCATGCGCGCCGGATCGAGCTGAACCTCCACGCGCCGTCCGTCCCCGCCGATCAGGGTGGTGAGCGAAACATTGGGCTCACGCTTGGCCTGATCCTCCACCTCGGCGGCAACCCGCCGCAACAGGTAGGGGTCCACCGACTCGCTCCAGAAGGTCAGCGCCAGGATGGGCACGTCGTCGATATACCGCGGCTTGATCAACGGCGGCGTAATGCAGCAGGGGATGCGGTCCATGTTGGCCATCAGCTTGGATTGCAGCCGCACGATGGAGGTCTCCTCGTCCTGGCCGACGTAAAACCGCACGATGGTCATGGCCATGCCCGGCTTGCTGGTGGAATAGATGTACTCCACGCCGGGAATCTCCCAGAGCAATTTTTCCATGGGCCGGGTGATGCGCTGCTCCACCTCGGCGGCGCTGGAACCGGGCATCTGCACAAAGATGTCGATCATCGGCACGATAATCTGGGGCTCTTCCTCCCGGGGCAGCCACCACGGCGGCCAGTCCCAGCAGCATCGAGGCGATGATGATCAGCGGCGTCAGCTTGGAATCGATGAAATAGTGGGCGATCTTGCCGGCGGGACCGTATGAATGGCTCATTTTGCAAACTCCACATGAGATCCGTTTTTCAATTGGGCCGGCGGCTCGACCACCAGCCGGGTGTTGTCCCCGATCCCCGAAATGACCTCCACCTGGTCATCATCGGTTCGGCCGATGCGGATCAGGCGAAAACGCGCGGTGTTGTCGGCATCGACAATATACACGCCGGTCAGCTGGCCTTGCTGCACGACGGCAGGCCGGGGAATCCGCAGGGTCTTTTGCTCACCGACCGTCAGGGGGGCACGGGCGAACATGCCCGAACGCAGTCCGGGAACCGTGGGGATGTCCACCTGAACGGTGAAGGTGCGGCTATTCGGGTCGGCCGAAGGGACGATGACCTTCACGGTGCCTTTGATGGCCTTTTCCCCAATGGCTGAAATACGCACATCCACCGGTTCGTTGAGATGCACCGACTGGATGTAGTTTTCCGGAACCACCAGATCGACGCGATAGCCGCCCTCCCGCTCCAGGGCCAACAGCGGCATGCCCGGCGACGCCAAGTCGCCGGCATCGGCGTTTTTGGCGGTCACCCGGCCGTCAAAGGGAGCCAGTACGCG
>NZ_BBCC01000304.1 GCF_001311845.1 Desulfosarcina cetonica JCM 12296 | reverse complement strand
AGTCAAGGATATCACCGAAATCGTCCAGGAAGTGATCTAAGCATCAATCACAAGCCCTAACACTTACGAAGGGGATATACCATGTCAAACGATGTATTGCCGAAGGAGATACTCGAACAGATCTCCGGGAAAGCCGGAAACTTGGATTTTGGCGACGTGATGGTCGTCGGCGGCGGGGTGAGTGGCATCCAGGCCTCCCTCGATCTGGCCACGGCGGGCTTCAGGGTCTATTTGGTCGAAAAAGCCCCCAGCATCGGCGGCCACATGGCCAGGCTGGACAAGACGTTCCCGACCAACGACTGCTCCATGTGAATTCTTTCACCGAAACTGGTCGAGGTCGGCCGGCATCCCAACATTGAAGTTCTGACACTGACGGAAGTCAAACACATTAACGGTGAAGCGGGTAATTTCAAGGTCACCCTGGAAAAGCAACCCCGCTACATTTTAGAGGATAAGTGCACAGGTTGTGGAACCTGCGTCAAATACTGCCCGGTGGAATATCCGGACGAATTCAATCAGCAAATATCGCGCAACAAGGCCGTGCATGTCTATTTCTCCCAGGCAGTTCCGCTGGTTGCCTACATCGATCAGAGCTGTCTGTACCTTAAGGAGAAAAAAGTGCCTGATCTGCCAAAGTGTCTGCCAGGCGGACGCCATCGATCTGACGCAGACCGCCGAGGAGTATCAGCTCTCGGTCGGCGCGGTGATTCTCTCTTCGGGGATCGAGCCTTTCGACCCATCGGTCCGGGAAGAATATCGCTATGGAGTGTTTGAAAACGTGGTGACCAGCATGGACTACGAACGCCTGCTCTCCTCGACGGGCCCCTACCAGGGCGAGGTCCAGCGCGCATCGGACAATCGGCATCCCAAGAAGGTTGCCTGGATCCAGTGTGTGGGATCCCGCCGGGTAACGCCCGAAGAGAACAGCTATTGTTCGGGGGTCTGCTGCACGTACACCCAAAAGCAGGTCATCCTGACCAAGGACCACGAACCGGAATGCGAATGCACCATTTTCCATAATGATATTCGCGCCTACGGCAAGGATTTCGAGCGTTATTTCCAGCGCACCGAGAACCTGCCCGGGGTGCGTTTCATCCGCAGCTACGTGTCCATTGCCCGGGAAATCCCGGACACCAAGAACGTGGTCATCCGCTATGCCACGGACGAGGACGGCGTCAAGGAAGAGGAGTTCGACATGGTGGTACTTTCCGTCGGGCTCAATCCTCCCCGGAACAACAAGGCCCTGGCGGAAAAATTCGGCATCGCCCTGAGTGATCACGGATTCAATAAGACCATCGAGACCAATCCCATGGCCACCAGCCGGCCGGGGGTTTTCGTCAGCGGTGCCTTCCAGGGCCCCACGGATATCCCCGAATCGGTCTTCACCGCCAGCGCGGCCGGTT
Organism: Desulfosarcina cetonica JCM 12296; assembly: GCF_001311845.1. Classification (GTDB taxonomy): domain Bacteria; phylum Desulfobacterota; class Desulfobacteria; order Desulfobacterales; family Desulfosarcinaceae; genus Desulfosarcina; species Desulfosarcina cetonica. Next base: position 3,169 of record NZ_BBCC01000304.1, on the reverse strand, counting down.
CCCAGTGCGGCGAAATGCTCAACTACCGACGCGGCAAGCTGGCCCAGGAGCGGGTCTATCCGCCGGAACGGGATGTTTCCCAGCAGGCGCCGCGCTTGGGCGTTTTCGTCTGCCACTGCGGTGCCAACATCTCCAGCGTGGTGGATGTCACCTCGGCCGTGGATTACGCGCTGACCCTGCCCAACGTGGTCTATGCCAAGCAGCAACTCTTTTCCTGCGCCACCAACTCGGCCCAGGAGATCACCGACATCGCCAAGGAAAAAGGTCTCAACCGGGTGGTGATCGCCGCCTGCTCGCCGCGCACCCTGGAACCGCTTTTCCGTGACACCCTGCGCGAGGCCGGCCTCAATCAGTATTATCTGGACATGGCCAACATCCGCGAGCATTGCTCCTGGGTGCATTCCAAGCAGAAGGAAGATGCCACCAAAAAAGCCAAGGACATCATCCGCATGTCCGTGGCCCGCGCCGCCCAATTGCAGCCCCTGCAGGAGTTCGATCTGCCGGTCAACAAGGCCGCCCTGGTGGTCGGCGGCGGAATCGCCGGCATGACCTGTGCGCTCTCCATTGCCGCCCAGGGATTTGATGTCCATCTGGTGGAAAAGAGCAAGGAACTGGGGGGCATGGCCCGCCGGCTGCATAAAACCATTGAGGGAATGGATGTGGCCGCGCATCTGAACGATCTGATCAAGGCGGTTTACCAGAATCCGCGGATCTACGTCAGCCATGACGCCACCATCCAGGATGTCTCCGGCTACATCGGCAACTTCGTCACCACGGTCAAGTCCGAGCGTGGCATCCACCAGATCATGCACGGCGCGGCCGTGATCGCCATCGGCGCGGAAGTCTATCAGCCCACCGAATATCTCTACAACGAAAGCGACCAGGTGGTCACCCATGTGGAGCTGGGCGAGATGATCGCCGATAATGTCGAAGCGGTACAAAATGCCGATCGCGTGGTGATGATCCAGTGCGTCGGCTGTCGCAACGAGGATCGCAACTACTGCAGCCGGGTGTGCTGCAGCCATTCCATCAAAAACGCCCTGCAGCTCAAGGCGCTCAATCCGGATATCGACATCGACATCCTCTTCCGGGACGTGCGCACCTACGGGCTGCGCGAGGATTACTACCGCGAGGCCGCGGACAAGGGCGTGCGCTTCATCCGCTACACGCCGGAAAATCCGCCCCAGGTGGAAACGGGCACCGACGAGGAAGGCAAGGCGGTCATCAAGGTGAGCGTGGCCGATCCGATCCTGGGCCATGGCCTGGAACTGGATGCAGATCTTCTGGCCCTGGCCGCCGCCGTGGTGCCAGCCGAATCCACCAACGAGATTGCCGGCCTGTTCAAGGTCACCCTGAGCCCGGACGGTTTCTATAAGGAAGCGCACGTCAAGCTCAAACCGGTGGAGTTCGCCACCGACGGTGTCTACCTGTGCGGCACGGCCCACTACCCCAAACATATCCAGGAATCGATCAATCAGGCTTATGGCGCTGCCGGCCGGGTGGTCACCCTACTCTCCAGGGATACGGTGGTGGCCTCGGGCGCGGTTTGTGAAGTCAATGACAACGACTGCATCTCCTGCGGCGCCTGCATTACCGCCTGCACCTACGACGCCATCTCGTTCCGCGAAACGCCACTGGGCAGAAAAGCCTGGGTCAATCCGGTGCTCTGCAAGGGCGACGGGCTCTGCAACGCCAAGTGCCCGACCAACGCCATCGTCCTGAAGCACTTCACCAACGAGGCTTTACACGGCCAGATCGATGCCGCGATCACCGCCGAGGAGATCATCAAGCAGATCGATGCGGCCATGGAGCCGGTTTAACCAAAAGGGAGGTCACGCAAATGAGCGCTGCGATCGAATTCAAACCGAAACTGCTGGGTTTTGTCTGTCATTGGTGAGCGTACGGGGCTGCGGACCTGGCTGGAGTTTCCAGACTACAATATGCCAATGAAATGAGATTGATCCGTGTGATGTGTTCCGGTCGTGTCGACCTGGAGTTCATCCTGAGAGCCTTCGTCAACGGCCAGGACGGCGTGTTCGTCGGAGGCTGCAAACTGGACGAATGCAATTATGTCACCCACGGTAACTATGATGCCCTGGCCAATGTTTACATTGCCAAGAAAATCCTGGCAACCATCGGCCTCAACCCCGAACGCCTGAAGCTTCAGTTCATGTCCGGCGCGGACGGTAACCTTTTGGCCGAGGTCACCGACGCATTCAGCGAGGCGGTAAAGGCCATCGGCCCCCTGGGCAAGGGGGACGGGGAGGAAGCCGATGCCAAGATGCTCAAGCTGAAACTCGAAGCCGCCCAAAAGATCGTTCCCTATATCCGCCTGGTGGAACGGGAGCGCATGCGCATACCGCAAAAATCGAAAGCGGCTTACGAGGCGTTTTACACCAGCGATCAGTTCAATGCGCTATTCGATGAATTGATCGTCAGCAAGATGGCCATCAGTCAAATCACGGCCTTATTGAAGGAGAAAGCCCTTTCCACCGGTGAAATTGCCGCATCCTTAGGGCTGAATCCATCTGAAGTCTCAAGGCACATCAACAACTCGTCCCGATACGGGTTCGTCAGGTACGACGTGGAGCAGAAGTGTTACGCCCTGGCCTGAAGGATGGGATGAGCCCGTAAACCAAGGGGGAAGGCAGGAACAGGATTAGGAAAGGCGCTATGGATAACGAGAAAATCGATCAGATCATTGACCAACATGGTGGTGAGCCCAGCTCGCTCATTCAGGTGCTCCTGCAGATACAGAGCGAAAACAACTGGCTGCCCAAGGAGGCACTGGAACGCGTCAGCCAGCGCCTTGAAGTTCCCTTAACCCGCGTGCAGCATATCGCGACCTTCTACAAGGCGTTCAGCCTGGTACCCAAAGGTCGGCATGGCGTTCACATCTGCATGGGCACGGCCTGCCATGTGCGTGGGGCCGCCCGGGTGCTGGAAACAGTGGAGGACCTCACCGGCATCCAACCCGGCGAAACCGACCTGGACCTCAAGTTCAGCTTGGAGACGGTCAACTGCCTCGGTTGCTGCGCCCTGGGACCGGTGGTGGAAATCGATGGGAAGACGCATGGCAAGATGACGCCAGGCGAGACCGCAGACGTGTTAAAACATTATGAGTAGGATAAAAATATGCCGCTGATTAACTCACCCGCTGAATTGGACG
>NZ_BBCC01000303.1 GCF_001311845.1 Desulfosarcina cetonica JCM 12296 | reverse complement strand
CTCAAGGGCCCGGCGGACCTTGTCCATCTCGCGGTCGATGTCGCAGCAATCCTTGGAAATCCCCAGATTGACATTGATCTTGGTGCGCAACCCCAGGCCGACGCCTCCGGGTCGAGGTTGGCGTGGTTTTTGTTTGCCGGAATGATCACCGTGCCGGCGGCGATCCGGTCCCGCAGAACATTGACATCCATCTGCTCCTTTTGGGCGACGACGTTCATCTGGTCGGTGACGATGCCCTTGCGGGCGGCATCCATCTGGGTGGTGTAGTCCATGGAGAATACCTCTTCCTGATGGGGTAATGGGGCTATCCTTGCATCGGCGGTCTTCGTCAAGACGCGTTGACCTCTTCCTGCACGGCGTTTTGCACCATCTGGCGGCAGATATGATGCATGACATTGAACGGAATGAATTTAAACTGGGTTTGCGCCAGCCACTGCCGGGCAGCCCACTCGGCGGTGGCCTCCACGTCACCGGATGATTCGACATGCGTTTTAAGGGTTTCCTTGTAGGCCAGGGTGGCCTGCTTGACGCGCGACACGACTTGCCTGGCATCTTCACCGGCCACCCATCCGTAATGCTCCCAGGCACACAATTCGACATCCAGGGCATCCATCCGGTTAAGACTGTGCATGTATTCAACGAAACTTTCCGAGGCCGTGCAGGCGAATTGCCGACCGTTGTCGATGGGCAAAGACAGGGCATCGCTGGGGAAAAGCCATTTTTGTTTTTCCAGATAAAGCGTCATCGCACAGCGGCTGTGCCCCGGGGTCTCAAAGACGGTGGCCACCATCCCCTGCCCCAGGTCCAGGCGGTCACCATCCCGAAGGACGCGTTTTACCCGAATGGTGTCGAAATCAAGGGAAATGCCTTCGAATTCATTGGCGACACCCATCTGCTGCAGGGCCTGGCGACCGAACGTACGGGCGTTATGGACGGCTTTCGGCATATTGAAGTACTTGTCGGCCGGCTTGATGCCAGGACCTCCAAATGCGGATAGCGCTTTTGTAAAAAGGGTACCGCCCCGCAATGGTCAAAGTGAGAGTGGCCGATAAAAAGATACTTCACCCGCTGCATATCGATCTTCCAGGCCTGGATCTGTTCCATGAGCTCCCGGACGATCCATTGGCAACCACCGCCGACAAGCATATGAACATCGCCTTTGAGCAGGTAGACGTTATTTTCCCGCGTTCCGAGAAGAACCAGGTGATCGTTGACCGCGCCCGGATTCTGATTCCACATGTTCATCCTCCCGTCCGAACCTAATTATGACGCATATTCATTATATTGAATGTTGCTAATTAAATTATCCTCACTATATATCAACGCAACCGCAATGCAACCGCAATACAGGCGGGTTGACAATAATTGATGAGTACTAACCAATTTTCGGCCCGCTTTGGATTTTTCGGAGTTTCAACGATCCATAAGGGCATTCGGCCGCCGGCAACGGCCAGGTGGACCGCCTTGACAACAGCCTTGACATTCCGGTTTCAAAACATCCTGAAGAAGTTTCAACAAATATCCGCAAACCAATTTCTTGACACATATTAATTATTTTGACAACGTGGAACTATACTGTCAGCGGACCCTAACCAACTGAATTTGTAGCGCCTAATCAATGCTGTCGGGATGACCTGGATGGATATGGGCAATGATCTCACACAAATACCGAAGCAAGCCGATATTCTTATTGTCGATGATTCCGTCAACAGCCTGAAACTGCTGGTTGATTTGCTGTCAAGCCAGGGATATCATATTCGTCCCGCCGCCAATGGTGATATGGCGCTACGCTCCGCCACCGAGAGCATCCCCGACCTAATCCTTTTAGATGTAAAAATGCCGGACATGGATGGGCACGAAGTCTGCCGCCGCTTGAAAGCCGACGAAAAATTACGTCAGATCCCCGTTATCTTTATCAGCGGAATCGAAAATAAATCCAGCAAAATCAAAGGATTTGATGTTGGCGGCATCGACTATATCACCAAGCCCTTTGATTCCGAGGAAGTCCTGGCACGAGTACGCATCCACTTGGAACTCCGATCACTGCAGATCCAACTGGAACATCGTGTGCATGAGCGGACCGTCGAGCTCACCCACGCATACCAGGCCTTGAAGGCCAGTGAAATTCGCTTCAGAGATCTTTTTGAAAATTCACCGGTGTCCCTTTGGGAAGGGGATCTCTCCCAGGTCAATGCGTTCATAGAGCGCCTCAGGGACAAGAAGGTTGACCATCTGGAAGCCTACCTCGATGCTCATCCCCAGGCCGTGATGCGATGTGCCAGACAGATTGAGCTCTTTGATGTCAACCAGGCGGCGCTGGAATTGTTCGGGCCCCGAACAAACGAACGCTGCTGGAAGGGCTGGCCGACACGTTCACCGCGGAATCCCACGCGGCCTTCAAGCATCTTCTTCTATCGATCTGGGACGGTAAAACCAAGATGGAACAAGAGGCCGTTATTACAAGACTGGATGGTGAGCGGCGGTTTGTCCGGATCAACGGGTCGATCTCTGCGACGCAAGCGCAAACGTTTTCGAGGATCGTTTTTTCCATCGTCGATATCACCGGGCAGAAACAAGCCGAAGAGAAGATCAAGCGCCAATTGGCGGAACTTCGCGCGTGGCAAAATATGATTCTGGATAGAGAGGATCGTGTTCAGGAGCTCAAGCGCGAAGTCAACGAACAACTTGAACGGTTGGGCGAGCCGATCCGTTACCCCAGCCAGCAGAAAGTTCTTTAAATAGGGTACAAATGAAACGCAAAATCCTGAAATTGTGGATGCTGCCCATGATTGCGATGTTGGTATCGGCGGCCCCGGGATGGTCCCGGCCCCTGCCCGGTTCCCACATCAAGGTCTTCATTCCCAGCCTGCCGTATATTTATATTTCACATGCCATCAACGGCGCATTGTTGCGTCCGGCGGACAACGAACGCGGCTGGGATTACGATATGGCGACCCACCACCGGCAAATCAACGACACGACCTATGAGTTCAGCTTGCGGAAAAACGTCCTTTTTCAAGACGGCACCCCCTTCAATGCCGATTCCGTCGTCGAAAACATGCGCTATTTCAAGAAAAAGCCCTTTCTTTTCACGAAGATCGATACGGTTTTCGATCGCGTGGTGAAAATCGACGATTACACGGTTCGGTTCCATCTCACCGAAAAATATGGCCAGTTCCTGAACGACACCATCTGGATTCAATTCTATACGTCCGCCTACCTGAAAAAATTCGGCTGGAACGGGAAATTGACCTGCCCGAATCTGGCTGAACCCGGCCCTTACGGACTGGGCCCCTATGTTTTGAAAGCCGGCTATGTGGAGGGAGACCGGCAGACACCGGAGGTGGTACTGGTGGCCAATCCCAATTATTGGGATCCGAACTATCCCAAAATAGAAACCATCACCGTCTATACGGAACTGGATACCAAAATCGCCATGGAGAATGTGTTTGACAAGGATGGCGTGCTCGACATCATGCCGATTCCCTTTTCCATGAAATGCAAAGCCGATGCGTCGCCATATGCCAGGTTGATCAAGGTGCCCTCGACCAACAGCATCGCCATCCACATGAACCTGCGCAACGGCAATAAACGCCTGCGCGAAAAAAAAAATCCGGGTCGCGCTGAACCGCGCCATCGACCAGCACCGCCTGCTGGAGCGCGCCTATCATGGCGAAGGAACGGTCAAACCCACCCTGGCCTCCCCGCTGTTTCCCGGTGTACGGGAGGTGGTCAAAACCCTGCGGCCCTATTCCGAAATCAAAAGCCCCAAAGCAATTCGCGGCGAGCTTAAAAAGGTTCTGGATGGACTGTCGCTCAAAGTCCTTACCCAGGATCGGTTCATGTTTATCTGGAAAGGGATCGCCCGCGACTTGAGAAAGGTCGGCGTCAAGCTGGACTTCGAGATCACCACCAGCGAAAAAGATGTATTCGATCAACTGCTCACCACCAACGCCGGAAAAAATACCCAATCATGGGATCTTCTGGTCTGGGGCCTCGACGATTGGTTCTACAATCACCCCTGGTCCGCTTTTCTCGTTTATCGGACCCAGAATGCCTGGAGCACCATCTTCCCCGACCCGATCCTGGACGGCTATATTGACATCTTTTTTCGCTCCTCCGTGGGAACGCCGGAATTCACCGCCATCTGCGCCAAGATCATGCGCCATGTTTACGACAACGCCTACATGCTGTTCGTTCCAGCGCCCAATAAGCTTCTGGCGGTCAATAAGAACGTCATTTTCAAGCCGAACCGAATGGCCCATATGCCGCTTTGGGAAATCGAGATATCCAGGGATCACTGGTCGATCCGCCACGGTTCGCGTCAGCGGAAATCGCTGCAGTGACCTTAACGTTGCAGCGATCGGTTTAAGTTGCCGAGAGGTGCGCCATGCTGAAAAAAATAAGACTCGGCCCCAAGCTGATGGGGGCTTTTTTAGCCGTCGGCTTAATTCCTTTTGCCGCACTGGCCATGATATCCCTGACCAGTTCGAGCGGCGCGCTGTCCAAGCAGGCCTTCAGCCAGCTCGAAAGCATGCGCGAGGTCAAGCAGAGCCAGATCACGGACCTGTTTACCGGCATCCGGGGA
>NZ_BBCC01000302.1 GCF_001311845.1 Desulfosarcina cetonica JCM 12296 | reverse complement strand
TGCTACCGCCGGTTAAAGATGGACCCGTCTTCGTGATTTGATGAACCCATATGAAAGTTGCTGATTTTTGAGGATCAGGTCAGGGAGGTGCCGGTTTAAAAGGTCGGTCCAGGCATTGATGTCACAGAGCCCGCCCAGCCAAAATTCAAAGAAAAGAGCCCGCCCATAAGCCCACCGTGTAAGCCGGAGACTATATGCACAGAGTGATTATTGATTGAGGTACGATCGAAGTTCGCTGACGACGCGGTCAAGATGTCTGAGGCGATGTTCCAGGTGTGAGATTCTCTTAACGATGGATTCCATAGATGGCGCACTGGCTTCGTTTGGGGGAAGCGATGGGATTACGTGGGATAGAATATCGCCGATGGCACAAGGCCCAGCGTTATCGGTCTTGTTCGTAGCGGGGGTGTATTGATGAGAAGACGGCATGCGGCCCTGCAGCCATTTGACACTGTCGACAAAGCTGATCTTCAGCTGGTGCATGACCAGTTCGATGGGGTTGAAGTTCCGTCGGCAAGAAAAGCATCGGGCAAGATTGTGACCGGCATTGACGGATGTGTCCGGTCCACCGCATATGGGGCAGACAAATCGCTGGCTGCTGTCTTGGATGGAAGTACCGAACAGGTTTTTTACGACCCGACCAATGGGGACCCGGTTGCGTAGAAAATTAAGTTCTCCGGACGAAAAACGGCGTGTCATTCGGATGTGCCCGCGGTTCCCTTTTTACGAGGGGATCGATTCAACCGCTTGGATTCGTGCATCCGCCAACTGGGGCCGTCGATGCTGATAATGACCGCATGATGGACCATGCGATCCACGATGGCAGCCGTGACCACGGGATCTCCCAGGTACTTGCCCATGGCCGTAAAATCGATGTTGGTTGTCAAAAGGGTGCTGTTTTTGCCGTAACGGCCTTCGATGACCTTGAAGAAAAGCGACGCGTTACGGGTCGATTCCTGTTCCAAACGGTCAAAGCCGATCTCGTCGATCAAAAGGATATCGGGCCGCACATATGCCTTCAGTTTGTTTTCAAGGGTGTCGTCGGCCAGACCGGACCACAGGTCGCGCAGCATAAAGGAGGCCGTTACATAACGGCAGCGGTACAGGTGCTGACAGGCGAGCAGCAACAGTGCCTTGGCGATATGGCTTTTGCCGGCGCCGGAACTGCCGGCCAGGATCAACCACTGCTTTCGTTGGACAAACGCCAACGTGGCCAGATCCATCACCTGGCGCTTGTCGATGCCGGTTTGAAACGCAAAGTCAAAATCGGCGAGCAATTTGCGCTCAGGCAGTTTTGACTCACGGATGCGCCGCTCCATACGCCTTTCGATCAACGCGACGGCCTCGATTTCCAATAGGCGTTCGAGCACGATTTCGGCCGGCAAGTTTTTTTGGGTCGCCTCAGCCAAGGTCTCATCCAGTGCCTTTTCCATGCGCGAGAGCTTCAGCGTTTTAAGATGGCTGCGGATATTATCCATCGTGGTCATTGCCGGCCTCCTTTAAAAAAGCGCTGTACGCTTCCAGCGGGCGCTGCTTGATCTCCGGCAGCAAGGCGGCGCACTGTGAGGCCGACCGGGTGCTCATCTGTTCCAATTGGCGGGGCGTGTGACGGGCTTTTAAAATCCGCTGCACGGCCTTGCCGTCAAAGGCATAATACTTTGCCGCATGCACCAGCGCCGCGTGAATATCGTCGCAATGATACGTCTCTTTAAGACGTAGGATGTAACGGGCCTGGAACCCGCAATGGTGCCGGTGGCGCCCTTTTAGTCCATCCAGAAACGCCTGTGCACCATCGCCGAGGGACAAAAACGCCGCTTTCACCGGTTCGAGCCCATAGCGCACTTTTTCCGACTTGCGATGATCCGGATCCTCCACTTTCTGTGAGGCGCCCATGGGTTTTCGCTCATGATGCGCAATCACTTCAAGTTCGGGGCTGTACACAATGATATCGTTCTCCGTGGCCTTGACCGTGAGAATATCGGCGACGTATTCATAAGGCACCGAATACAGGTTGGTCTCATGTTCCAAAAATCCGTCCACCCGGCAGACCCGCAGGGCCACCTCGGCGCTGTCGTAGGGATGGGCGGGAAGCGGTCTCAAGGCGGCTTGCTCCTGTTCCAAGAACAGTTCCAACGGCCTGCGACCGGTGGTGTCATGAACATGCACATCCGAGCGGTTTTCCAGCCACCATGCCGCCGTTTGGCGCAGGTCTGCAAGATCGTCAAATGTCCGGCCATTGAGTAGATTCTTTTCAATGTATTGAAACGGGGCCTCGATTTTTCCCTTTGTTTGGGCCCGTCCGGGCAAACACGCCACCGGCCGGCAATGATAATGGGTGATGAAGGCCACGAATGCCGGGTTGTATACCGGCTGGCCGGCCTCCCACCGCAGAATCACAGTTTTCTCACCGTCGTACAGGCAGGCGGCGGGAGCACCGCTAAAATGAGCGAAGGCATCCTGGTGGCGCCGGATCAAGGTATAAAAACGCCGGTCGGTGGTAAAATCGATATACTGCCGGCGTGAAAAACCCAGAATGTACGAGAAACACAGCACGGTCTGCCGGCCGCTACGAATGAAATTCAAGGTGTAGGGACTCCAGTCCATTTGGCCCTGATGTCCGGGCGGGGTCTCGAAACGCACTACCGGCGCTTTCTTCGGCCGTGGCCGGATCTTGCGCAGATACTCCTTGACGATGCTTTGTCCGCCGTCAAAGCCGTTTTCACGAAGATCTTCATACACCCGCACGCCGGTTATGTCGGGATACTTTTCCAAAAGCCCATTGATCATGGATTTGAAGTCGTCCAGCTTGCTTTTTCTCGCGACCGGCCTGCGACAATCGAGTACATCATGGCCTTTATCCCGCGTTTCTTGGTTTTTACGCAGGATCCGCCGGATCGTGTTGCGGCCCATGTTAAAACGACGCGACAGGGCACGAATACTCCATCCTTCGGCATGCATGAGAATAATTTGGTGTTCCAGATCCTGACGGTTGCGAACAAAGACTACCATCGTTTAAGATGTCCATGCATGCCGGCCAGTGCCGATTGGATCCGTTCGATGACGGGCACGACACGCTCCGGCTGACACATGTTCAACTGATCCGTGGTGATGCCGGACAAATACACATCCATCTTGACCAGTCGATTGTGAAAACCGTCGCACCAATCCTTTCGCGGACGGGGCGGATGCCGGTCGCTCAAGATCTTTTCCGGAAAACCAAGAATGACCTCGTGGTTCCACCCCGGCTCTTTGAGCAGCAGCCGGACCAGCTGAGCGGTTTCGCTGCCGGTAAATCCGTATTTCAATACCGTGGTCAGCGCCTTGGCCTGGTTGCCCGCGGGCAACCGTGACAGCTCCCGTCCGATGGTGATGTTGATCAGCCCCAGCTTGAGATGATCCATCACGTCATCGCCGAGCTTTTCCGCCAGCGCAAGACGCCGGCACACATAGCTCTTGTGGCGGTTTAACAGTGTGGCGATCTCGATCTGACTTAAATGATCCTCCCGGTAAAGCGAACGGATCACCAGCGCACTTTCGATATCCGCGAGGGTTCGCGCCTTGGTATTCAGGTAAATGATGGCGGCCTTCATGGCTCTTTGGCCACCGGGCATGACCCGGGCCTGCAGGCCTTCATAACCCAGCTTGCGGCCGGCCCGCAGCCTTTTGAACCCATCCACCATCTCGTATCGATCATCCATCTGCCCCACCACCACGGGGGTCAATTGACCATAGTTTTGCATGGACCGCTCCATGGCGTTTTCCGCCACAGGCTGGATGATCCGTAAATCCGCGTAGCGCTCACCGATGGTTTGCGGGGGAATCGTTATGTAGGGACTATCGGACATGATGCCACCGTATCTCATGGGCACCATCGATGTCGATTGCGTCTTAAAAATGGCTTTCGATTATTCCGTTAGTATTCCATTATAATTTCTATTGGTTATCCATTTGATGGGTCTTAAAATCATTTTTTTGATTAGTCGGTTAATATCGCAATGAAATAACAATACGTTACATTAATCATGCATCTTAAAAACCCTGTGCGCATTATGGCGCTCTCACGGATGCTCGCCCTTTTCCATGGCGCATCACCTGATCGATGATGTATTCCAAGATAATGAGGTGACGGACACCAATGGTGTCGGCCACCAAATCCTTGGGCAGGAATAGGTTGATGCGGCTTGACGGTAAGACAACAGGCGTTCTTTTCTCTGATGCCGCCGGTGGGGCCTCTGTACGGGACAGTTTTTCGCTCAAGTAGTTGGCTTTAAAATAGTCGGGGTTTTTTCGGTTCCACTGCTCACATTGCCGACGATGATTTTCTTTTTGACATGCCAAATCGCCACACGTCTTTTGTCTGCCACTCTGACGCGGATCCGGCATGAACCATTTGCGGCAAATCTTACACGGCCGCTTACGGGTTCGCGTTCGTTGCATCATGCCCTCTCATACACAGGTGGAATGGATGGCACGACATTATAGGTGGGATTATCTTCCGAAAGTAGGAGGCGGGTGGGTCCGTACAATTCCTTGACGGTATTTTCAAAAATGGCGGTGTAGGGGGTTCACTTTCTGCCGGCAGGTGGGGCCATTTTAACCGGCGATGAC
>NZ_BBCC01000301.1 GCF_001311845.1 Desulfosarcina cetonica JCM 12296 | reverse complement strand
GGATCAGGTCCGGTCGTTTCCGCTCCGCCGCCACCAGTGCCATCCGGCCCCGTGGAAAGGCGGCCACGCCATATCCCCGTTGCCGCAGCATGGAACTCAGGATTTGAAGATTTTCAGGTGTATCATCAATAACCATAATGGTTTCGGAATGCATGTATGGCTCCTTAACTTGCCGAATGCAGCGATGGATGACCGGGGCTGTCGCTTGCCGCCGGAAGTGACGCCAAGAGTTCCAGCAGCTCCGTGTACGCAAACCGCAGGGAGAGTTGTCCCAGGTGTTCCTTCAGACCCGTGTCGATTTGCGCCACGTCTACCAGCAAATGCTCGAACTGGGTCATGTCGCCAAGCTCGATGGCCTCCTGGAGAGCCTCGCGCAACGCACCGGGCAGGCCCTCGGCCATGGCCGATCCAGGCCGCGGCGGGGGATCGGATGCCGCCGGCTGCGATACGGCATGGCTGTATACGTAGGTAAGGTTGCACAGGTGTTGGATCTTGTGGAGGAATTCGGCGATATTATACGGCTTGGCGATATAATCGTCCACACCGGCGTCAATGGCCTGTTGACGGATCTCATCGGTGGTGACGCCGCTGGCCGTTACCACAATGATGCGCAACTTCGTGCCGCCGGGCAAGCGGCGCAGCTGTCGGGACGCCTCGTACCCGTCGATCCCCGGCAGGCGTACATCCATGAGCACCACGTCCGGGGGGGAATCGACCACCTGGGCCAGGGCGGCCTCGCCGCTATCGACCGCTTGCACCGCGAATCCGATTTGAGTCAGGAACCGTTGAAGCAGTTGGCGGCTGACCGGGTCGTCCTCGACGATCAGAACGTGAACGGGTGGCTGGCCGGGTTGCAGCCCCTTGACCTGAGGTAGGTTGTCATGGGAATCGGCGGCATTGTCGAGAAGCAGCGCACGGCCGGCCGGAAAGGTAAAGCGGAACACCGCCCCTGTTCGCTTTCGCTGTGCAGCAACACCAGGTCGCCCTCCATGCTGCGGGCATAGGCGCGGCTGATGGACAGTCCCAGCCCGGTTCCCTCCGCCGCGCGTTGGCCGCTGGCGGTCTGCTCGAACGCCTGGAACAAGCGTGCCTGCTCGGCGGGCGCGATCCCGGCGCCGGTATCGGCCACGTCAATGGTGATGCGCCAGTGCTCTGGCCCGCCGGCCAGAATACGCGTGTGCAAAGAGACCTCTCCATGATCGGTAAACTTGACCGCATTGGCCAGCAGGTTGACCAGAATCTGGCGAATCTTGCCCTGGTCGGCGACGATCGGGCCCGGCAGCCCCCCGCTGCTGGTCATCCTGAAGTTCAGGCGTTTTTTCTGGCAAGCCAATTGGAACATCGACTGGACATCATTGAGCAACCGATCGAGATTCATAGGGGCATTCTGGAGCCGGACATGCCCGGCTTCGATCTTGGACATCTCCAGCACGCCGTTGATCAACCCCAGCAGGTGATCCCCGCTGCGGTTGATCGTGCGCACCTGCTCGAGGTGCTCGGCAGAGAGGGACGGATCCTGCTGGAGCAGTTGGGAGTATCCCAGGATGGCATTCAGCGGGGTGCGGATTTCGTGGCTCATGTTGGCCAGGAAAACACTTTTTGAACGGTTGGCCGCCTTGGCCTCCTTGGCCAAGATTTTGGCCTGGACAATGGCCGACGTCAGTTCCTGATTGACGCGTTTCAAGGCTTCCTCGGCGGCGATCCGGCTGCTGATGTCGATGAAACACTCCAGAAGCTTTTCCCGTCCCTGGATGACAATGCGGTTGACGGTTTTCAACACCGGCAGATGGGCGCCGTCATGCTGGATCAAAACGCGGTCGGAACTGTCCACCGTCTGGCCGCAGTCCATGATCGGGCACTGGCCTTCCTCGGCCGGGCAGAGGAACTGGTGGCAGCGGTTGCCGATAATCTTTTCCACATCCCAGCCGAAAAGCTTGGCCGCCGTGGGATTGACCCTCTCGATCAAACGCGTTTCGGCGTCGACAATCACCAGTCCCACCGGCATGCCTTCCATGAGCGTACGCTGAATCAGCCCCTTTTCCCGTAGCGTGGCCTCCATCCGTTTACGCTCGGTGATGTCCTGAAACGCCGTCACCGCACCGATGACCGTCCCCTTTTCCAAAATCGGCCGGCTGGCCACTTCGACGGCCAGAACGGAGCCGTCCTTGGTGATGTAGTCCTCTTCGCCGTCGTACGGTTGTCCCCGGCTGATCCGCTGGCAAAACGCGCATGACCGTCCGCAGGCATCTTCGCTGCAAGGTTTGCTGAAAAACCAGCTGTGGGCGGACTGGCCGACCAGATCGTCGGCCGCATAGCCGAGCATGCGGCAAGCCGCCGGATTGATCCGTAGAATAACGCCCTGGACATCCATCACATAGACCCCCTGGGCCAGGGTATCGGTCATCACCTGAAGGTTGCGCTGCTCGCGAACCAAAGCGGCGGTCCGCCGGCGCAACCCCATCACGAGGGTCGCGATCAATCCCAGGGCCATGGCCGCCGTGAGCATGTAGATGATGAACTCATCCCGGATGGTCGCGAGAAACCGGTCGGGGGTATAGGCGATCAGATAGGCACTGAGATGATGCGCCACGTCACGGACCGGAAGCAGGGTCACCAGAAAGTAACGCGATCCGGTTTGAATTCCCAGGGTGGCGGCAACCCCACGCGTCATGGCCGACTGCACCGTGGGATCGTCTCGCAATTGGGCGTTGATCGATGTGGCCCCGCCGGAGAGGTTCGGCATGTTTTCCCCCGGCCCGTTGCCATCGCGCTCGATAACGAAATCAGGGTGAATCACGGCAGATTGATAGCGCCAGCGCTGATCCTCGAAAAGACAGGGCAGGGTATGCTGACGATGGAGCAGGAACTGATACTCCCGGTTGGGCAGCAACCGGGCCATGCTATCGCGAATGGCCCGAGGCGTTACACTGGCCTCGACGCTGCCCAGGTGTCGCCCCTGCCAGAGCATCGGATAGACATAGCGGAAACTGGAACCTGACTTGCCAACCTCGAAGCCATACACCAGCCGTTTCTCGGCGTTGGCCAGCTGCACCGTATGACGAAAATCCAGAAGGGAATCGCCGTAGCGGTCGGGTTGATGAAAACGCAGGTAGCTGGTACCATCGGCCTGATGAAAATGCAGCTGCAACAGGTTGTTGGCCCGCATGGCCGCGTACTGGGGATAAAGCCAGCGGTAGAGCCGACCCTTGGCCAATGCGCGCTGCGCCCCGGTGGATGTCACCCCGTCGTCGAAGACTTTGAGGATATCCGGGCGGCTGATGATGTTGGCGTAGAAGCCATCCATGGCGACCCGGTACATCTCGATGCTGGCCTCAAAGGCGGTGGTCAGGATCTGTTGCTGCTGTGCGTTATGCGCATCCTGCTTGTGGATACGGTTGAAATACAGGAAAATGGCCAAACCCATGGCCACCGAGCCGAGCACCAGCACGACGAAGGGGGTATTATCCATCAGCCGTTGCGCACGCGGTGTCATCAGAAATTGCCCTTCATGGGAATCTGGATAGCTTCGATCATTTCCCGCACCGCCTGATAGTCGGCATCCGCGGCCGGCACCGCGCCATGGCGGATGTTGTTTCCCCAGGCCTGCAACAACACCCCGTCGGGACCGTCGGGCGCGAGCGCCGTCAACACGTCACGGATCTCTGCGATCCGTTGCGGCGCCAGTCCGGGTGTTGCCCACCAGCGCGAAGCCCGGCAGGGGCAGGGTTTCGGCTACGATATTCAGCCCCATGTGGGCGTATTTGCACGCAATGGCGGTTTTGAGGCCACCGGCATCGAAATCCCCGCGGATGACCGATAGCGCCACTTCATCGTGTTTCTTCAGGTAACGGTACAGATTCTGTTCGATATTGCTGCCCATCCAGTGCATCAGCCGGGAGGTGGAGAGGTAGCTGCAGGTGGAGAACGGCTGGGTCAGCGCGATGCGACGGTGATGGGCCGATTGGGGGTCGAAAACATTGTCCATGAACGAAACCAGGGCACAGGTATATTCGGCCCGGCCACTGCTTTCGCAAAAGCGCACAATCGGCTCGGCATGGGCGAAGGTCGCCCGCAGCTCGACATAGGGCAACGGCCCCAGGTAGGCCAGATCCACCCGGGACTGCCGAAAGCGTTCGAGTACATCGGCATAGCTGTCGCAGTAGTCGTAGACGATTTTCACTTCAAGGCGCTGCTCGAGATAGTCGGTCATGGGTTTGAATTGACCGAACACCGTCTCGCGATTCTGCATGGGCAGCGGAATGAAACGGATCGTTTCGGCGTGAGCGGGTTTGAAGCCCGTCACGAAAACGACCATCAGAATGAAAAAAACACGCCGCATACGCTTGGACACCCCCTTGCCAATGGATAACGCCTTCCTCTAAACGCCGGCACGCTTCCGGCTGTTGAGGATTATCGGCTGGCAGTGAGCGATCTTGAAGCTTTATCGCCGATATGATGCGAGGTGAAAGGCGTATTGAAATATGCTAATGCATCAATCACCATGACCCACGATAATCCGCAAACCAGCAGCACCTCTTCGCTTCCCATTGAAACGGTTCTGCCCTCCCTGGAGGCGGCCCTCGACCGTCATCGGGCGGCCGTGTTGGTGGCGCCTCCCGGTGCCGGCAAAACCACTGTCGTGCCCCTGGCGCTTTTG
>NZ_BBCC01000300.1 GCF_001311845.1 Desulfosarcina cetonica JCM 12296 | reverse complement strand
TGCAGGACGCGTGGTCCGGGGCGCGTTGGCGCAACTGTTCCACCAGGCCGTCGTACTCGGCGTCCGTAACGATCGGGCGCCCCGGCGGTAGGCCTGGTTGTAGGACGCGAGCAGATCGACGAGTTCATCTATGGAGGGTGCGGCCATGGCGAATCGGTTGGCTCGTTTCGGGTTAACAAAAAAGGGAGAAACTAGGCAAATACATCCTGTACGCCGAAGCAGCTCGCCAGGGTCAGCGCGGCCCGGCAGGCCTGCTGTCGGGCCGTCTTGAAGGCGGTCGTGCGAAATCCCGGCCGCCAGGTCAAGTCGGAGACTTCGTCGGAGACCACCAGCAGGCCGGCCGCCTCCATTTCCCTGAAGGTGGCCACGGTGAAGACAGCGGAAAGTTCCATCTCGACGGCCAGGGCTCCGATGGACTGGTAGTACTTGACCTTCTCGACGGTCTCACGGAAGATCGCATCGGTGGTCCAGATGGCACCGCTGTGAAAGCTGGCGCCGTGGTGCTCGAGGGCCAGCTGGGCCTGATGGGTCAACTCGCGGGCCGGCAGGGCCACCCGGCACGTGGGGTCGCAATAGTGGCCGGAGGTCCCTTCGTCCACCATGGCGTTGGCCGGGACGATGATGTCACCGGCCTTGACGTGGGGGGAAACGGCGCCGCACCAGCCCATGAAAAGGATCTGGCGAACGCCCCACACGCATAGGCTTTCCACGATCATGGCGGCATACGGCGCACCGACCACCGGACCGGCCAGGCAGAAACGCCGATGCGGGTCGGCAAAGATGCGAAGCGTGCTCATGTAGAGCTTGCGCTCCTCCACCAATGGGACATGGGTGATCCCGGCCATCAATTGCAGGTCGCTTTCGGTGGCGGCAATGATCGCAATGGTGCCGGTATCGGGCGGCCGCTTGCCCTTGACGGGATTGACGATGGCGCGACGCTCGGGCATGGGAAAGTTCCTGCCGCCGATCAGGCCGGCCGTTGCAGGTCGGTCAAATCGTCCTTGATTTCATCCATGACATCGTACAGCCAGAGGATATCCTCGATGGTCAGCCGGCCGGCCTTGACCGGGGCGCGGTCGCTGCCATCCTGTTTTTTAAGGATCCGTGGGCCGATCTGGACCTTGGCCTCGCCCTGGTCATACTGGTTGATCGTGACGACCAGCCCGGTTTCCGGGCATTTCCATTTCTTGAGCACTTTATCCTTGCTGGGATCGAAAGGCATGTCTGCCTCCTATCATGACAGGTTGAGATTTGTGGTTTAAACGTTGCCCTTTTTAGGTGGATATCTGAGAAAAATCGGCGATCTGACCGAAGATGGCCGAAATGGCCGACAAAAGGGCCAGCCGGTTGCCGCGCACGGCCGTGTCCTCGGCCATGACCATCACATCGGTGAAAAAGGCGTCCACCGGATCCCGCAATGTGGCGATGGTCGCCAGGGCGCCTTCCAGATCGCCCGTGGTCAGTTGCCCGATCACCTTTTCGGTGACCGATTGGCAGGCGGCGTACAGGGTATTTTCGGCCGGCTGGTCGAACCGCGCGGGGTCGATCGCCGTGGCAGCCTCGGATGACGCCTTCTTGAGGATGTTCTCCACCCGCTTGAACGCCGCCGCCAGAGGCTCGAAATCGGGTTTGCCCTTGAGCTGCTCCAGGGCCGCGGCCCGGCGCTGAATATCGGGAATGTGGTTTGCCGAAGCGCCCATCACGGCGGCGATGACATCCTTGGAAAGGCCGTCGTCAGCCAGAAGACGTGCCAGGCGCGCGTTGAGGAAGGCGAGCACGGCATCCACGGTTTCGGCCACGGGCCGGTTGCTGACGCCGGCGAACAGGGAGACGCCTTTTTCCACCAGCTCGGACATGGCGATGCCGATGTTGCGGCTGCGCATCATCTGCAGAATACCGATGCTCTGGCGTCTGAGCGCATAGGGGTCGGCGGCACCGGTGGGGATCAGGCCCACGGAGAAACAGCCGCAGATGGAGTCGATCTTGTCGGCGATGGCCAGGATCACGCCGGTTTCGGTTTCCGGCAACTGACCGCCGCTGTGGGTCGGACGGTAGTGTTCTTCAATGGCGGCGGCCACATCGGCCGGCTCGCCGGCCACCTGGGCGTAGGTTCGTCCCATGATGCCCTGGAGGTTGGCGAATTCGCCCACCACCTGACTGACCAGGTCGGCCTTGCACAGGTGCGCCGCCCGGGAGACCTTCTCCTTCTCCGCCGGGTTGATGGCATCGGCCAGCCAGGCGGCCAGGGTTTTCACGCGGGTCATCTTGTCGTGCATGCTGCCCAGTTTGGCTTGGAAGAGCACCCTTTTGAGTTTTTCGACCCAGTCTTCCATGGGCACCTTGATGTCGGCCTGGTAGAAGTAGCGGGCGTCGGAGAGCCGGGCGCGCAGGACGCGTTCATGACCGGTGGCCACCAGATTCATATCCCGCGTGCGGGTGTTGTTGACGGCAATGAAGCCGGGCATCAGCTGGCCTTGGTCGTCTACCACGGCAAAATATTTCTGATGCTCGCGCATGGCCGTGATCAGGATTTCCTTGGGAACCTCGAGGAACATCTCATCGAAGCGTCCGGCCGTGGCCACGGGGATTTCCACCAGGTTGGTGACGATATCGAGCAGTTCTTCATCGGGCAGCACCGTGCCCCCGATCCCGCGGGCCGCCTCGGCCACCGCCTCGGCCGTCATCTGGCGGCGCTGGGCGATATCCACGATCACGTTGGCCTCGGCCAGTTTGGCGGCATACGCCTCGGGCGATTCGATGGCGATCTTGCCCGGACTCATGAACATGTGGCCCAAAGAATGACGGCCGCTCTTGATCCGGCCGCCCAGGGTGAAGGCCACCACCTTGGTGCCGTAAAGGGCCACGAGGCTTTGGATGGGCCGGGCGAACTGGATGGTCATATCGGCCCAGCGCATGCTCTTGGGAAAGGGAATCGCCAGGATCACTTCGGGCAGGATGCTTTTGAGCAACTGCATCGTGGCCTGGCCCCGGCTGACCTTGCGGGCGCTCAGGTAGCGGCCTTTTTCCGTTTCGACCACCTTGAGGCGGCCGACGGCGACACCGGCCTTTTTCGGCGAATTTGATTGCCGCCATGGTCGGTTTGCCGGTGGCGTCAAAGGCGATCTTCACAGGTGGTCCCATGAGATCCTCGGTGATGGTTTCCTGCTTGGCCGCCACCGCCGCCACGATCACCGTCAACCGTCGGGGCGTACCGCAGGTGCGTGCCTCGGCATGGCCGATGCGGGCCGCGTCCAACCGCTTGACGAGGTTCTCGGCCATGGCGTCCAGGGCCGGCCGGATGTAGCCGGCGGGGATCTCCTCGGCACCGATTTCAAGTAGTAGGGTTTCCATGTTCTCCTCGATCATCGCTATCGTTGCTTCCGGGCGGCGGTTTGGGCCGATCGGAAAAGTCGTTCACCGTGTCATCGTCAGGGGCGGTCGCAACCGCCGGTCAGGCCGCCGGGGTGAGCAGGGGAAAGCCCATGGCTTCGCGCTGTTTCACGTACCCCATGCCGCAACTGCGCGCCAGGTTGCGGATACGGCCGATATAGCCGGTCCGCTCGGTGACACTGATGGCGCCGCGGGCATCCAGCAGATTGAAGGTGTGACTGCACTTGAGGGTGAATTCATAGGCCGGCAGCACCAGACCTTCGTCGATGATCCGCTTGGCTTCGGCCTCATAGCGGTTGAACAGGTCCAGCAGCAGGCTGACATCGGCCTTTTCGAAATTGTAGGTGGATTGTTCCACCTCCTGCTGGTGGTGCACCTGGCCGTAGGTGACGGTATCGTTCCACTTCAGGTCGTAGACGTTGTCGATGCTCTGCAGGTACATGGCGATGCGCTCAAGGCCATAGGTCAGCTCCACGGCAATGGGGGCCAGTTCCATGCTGCAGGCCTGCTGGAAATAGGTGAACTGGGTGCACTCCATGCGTCCAGCCACACTTCCCAGCCTAGCCCGGAGGCGCCCAGGGTGGGGGACTCCCAGTCGTCCTCGACGAAACGGATGTCATGTTCCAGGGGGTCCACGCCCAGGGCCTTCATGCTCTGCAGGTAGAGCTGCTGGACATTGATGGGGGAGGGCTTGAGCAGCACCTGGTACTGGTAGTAATGCTGCAGGCGGTTGGGGTTCTCGCCGTAACGGCCGTCCGTGGGCCGTCGGGACGGCTGGACGTAGGCCACCTTCCACGGTTCGGGACCCAGGGCTTTCAAGGTGGTGTGGTGATGAAAGGTGCCGGCGCCCACTTCCAGATCATAGGGCTGGGCCACCACGCATCCCTTGCGGGCCCAGAATCTGTCCAACGTGAGAATCACATCCTGAAAGTTCATCTGTGTTTCCTTGAAGTGTCTGTATCGATCGTCAACCAATTGATAACGTTTATAATCATGAATACATCGGGTGAACCTGGAAGAGGGCCCGATAACCGCCATACGTAGCATTTAGCCGGCGGTTTAACAAGGGCCAGCGGCAGATGGATTTGAAATTTCAAATTTCAAATTTCAAATCAATTGGTTAAGCCACCCCCCGGGTGTCCACGCGACAGTCGAGCAGACCGGCGGTCGGGCGTTCGGCCAATAACCCGGCCCAAACCGGTTTCAAGGCGGCGATGGCCTTGGCCTCGCCGATGGCCCACAGGCAGCCGCCGCCGCCGGCACCGGTAAAACGG
>NZ_BBCC01000299.1 GCF_001311845.1 Desulfosarcina cetonica JCM 12296 | reverse complement strand
CAGGCCGCCCGCCAACTGCGAACCATCGCCCTGAAACGGCCGGCGGCGGCCGTGCCGGTCATCGCCCTGGTGGGTGAGATTTTCGTCCGCCGCGACGGCTATCCCGGCAATTCATCACCGAACGGCTGGCCGAGCTGGGCTTCGCCTGTGTGTGCGCCCCGGTGGCCGAATGGATTTACTATGCGGACTGGCTCCTGGCCACGGGACACTCGCCCCGCGGCCCGTTGGGATGGCGGGAACGCATGGGGATCTGGCTTAAACGCCGCGCCATGACCATCAGCGCAACGCGTATTCGCAACCGCCTGGCCGGCTCCGGCCTGGTTCACGGCGCGGCCGTCGACCTGGCCGATATCATCGATCATGCCCAGCCGCACTTGGCTCCCGATCATCATGGAGAGGCCATCCTCACCGTGGGCAGCGCCTGCGGGAAGTCGCGGCCAGCGCCTGCGGGGTGATTGCCATCGGCCCCTTCGGCTGCATGCCCAACCGCCTGGCCGAATCGATTTTAAGCGAAATCATGACCCCGGCGGATCGCCTGGCCGCAGCTGCCGGCGATCCGCGCCTGTCGACCATCCTGACCGGCATGGGTGACTTGCCGTTTCTGGCCATCGAGAGTGACGGGGCCCCCTTTCCCCAGATCACCACCGCCCGGCTGGAGGCCTTTTGCCTGCAGGCCAGGCGTTTGCACGAACGGATGCAGCAATTTTGACGGATTCGTAAAAAGCAGTTTACCCCTTGCGGGGAAATATCCGTGTTCACGAAGTGACCCGAATTTCGGGTCACTTCCTTAGAAGCCCGATATCGGCGTTACGCTTCATCCTTCGTCACTGCGGAGTACGCTAAGTACGCCTCATTCCTCAGGATTCGCAAGCCTTGATCTCGGGCTTTTTACGAATCCGTCGGAAATGCGACTTTTTACGAGTCCATCAATTTTAATTAATGCGCTCCAGCGAAAGACCGATCATATCTGTGGAAACGAGCCGCAAATGCTTCTTTCCACGCACATGATATCGATGACGCAACACCCAACCGATGTTCGAGGAATTCGCTGAAAATGACCGATCTTTCCGGCATTCTTAAAAAAATCGACAAACTGGAACCCGTCCCGATCATTATCCACAAAGTCCTGGCCCTGGCCAATGACCCCGAAGCGCCCTTGAGCGAGTTGATGCGGGTCGTCGAACGCGATCCGGCCATCACGGCCAATCTTCTCAAAACCGCCAATTCCGCATACCTGGGATTGGCCGTGAAGGTGGATTCGGTTCAACAGGCCGTCTCCATGCTGGGTCAGCAACAGGTGGTGGAGATGGTCCTGTCCCAGAACCTTTCCGGGAATCTCGATCGCGCCCAGGCGGGATACGGGTTGGCCAAAGGTGACCTGTGGCGGCAGAGCCTGGCCGTGGCCATGGTGGCCAGAACCCTTGCCAAGCAACGCGACCTGATGAGCCTGCCAGCCATCTACACGGCCGCGCTGCTCAAGGATATCGGCAAGGTCATTCTCCACGAGTATGTCGCCGACAAGCTGGACACCATTCAACGGCTGGTTTCCGATCGGGGGATGAGTTTCGTCGAAGCGGAAAAGGACGTTCTCGGCATGGATCACACGGCCCTTGGCGGCATCATCGCCAAGCAGTGGAATTTCAGCCCGCACATGATCTATATGATCGAAAACCACCATCTGGCCAACCTGGCCTCCCGTAACGACCCGGCCACGGCAACCCTTTACCTGGCCGACATGGTGGCCATGATGGTCGACACCGGCCTTGGTGTCGACCGGCTCGCCTACCATGTGTATCAAGATGTCTTCAACGACTTTTTCCCGATAAAAAGCGGTCCATGACATGATGCTGACCTATCGGACCTTCCAGAACCAGGTCAACGAATTCATGGACGGCCGGGCCAGCACGCCTTGACAACCGTGTTACGAAAATTACTTTCTGAAATTATATCATGAAGAGCGGCGAGAGGGACCTGGCCCGATGACCGTCCGGCAACCTGTGGATCACAAGGTGCCAATTCCAGCCCGCAAGAGGGGAAACATGCGGCCCTGACCGTACAGGGCAACGGGCTTCGCTGCCGCCGCCTTTCCCGCAAAGGGGAAGGCGGCGTTTTTGTTTGTCCATTCCATCCGCCCGCCGGCCAAAGGAGATATGATCATGAACGACTTTATCCGCGGATTTGCAACCAAGGCCATTCACGCCGGTCATACACCGGATCCGACCACCCATTCCCGGGCGGTTCCCCTGTATCAGACCGCATCCTACACCTTTGACAGTTCCCGGCAGGCCGCCGACCTTTTCGGACTGCGGGAATTCGGTAATATCTACACCCGTATCATGAATCCCACCACGGATGTGTTCGAAAAACGCATCGCCGCGCTGGAGGGCGGGGTCGGCGCCCTGGCCGTGGCCTCCGGCCAAGCCGCCGAGACACTGACGATTCTCAGCCTGGCCCAGGCCGGTGACGAAATTGTCGCCTCTTCCGAGCTTTACGGGGGAACGGTGAGCCTTTTTACGCATACCCTTAAAAAGATGGGCATCCAAACCCGTTTTGTTTCCCCAAGCGATCTGGACGCCTGGGACGCGGCCGTCAACGACCGGACCAAGGCCTTTTTCGTGGAAACCATCGGCAATCCCAAACTGGATATCGTCGATATCGCCGCCATCGCCGCCATCGGCAAGCGGCATGGCATTCCCCTGGTGGTGGACAACACCGTCACCTCACCCTATTTGTTGCGGCCTTTCGAGCATGGCGCGGCCATCGTGATCCACTCGGCCACCAAATTCATCTGCGGTCACGGCACGTCCATCGGCGGGGTGATCGTGGATGCGGGGACCTTCGACTGGGCCGCTTCCGGCCGGTTTCCCGATTTCGTCAATCCCGATCCGGCCTACCACGGCCTGAAATTCGTCGAAACCTTCGGCAACCTGGCCTTTATCCTGCGCGCCCGGGTCCTGGGCTTGCGGGACATGGGGGCGGCGCTCAGCCCCTTCAACGCCTGGACGTTTTTGCAGGGGTTGGAGACCCTTCACCTGAGAATGCAGCGCCACTCGGAAAATGGCCTGGCCGTAGCCCGTTTCCTGGAGCAACACAGTTGTGTGGCGTGGGTGCGCTACCCCGGTCTGGAATCGTCACCGACCCACCATCTGGTGGACAAATACCTTCCCAACGGGCAGGGCGCCTGGTGGGTTTCGGCATCAAGGGCGGCCAGGCATCGGCGATTAAATTCATTGAAAGCCTACGCCTGATCAGTCATCTGGCCAATATCGGCGACGCCAAAAGCCTGGTGATTCACCCCGCATCCACCACCCATGAACAACTGTCCGAAGAGGAGCAACGCGCCGCTGGCGTGACGCCGGACTTCATTCGCCTCAGCGTGGGCATCGAGGATATCGCGGATATTTTGGCGGACCTGGAACAAGCGCTGACCACCGGCGTGGCCTGCGGGCTTTAGACGGCCGCAGGGGCCCGACGCACAAGGGCATGCAAAATACCGCTTCAGGCGGCTTGCCGGAGTCGCGGAATCGGTCCGGAGAACCCCTCAATGATGATGGACTCGTAAAAAGTCGCATTTCCGACGGATTCGTAAAAAGCCCGAGATCAAGGCTTGCGAATCCTGAGGAATGAGGCGTACTTTTGCGTACGCCGCAGTGACGAAGGATGAAGCGTAACGCCGATATCGGGTTTTTTACGAATCCGTCAATGATAGGAAGGAACCCAGTCTTGGGTGTCGGTGAACTGAATGCCCACGGAAAGCTCGTCGTCACGCTGCAGAACCGTGGCGATTCTGCCGTTGGCGACCTGCTTTCCAAAAAGGCCGGGAAAGCTGCAGCGCAGGGTGACAGGATCATTGGCTTGAACCAGCTGCGGTCCGCCGGACACCCCCCGAAAAAGGCAACGCGCACCACTTTTACTGATATTTCGGATGATTCCGGGGACAAAAAACCCCTGCTGGTCAATCTCGATACTGGCCGGCAAGGCACATGGAATCCGATGGTGCGCGCGGAGGGTGAAATAGTCGATCGTGGTGGGCGCCTGGATGCGCCACATGGTCATCGGGTAGTCGATTAGCTCAAGAATCGCTGATCGGAATTCAATCATGTGATCCTGGATCCGATATCGCGCGAAAAGCGGCTCGCCCACACGGGGTGTCTTTTGCGCGGATTCCGCTGGCAGGACGATATAATCCCGGCACGTTTCAGGGCCGATGAACATTCCTTCCGTGTATGCACCACTGACCTCATCAACAAATTGCACGGGGGTTCCCCGGGGGACAATCAACATCGCGGTTTCCCTGTTCATGGAATGCTCCCTTTGGGCTTGAAGGATTACACCATCATTCGGCGGTATCGCGTGTCAAAAGCATACACATCCGGGAACGATTGGTAAAGAGCCATTCCCCAAGGCTGATAACCCATGGCATGAACGCCTTCAGCATTTTTTCGGCGGCGCGGGTTGATGTACTTTGGCTGGTGAGTGTGGTAGACACGGGCATGCAAACCAACCCGGATCGGCACCCCTAGGTGAGGAGAAAGAGAAACCCACGGACCCCATGCGCCTATCAACCTTCAACCCGACGCTGATTATCTTCGGCCGCTACCCGGTACCCGGCAAGACCAAGACCCGCCTGATCCCAGCCCTCGGGCCGGCCGGTGCCGCCGACCTGCAGCGTCGCTGA
>NZ_BBCC01000298.1 GCF_001311845.1 Desulfosarcina cetonica JCM 12296 | reverse complement strand
AGGCCGGCACCGGCGTTTCATGACGGCCCTTGGCCGGTGGTTGCCGCTCGGCGGGGCGGCTTTCATTGGACTTGCCGGCCGGCGCCTCGGTTTCCCCACGGGAAGCGATTTCTCCAGCCGCCGAATCAGCCGCCTCGATGGTGACCAACACGGCCCCGACCTTGACCGTATCGCCGGGGCGCACCCGCACCTCGGCAACGGTTCCGGTATACGGGGAGGGAATATCCACGGTTGCCTTATCGGTCTCCATGGCCAGCAGAATGTCGCCTTCCTTGATCTTCTGTCCGGCTTTCACGTACACGGCCGTCACTTCGCCTTCGTGGATGCCTTCTCCCAGGTCGGGAAGTCGAAACGATTGCGTCATGCCCTCTCCTTTCTACCCCTGATCCAGGGTCCGGCGGACTGCCCGGACAATACGCGGCACACTGGGCAGGTAGCTTTTCTCACGGCTGAACAGCGGGACCACGATGTCGAATCCGGTCACCCGTTCGATGGGCGCCTCGAGGTAGAAAAACGCACCTTCCATCAGGCGGGCGACGATTTCGGCACCGGGACCAAAACTCTGCGGGGCCTCATGCACCACCACGGCCCGCCCGGTCTTGCGCACCGATTCGACCAGCAGCCTGTCGTCCAGGGGGGAAAGGGTCAACAAATCGATCACTTCCGCTTTGACGCCCTCCTGCACGTCGAGCGCTTCGGCGGCAGCCAGGGTGGGACGGACCATGGCACCATAGGCAATCAGCGTGACGTCGCTGCCCTCACGGGCAATCTGCGGCTGGCCGATGGGCAGGGTTTCCACCGCTTCGGGAACCGCTTCGCGAAAGGCCCGATAGAGCGCCTTGCCCTCGTAAAAGACCACCGGGTCCGGATCGCGGATGGCGCTTACCAGCAGCGCCCGGGCGTTGCGGGGGCCGGAGGGGATCACGGTCTTGAGACCCGGTGTGTGGGCCCAGTATACCTCTCGGCTTTCCGAGTGGTGTTCGAGGGCCCTGACGCCGGCACCGTAGGGCGCCCGCAGCACCATGGGCACCGGGTAGCGGCCACGGCTGCGCCAGCGCAATCGCGCGGCATGGTTTTCCAGCTGATGGAAATTGTGGTAGGCAAACCCCGAAAATTGGATTTCGCAGACCGGCCGCAATCCATAGGCCGCCATACCGATGGCCATGCCCACGATGGCCGACTCGGCCAGGGGGGTGTCGACCACGCGCGATGCTCCGAACCGGTGGATCAGGTCATCGGTCACCCGGAAAACCCCGCCGTCCATGCCCACATCCTCACCAAGAACAATAACGCTGTCATCGGCCTCCATCTCCTGCCGCAGGGCCAGGTTGAGCGCCTGCACCATGGTAAGTTTATTCATGCTCGACCTCCCGGCCATCGGCGGCCAACTCACGTTCAAGGATCGCTTTCTGACGCCTCAGCGTTGGTGGCATCGCGGCGTACTGATGGTCGAACATCTCCATCGGATCCCCCATGGTTTTCATCCGGGCCTCGGCATGGTCAACGGCCGCCTTGATTTCGCCTTCGATTTCGGACTGCAGACCGGCAATCTTTGCTTCGTCAAGCACCCCCTTGGCCCGGAGATAGGTTTCGAACCGGATCAGCGGGTCCTTACGGCGCCAGGCGTCCACGGCTTCATCGGAACGATACCGCTTGGGGTCATCGGCGGTCGTATGCATCAGCACACGATAGGTGACGCATTCGATAAAGGTCGGCCCGCCGCCGGACCGGGCCCGCGCCACCGCTTCCTCGGCGGCCGCATAAACGGCCAGAATATCGTTGCCGTCCACCTGGATGCCGGGCATGCCATAGGCGACGGCTTTCTGGGCCAGCGTTTCGGAACGGGTCTGCCGCGACAGGGGGATGGAAATCGCCCACTGGTTATTCTGACAAACGAAAATCACCGGCACCTGGAACACCGCCGCGAAATTCATGGCTTCATGGAAATCCCCCTCCGAGGTCGCGCCGTCACCGAAAAAGACCATCACCACTTCGTCGCTTTGCCGGTATCGGGCGGCCCAGGCCAGGCCGACCGCATGGGGGATCTGCGATGCCACCGGAATCGATACGGGAAAATCCCGGCTGTGGTCCGGCATGATGCCGCCCTCGTTCAGACCGTTGTTGGCAATAATGATGTTATCGAGCCCCCGGCCGCGCCACAATTCGGCGGCGGTCTCCCTGAAGGACGGCACCAGCCAGTCGGTGGGCCGGATGGCGGCCACGGCACCCAACTGGGCCGCCTCCTGACCGGTGATGGGTGGAAACGTGCCGATGCGCCCCTGGCGCTGCAACGCCACCAAGCGCTCATCGAAGCGCCGGGCCAACACCATGAAGCGGTAGAGCTTGAGAAGCGTCTGGATGTCAATATCCGGTTCCAGGTCCTTGTCGACCTTGCCCTCGGCATCCAGAATGGCAAGAGACGTGATCGATACATCAGGAACGATTTTCTCATGTGGCATATGCGTCTCCTTTTGCCTTGCTCAGTTGGGAAATATGCGGGCTTTTTCCAAGAAACGTCCCAATTCCAATTAATTCCAAAATCATGCCGTTCATATCGACAAATATCATACTGATAATAAATCACTTTCTCACCCATCGGCGAGGCACCGGCATCAATATTTTGATGGTCTCAATTTTCAGCGGTCGACAATCATTTTTTTGACCCATAACGATTCGTAGCATAGCGCCATCCGCTAGGATGCAAGCGGAAGAACGGTTGGAACATGAATTGCGGCATGGATAGTAGAAAAAGAAACGAATTTGGCAGGAGACTGTAGCCAAAGGATGCTGCGGCCTGCATCCTCCACAAGAAATGTATCGGGTTGGGAATCGAGTTCGGCCAGTTCCACTGACGAGCCATCGTCACGGCAAGGGTAGAAGGGACTCAGGCGCCGGGCACCGCCAGAACATGGGCACCCTGGGGAAGGCCGACGTGCGCGGCAACAACGCTGCATTTGACCTTGAAGAGAAAAAAGATGTTTTTGGGCACCGTGTTCAGGCTCTCGAAATTGCCTTGGCCCTTGGCAATAATCAGATCCGCGGAATCAAATCGGTGCCTGAACGCCTCGCTGCAATCGTCCAGCAACGTACCGGGCGCGTCGGATCCGTTGTCAACAACGGGAACCAGATTGTCGAGTCCGGCTTGCGTTGCATCCTCGCGCGTGGCGTCGTTGATCACCGGTGCGCCGCGCACGGCCACGGTGACCCGTTGGGCTCCCAGCTGCTCGATGAGCAGGCGATCGAAAACGATCTCGCCGGCATTGTCGGCCAGGTAAAAGATGGTGTGTGCGCTGCGAAGTGCCTGCTGGAAGGCTGCCAGGGGGCCCGCCAGCGGTTCGGTCATGGCCTTGTCGACGGCATTCTGAAGATCGGTGGAGGAGATGGAACTGCTAACCCCCATATCGATCACGTTACCGGCCAGGGCCAGCCGCAACGCCATGACCAGCGGATCCGCAGCCGTCTCGACCGTTTGTCGGAGCCCGGGCAGCAGCGCCAGCGCCATGCGATTGCTCTTTTTTTTGATTTCCCGGTACGGATCATGGCTGCCGGTAAGTGTTCGCAACCGCCGGTGGATGTGTTGCCCAAAAACCGGCGGTGGTGTTTTCAGGTCCATTTTGCTCGTCCACTGGAGTACGTCGCGCATAATGCCTTCGTGGACGGATGGATCCGCCGATGTCATTCGGGCTGCATCCAGCGCCTGGCGAACGAAGCAGACAATGCAATCCAGCGCGCTTTCCATTCAGATCGCCTTCGGTAGGGAAAGGGTCGGCATTTTATCGTGTTTAAGATAATGTTTTTGGCAAGGCCAGAGGGAGGAAGCTGTATAACCCATACCGCGACGACCGATAACGCAGCCCAAAAACATTATCTTGAATACGATATCAGCCGGGGACAACGGTTTCCACCTGATATGCCTCGGGCAGGTGAGCCGAACCCTTGACGCAAGGGATACCGGCGCTAGTTGCGACCTGCGCCATGAGGTCGTCCAGGTGATCACAGAACCCGTCACCCATCACCCATGCGTTCGACTCCTTGTGGGCAAACGTGCAAGTACAAAAATGGATCGCTTCGGCCCCCTTGGATTTCAGGATTTTCGCTTTTTCGACCAAATCGTTGCCCGGACACTGGCAGGTAAAAAGTCCTGCGATCTCGGCCGCGTCATAACCGGCGAAGCCCTGGGCGCACCCTTTCAAACTGGTCAGACATCCGGTCAATGGGCAGCGGTTCTCATTTTTTTCGCAACGAATCAATCCGATTTTGGTCATCCGTGCCTCCCTTCGTAACGGGGTGAAAAGTACTGAGCGCCCATCGTCACGGCAAACGTAACACCGCGGCCTGGACCCAGTCCAGCAGGGGTGCCGGGTAAAACCCCACGCCGACGATGAGAACGATCATGCTCAGAGCCACCAAGCGGTGGGAGAAGTTCAGATCAATGGGCGCCGCCGGCGCGGCGGGCGCGTCCAGGTAGGCTGCTTTGAGCACCAACAGGTAGTAGTAGAGGGAAATCACCACGTTGATCATGGCGATAATCACCAGGGCCAAATAGCCCTTCTGCATGGCGGCCACAAAGATGAAAAGCTTGCCCGAAAAGCCGATCGTCGGTGGAATCCCGCCCAGGCCGAAGAGGGCCATCATCAGGGCCAGGGCCAGCAGCGGGGCCCGTTGGTGCAGGCCGGCG
>NZ_BBCC01000297.1 GCF_001311845.1 Desulfosarcina cetonica JCM 12296 | reverse complement strand
CACGTGGGTGCCGGCCGCTTCAACGAAGGCTTTCCCAACCGTTGCCGCCACTGCGATCCGGCGCCCTGCCAGTCGGCCTGCCTGGCAGGCGCCATCTACCGCATGAGCGACACCGGCACGGTGATGATCAACCCGGACCGCTGCATCAATTGCGCCTCCTGCGCCATGGCCTGTCCCTACGGCGTGATCCGCTTCCACACGGATCCCTTCGGCCCGCCCGATCATCCCATTGCCGTGAAGTGCGACAACTGCAGTGCCCGGGTGGCCAAGGGACAGATTCCCGCCTGCGTGGAGGTCTGCAAGGCCGGCGCCCTGACCTGGGAGCCGATGGATGATGCCATGCGGCGCAAGACCCGCGAGGTGGCTCGTAGCATGTCGGCCCCGACCGAAGCGTCCCCGGCCGTTCCCGCCGGTGTGGCCCTGATCAAGGCCGTCAAACAAGCCGAGCTGCAGCTCAGCGAGCGCTGAAGCAGAAAAACAGAATGCGGTTATCTACAAAGCCCAAGTTATGGGGGGCTTGAACGCGTCCAAAAACATTTCAAGATAGTGTTAAGTTTTAAGTATTAAGTGTTAAGCGGTGGATCGGATCCGTTTGGTTAACAAATTGGCAGTATTCCTTTCCTTAACACTTTAAACTTTACACTTAACACGAACCCTCCGACGATTTGGTTTATGCGATACTTGCTTAATCAAAAATCACTGGAGCTTTCTGGAGAACCGAAAAACAGAAAATAATCTCTACGAAGGAGAAAATAATGTCTGACAACAAAACCAGCCTGTCGATCACCCAGGATGGTGGTCCGCTATATGCCAAGGCCCGCAAGGACGGTATCGAAACCGTATGGGAACGCCACGACGCCCAGCAGCCCCAGTGCGGGTTCTGCGACATGGGCCTTTCCTGCCGCATCTGCGTGATGGGACCCTGCCGGGTCGATCCCTTTGGTGAAGGCCCCCAAACCGGCGTTTGCGGCGCCGATGCCGACATCATCGTGGCCCGCAACCTCTGTCGCATGATTGCTGCCGGTGCTTCCGCTCACTCGGACCACGGCCGCGATCTGGTGGAAGTCCTGGCCGGGGTGGCCGACGGCAGCGCCCTGGGCTACACGATCCGCGACGAGGAGAAATTGAAACGCGTGGCCGCCGAGTACGGCGTGGCCACGGAAGGCAAGGCGACCCTGGCCATTGCCGGAGAACTGGCCGATGCTATGATGGAAGATTATGGCATGCGCCAGAAGCAGATCAAGCTGGTCTCGCGCGCACCCCAGAAGCGGCGCGAGATCTGGGAGAAGTTCAATATCACCCCGCGCGGCATTGACCGCGAGACATCCGAGATGATGCACCGCACCCACATGGGCGTGGACAACAACTGGCAGACCCTTTTGCTCCAGGGCCTGCGCAACGCCCTGTCCGACGGCTGGGGCGGCTCCATGATCGCCACCGAGGTGTCCGACATTCTTTTTGGCGTGCCTACCCCCAGGCCCACCACGGTCAACGCCGGCGTGCTCAAGGCCGACCAGGTCAATATCGTGGTGCACGGCCACAACCCGGTGGTCTCGGAGATGGTCTCGGCGGCCTGCCAGTCCCCGGAGCTGCTCGACCTGGCCAAAAGCAAGGGCGCCGTGGGGATCAACCTGGTGGGCGTTTGCTGCACGGGCAACGAACTGCTCATGCGCCGGGGCATCGCCATGGCCGGCAACCATTTGATGACCGAGCTGATCCTCTCCACCGGCGTCATCGACATGATGATTGTCGACTACCAGTGCATCATGCCTTCGGTGGGCAAGGTGGGCGGCTGCTACCATACCAAGATGATCAGTACCAGCGACAAGGCCCAGTTCCCCCACATGCAGCACGAGGAATTCCATCCCCACAACGCCCAGAAAAAGGCCATGGACGTGGTACGCACGGCGGTGGAGAACTTTCCCAACCGCAAGGGCCAGCCGTTTATCCCCGTCGAGCCCCAGGCGGCCGTGGGCGGCTTTTCCGTTGAGACCATCATCGGCGCCCTGGGCGGCACGCCGGCGCCCCTCATCGACGCCATCAAGGCCGGCAAGATCCGTGGCGCCGTGGGCGTTGTGGGCTGCAACAACCCCAAGATCAAACACGATTACGGCCACGTGACCCTGACGAAGCGCCTGATCGAGAACGACATCCTTGTCGTGGACACCGGCTGCGTCTCCGTGGCCACCGCCAAGGCCGGTTTCAAAGTGCCCGAGGCCGCCGAAATGGCCGGCCCCGGCCTGAAGGAGATCTGCAAGGCCCTGGGTATTCCGCCGGTGCTGCACATGGGCTCCTGCGTGGACAACGTGCGCATCCTGGTATTGGTTTCGGCCCTGGCCGATGCCTTGGGCGTGGATATCAGCGACCTGCCCGTGGCCGGCTCGGCGCCCGAGTGGTACTCGGAAAAGGCCGTCACCATCGGCACCTACTTCGTCGCCTCGGGCGTCACCACCCACCTGGGCCCCATGCCGCCCATCACCGGCAGCATGAACGTGGTCGGACTGCTCACCGACGGGTTGAAGGATGTGGTTGGCGCGACGTTCGGTGTGGAACCGGATCCGGAAAAGGCGGCGGTGTTCCTGCGAAAGACGATTGAGGGGAAGCGCAAGGCGTTGGGGTTGGATTCGCGGGATGTGGCGTAGGTTGAATGATCGAACGAGGTTCATGCCTTTGGGGAGAGGGCATGAACCTCGTTTTTTCGAAATCGAATGAAATCGTCATGAGGAAATAATAAAACCCACAAAATCATGGCCGTTTCCGACTTCCTTCTCGGCCAACGAAAAACAAAAAGGAGTACCCCCATCATGTCTGAACCAACCAAAGTTTATGTCTGGAACATGCGATTGCGCGAGGGATGCATCGGACACGCCAGCATGCAGATTGGCGGCGCTGATGTAGAAGGAAGCTACGTCAGCCTTTTCCCGGGCGGCGAAGGTGTTGGCTTACTCGATTATTTTCGACGCACGGACGTCGACAGCGCCCCTCAAGCGAGACTCCTGGATGACATCCTCAACGAGGAGAACCATCATCCCGACTACACCGGACTGCTTTACGGACTCGACACCCAGCGTATGGAGCAGATGTGGGATCTACTCAAACGCGACCCGGGCAGCTGGAAGGATCAAATTGCAGGCTTCATCAAGAAGTGGAACAGTGTCTACAATTTGAAAAAATTCAACTGCAGCTCCACCGTGGCCTTTATCCTTCTGGAAGGAGGTGCCGCCAGTCACGCCAAGGCGCCTCGGATCTGGTTTCATTGGGCACCCAAAGACATCGCCAAATGGTGCCGCCGACTGGAGAAAAAGATTGGCACACCCAAGCAGACCGGTTCGGCATATGCCAAAAAGTTTGGTCAGAAAATGTATTGAGCCCGGTCGGGTGAAACCAGAAATGACAGGGGCCGGTTGTTTGCAAAAGGATCGGCCTTTGTCATTTTGAAAAAGATGGGACGTGAATGAAAATGACGTTGGAAATGACGGGACGGGAATGAAATGATGCGTTTCAATTTGACAACGATTTTTCTGCAAGAGCAATAAAACGCATAAAAACGTCACCGTCCCCAACTCCCCACAAGTGGAGCGCCTGGCACCACTACATGGCCTTGGTAATGATGACCATGCTTTTCATGCTGAGCGAAAGGATCCGTCACGAAGCCACCTATCCGCTGTTACCCTGCGCAGACATTGAAGAACTACTCTCACGCTTCCTTCCTCGGCGCGATGTCAGCAAGGCTGAGATCATCTGGCAATTGGAGCGCCGCCATCGAAAGCGATTGTCGGCAATCAAGTCTCATACGCGAAATCGTGAGTAGCTGGGGTAGAAAAATGAGCCGGTTAACGTAACGAAGTCAAATTAGGAAGTAAAATGGAATTGGTTTCCAATTTTGAGGCATTAAAAAAGATTTTATATTTTCTAAAATTTTTATTGCCTTCTTTTATCCGTATTTTGATAAAAAGATGGTATATTTTATTTGTATTTATTCTATTTGTGAACCTTTTATTTTATGCTTTGAGTGAAACATTTTATTCAAGTAAAAGCCAAATTGTAGTTGGTATATTTAGGGATTATACTCTGGATAGTTCTTCAGATATGGATGGCTTGATAAATTGGGTAGAATATATAAAACAATATGCAAATTTAGACAGTACGCGGATATTGAATCAGGCTTATATAAATTTGAATTTACAAAAAGAAAATATCAATAATTCAAAATTATGTGTTTTTCGGGATGGTATAAGTTTGATTTTTGTTTTATCTTCAAAGAATAATTATTTTCATAATAAAGTATTAATTGAAGTCATAAATGTATTTAAAAATAGTATTATTAATTATATACCAATTTCAATTAAATTCTTACAAGAAGGAAGTTATTTTGAGACTAATTCTATATTTTCAACAAGTAATATTATAAAAACAAATATTGCTTCAATAGTTCTATTTTTTTTAATTAATTCTCTTTATGAGTTTTACTTTGGAACAACAATATATAATCCAGAAATAATATTTCAAAAAACTAACTTAATAACATATGAGGCTATCCCATATATTAGCGGAAGATATTCTTATGATAGATTGATTTCTCATTATGGAATTGCTGATCCACTAAACGAACATTACCGATATCTTCGAAATCTGATAACACTTTCATCGCTATCTAACAATAAAAGTATTTTAATTACAAGCCCTTCTTCAGGAGAGGGAAAAACTTTAAACGCAACAAACTTGTCAATATCTATTGCAAATTCTGGGGCAAAAGTAGTATTGGTTGAAGCAGATTTGAGACATCCACATCTAGAAAAAATTTTAGAACCAGATGG
>NZ_BBCC01000296.1 GCF_001311845.1 Desulfosarcina cetonica JCM 12296 | reverse complement strand
AGCGCCAGCGGGTCTTCATCGCCCGGGCCCTGGTCACGCGGCCGCGCCTGCTGCTACTCGACGAACCCACGGCCAGCATCGATTCCAAGGGCCAGAACGACTTCTACCGGCTGCTCAAGCGGCTCAACCAGGAGGTCTCCATCATCGTGGTCAGCCATGATCTGCTGGTGGTCTCCACCTATATCAAATCCGTGGCCTGCGTAAACCGCCGATTGCACTATCACAACCAAGCCGAAATCACCGGCGACATGCTCGAAACCATGTATCCCTGCACCGTTGAGGAGGTCTGTCCCGTGGAGTTGGTAACCCACGGCCACCTGCCCCACCGCGTGCTCAAACACCACGAGGAGTGATCCATGCTCGACGCCCTGCAATTCGAATTCATGCGCAACGCCCTAACCGCCGGTCTGTTGGCCAGCGTCATCTGCGGCATCATGGGTTCCCTGGTGGTGGTCAACCGTATCGTTTTTCTCTCCGGCGGCATCGCCCATGCCGCGTACGGCGGCATCGGCCTGGCATTCTACATGGGCTGGCCCTACCTGGCCGGCACCCTCGGTTTCTCGCTGGTCGCCGCCATGGTCATGGCCACGGTCACCCTCAGGGCCAAACACCGCGCCGATACGATTATCGGCGTTCTATGGGCCCTGGGCATGGCCATCGGCATCATCCTGATCGACCTCAAGCCCGGCTACAACGTGGACCTGATGAGCTATCTCTTCGGTAGTATTCTCACCGTCCCGGACAACGATCTGTGGATCATGGTCGCCATGGGGATCATTATTTTGGCCCTGGTGACGGTTTACTACCACGATCTTTTGGCCATCTCCTACGACGAGGAGTTCGCCCGCATTCGCGGCGTACCGGTCACGTTGCTTTATTTCCTGCTCATCGCCATGCTGGCGGTAACCGTGGTGATGGTGATCCAGGTGGTGGGATTGATCCTGGTGATCGCGCTGTTGACCATTCCACCGTTCATCATGGAACAATACGCCCGCTCCCTGTTGGTGATGATGATCGGATCGAGCCTGCTGGGAATGGTCTTTACCATCACCGGATTGTGGATTTCCTATGCCTTCGACCTCACCTCGGGGGCCTCGATCATTCTGGTGGCCGGCAGTTTCTTTTTTCTCAACCTCATGGCCCAGCGCCTTTTTCATCGTTTTCATAGCACCCGCCCCAAAAGGGTGGCGCAGACCTGCGAAGCGGAATCGATCCTCGATCCCCGAAGGAGCTGACATGTGCAACCAGTGCAATTACAAGTCGCTACTGGAGGCCGCCGACCTTGAAGCGACGGCCAATCGGCTGGACGTGCTCGAAGTGATTGGCGGCAACAGCTACCCCCTCTCGGCCGGCGACATCCACCACACCCTCAAGCGCCGTAGCGGCATCAACCGGGTAACGGTCTACCGCATCCTCGATCTGCTCGTGGCCCGTGGCATCCTGGACCGCATCAGCACCGGTGGCCGGGCCTTCTACTATGGCATGGCGCCCAACAAAAACCATCCCCGGCACCCCCACTTTTACTGCACGCGCTGCGGCCAGATGAACTGCCTGACGCCCGATAGCCTGACCGTGGATGCCGAGGCGCTTCGCAAGACGTTTCCCGGACGCATCGACAAGGTGGAGGTGCGCATCGATGGCATCTGCAAGAACTGTATGAAGTGAAGGCCGGTGGC
The DNA here is from genome assembly GCF_001311845.1 of Desulfosarcina cetonica JCM 12296. Classification (GTDB taxonomy): domain Bacteria; phylum Desulfobacterota; class Desulfobacteria; order Desulfobacterales; family Desulfosarcinaceae; genus Desulfosarcina; species Desulfosarcina cetonica. Next base: position 3,289 of record NZ_BBCC01000296.1, on the reverse strand, counting down.
GGGGTGTAGAAATATCCCCGGGCCAGTTGGCCCAAGCCGTTCTTAGACGCTTCGGATAAATCGATCCCGACCGCCCTTCTTGGCCTCGTACAATGCCTGGTCGGCATTTCCGATGAGGACAGTAACGCTTTCTTTGGCGGTGGGAATGGCGCTGGCGAGTCCCATACTGAGGGTCACCACAAAACTTGTCGGCGAGCTGGCATGGGGCAGTTTCAATTGGGCGACCGTGTCCTTGATCTCTTGGGCCACCCGTTCGGCACCATCGATGGTTGTGTGGGGAAGCGCCACGAGAAATTCCTCACCCCCGTATCGGGCCACCAGATCGGAAGCGCGCCGGGCGGTCTGGGCGATGGCCTCGGCGATCCTTTTTAGGCAGGCATCACCGGCCTGGTGGCCATAGGTGTCGTTATAGCGCTTGAAGTAGTCGATATCGCACATGATGATGGAAAGCGGTGCCTTTTCGCGGGCCAGGCGCCGCCACTCCGTGTCGAGCCAGGCGTCCAGACGCCGCCGGTTGGCCACCTGGGTCAGCCCGTCCTGGGTGGCCATGCGTTGTAACTCCTGATTGGCCTTTTGGAGGGCTGTTTCGGCCCGTTTGAGCGAGGCCTCGGCCTCCATCTCCTTGGAGACATCGGTCAGGCAGCCGCTGGAAAGCAGGATGCCATCATCGGCAAAGGACTCGACAGCGGCTTGATCCTTCAACCAGGCGGACCGGCCGCGGGGCAGGGCGACCTTGTAGATTGCCTCGACAAGCCCGTTGGTTTTCCCCTCGTTGCGCAACTCGCCCCGGGCATCAAACATGTCGCCATGGGCGATGATCTGGGTTTCGACCCGCCGCGCCTTGTCCTGGCGGTAGACCCGCCGCTCCAAAATGCTGTTGCGAAAGTGCTGGGCAAACGTCATCGGGCTGCAAGAAAGCAGCCCGGTAAACCGTGGACTCAGGTATTCATACCACATCTCCTGGTTTTCATCATGCCAGGCAGAGATGTACGTGATGGCGGGGTTACCGATCCGGTCCAGGTGCTGCAGGGCGGCAATGCAATCAACGATGTGCGATTTCAGGCGGCGACTGAATGCGCCCGCCAGAATCCGCCCCGGATAGCCCGGATCCGTATCTCTATGCGAAGGGTCGTCGGTCATCGTTGCCTGCCTGCTGGGTTGCCGAAATGTGCTTACCAATTCCAATTATACGTTGATTGCATCCATACCACACTCTGCGGAAGGCCATCAATCCACAGGAAAGGCTGGTATCGATTATAAATCGTCAGAATACCACCATCCGGGTCAACCTGCTTCCCGCAATCGCCTGACGGCCTGCACCACCGCCGCAACCGCCCGGTCGATCTCATCCATGGTGGTCATCCGGCCGGTGGAAAACCGCAGGGTTCCCTTGGCCCACGCAACGGGCACCCGCATGGCCTCGAGCACATGGGAGAGTTGAACGGTGTCCGAATGGCAGGCCGCGCCGGCCGAGGCGGCCACCTCCAGGCCGATCTCCTCCAGGATGCGGTTCGCCTCCAAATCCTTGAAAGCGACACTCAAGGTGTTGGGCAGCCGATCATCCGGGTGGCCGTTGAGACGCACATCGGCAAGCTGGTCGACAAGGCCCTGGTGCAGCCGGTCACGCATGGCCGCCAGGTGGCGGGTGGCATGGGCCAGGTTATGGTCGGCCATTTCGCAGGCCTTGCCCAGCCCGACGATGGCCATCACGTTTTCGGTGCCCGCGCGCCAGCCCATCTCTTGCCCGGCACCGTGGCAGAATTTCTGCGGCAGCACGCCGTTTCGCACATACAGCGCGCCGATGCCCTTGGGCGCGTAGATTTTATGGCCGGCAACGGAAAGCAGATCAATGCCCAAGGCATGAACGTTCGTTTCGATCTTGCCCATGCTCTGGGCCGCATCGGTATGCATGGTGATGCCCTTTTCGCGCGCCAGACGCGCAATCTCGGCGATGGGCTGGATCGTGCCGACCTCGTTGTTGGCGTGCATCACCGAAATGAGGATGGTGTCCGGCCGGATGGCCGCGCGGATGGCATCCCCGTCGACTCGGCCGGTCTCATCCACATCCACATAGGTCGTGGTGAAGCCTCCTGTTCCAGGTAGCGGCAGACCTCCAGGACCGCCGGATGCTCCACGGTGGTGGTGATCAGGTGCCGTCCATCGGCTTTCCGCGCCCGGGCCATGCCCTTGATGGCGTGGTTGTTGGATTCGGTTCCACCGGAAGTAAAAAAAACCTCTCCGGCGTCGCAGCCCAACAGATCGGCCACCTGCCGGCGGGCATTCTCCACCGCCCGCTTGGGACGGATGCCGTACCAGTGGGAACTGGAAGGATTACCGAATTCGCTTTCCAAAAACGGCCGCATGGCCGCGATGACTTCCGGGTCGTGGGGAGTGGTGCCGTTGTAGTCCAGGTAGATCGGGGCGACCATGATGATGCCCTCCTGCGGGTTTGCGGTTGCTTCAAGGGCACGGATGGCGTTTTCTCGCGGCCACCCCGCCCAGCTGTGTTGATAGAGCCATCTCCGTTGCATTGTCAACAAACGAGGGCAAATATGGCGGACAAATCGTTTCAGCGGGCCAGATAGCGAAGGAGAAGAATGACGCCACCCCACGCCCCGAGAACCGCCAGCCAGTCGTGGAGATACATGCGGTAGGAAACCCGGAAGCTGCGCCCGGAACGCCCGAAACCGCGCGCGGCCATGGCCTCGGCCAGGTGATCGGCCATTTGAAAGCACTGGATCAAAAGCGGGATCAAAAGCGCCGGATAATGGCGCAATGCCCGCCATCCCGGCTTGAGGATGATGCCCCGGGCCTGCTGGGTGTCGACCACGGCCCGGGCCTTGCGGCCCACCAGCGGTACGAACTGCAGGGCGGCGGTCATGACGAAGGCCACGGGATAGGGCAGGCCGGCGTGCACCAGGCTGTTGCCGAGGTCTTCCGGCCGGGTGGTCGTGAAAAACACGAAGAACACCGTGGTCATGGCCATAAGTCCGGTGGCGGCGGCCAGCCCGGCGTCAAGATCGGCCGACCAGGCCGTCACGCCGCCGAAAAACGCCGCCATGGGAATCAGCATGACCAGCCAGCGCAGATAGGTCTTCATCTGCCCCAGGATGACGATCAACAGCACCAGCACGCCCCAGGCACCCGGCAGCCACCCCGGCTTGCGGGCCAGGGCGATCAGCGTGCCGTAGGCCAGGGCCAGCAGCAGTTTGGTGCGCGGATCAAGCCTTTTCATGGCCCGCCTGCCATGCCTGCGATAAGAAAAACCGGTCGGTGGGTTCCAGCCCGG
>NZ_BBCC01000295.1 GCF_001311845.1 Desulfosarcina cetonica JCM 12296 | reverse complement strand
CCTGGAAATGGCCCGCCGGTTCGGGGCCGACCAGGTGGTTAATATCGATCAGGAGGATGCGGAGCCGGCCGTGGCTGCCGCCACCCAGGGCCGCATGGCCGATTTGGTGATGGATGCCAGCGGTCACCCCAGCGGTGCGCGGCTGGCCTTCAATTTGGCCGGTACCGGCGCCTCGGTGATTCTGCCGGGATTGTATGGCGGGAATACGGAAATCCCATTGCCGCTGGATCGGGCCGTCTATCGGGAGATCCGCCTGATCGGCGTCTTCTCCCATGACAGCCGCGCGGTGCGGGCCGCCATCGAGATCGTCAGGCGTGGAAAATATCCCTTCAAGGAGATGATCAGTCACCGCTTTCCCCTGGAAAAGGCCAGAGAAGCCTTGGCCCTGGTCGGCGGAGATGATCCCGATGCAGTGCCGATGAAGGTCGTGCTCGATCCGGCAATCACGGATTAACCCACAACGCCATGGACCCTGCAGTGACGAAGGATCCGCGTAACGCCGATATCGGGCTTCTGACGAACCCATCAATCCTGCGTAAAAGAACTTGACAGGTCACCGCCAAGCCTGTACTTATGCGCAGAATCAACAGATTGACGTAAAAGGACAGAGGCGATGTTTCACTTTTTTACCGGCAGCTATTTTTGCTTTTATTGCTTTAGCAAGGGTCTGCCCGGCGCGCGCTGAATGTCCTGAAACACCCCGAAAGACAAACCGAGCCGTGGGCAGACCTAAAACCCACGGCTCTTTCTTTTTAAAGGGCCGTGGAGAAGACTCTCCCCGGCCCTTTGCTATCACAGGAGCGGACCACGACCATGGATGAAGGCGGGACCCCCCAGGATTGCACGATGACGACCGATATTTGCGAGATCCGCCAAGGGATCGACGATATCGACAATACCATTCTTGAATTGATCAACCGGCGCCTCAACCTGGCCAAGCGTATCGGCGAGCTGAAGAAGACCAGCGGCAACCGGGTGGTCGACAGCACCCGGGAGAGCGAGATCCTGCGGCGGTTGACGGCGCTCAACAAGGGGCCCCTCAACCCCAACGTGCTGCACCATATTTTCATCGACATCATCGCCGCCGCGCGGTCCATCCAGGCCTCCCAACGGGTGGCCTACCTGGGGCCCGAGGCGACCTTCACCCATTTGGCGGCCACCAGCCACTTCGGCTATTCGGTCACCTACGTGCCCCAACCCAGTATCCGCGAGATTTTCAGCGAGGTGGAGAAGGGGGCCTGCGAATACGGGGTCGTACCGGTGGAGAACTCCGTGGAAGGCTCGGTGCGGCACACCCTGGATCTTTTTTTCGAGTCGGAACTGAGCATCTGCGCCGAGCGCTACCAGCCGGTCTCCTATGATCTTCTGGCCCAGGAAATCGGCCTGTCGGGTGTGGCCAGCGTGTTCGCCCACTCCCAGGCCCTCAACCAGTGCCGGGCCTGGCTGAATCAATACTTGCCGAAGGCTGAACTGAAAGAGTGCAGCTCCAGCGCCTTTGCCGTGGAACAGGCACTGGCGCACAAGGACGTGGCCGCCATTGCCGGTTGCGGGGCGGCGGCGCTTTTCAAGCTGGAAGCGGCGGCTTCCAAGATCGAGGATTTCTCCCGGCCGCCCACGCGCTTTCTGGTGATCGGCAAGGAGCGCGCCCGGCCATCGGGCAAGGACAAGACCTCCCTGATGTTCGCCCTGGCGCATGTTCCCGGCGCCTTGGCCGGTGCCCTGACGCCCATTACGGATGCGTCGATCAACTTGCTCAAGATCGAGTCGCGGCCCACCCGTCATGAGAGCTGGAGCCATTTCTTTTTCATCGACCTGGAGGGGCACCAGGAAGAGGAACGCATCCAGAGGGCCGTCGAGATGATCCGGCCGCACACCCTCTACCTGAAAACCCTGGGATCCTATCCCTGATGGGGCAGGGGGTGTAGCCATGTCCCGATCCGCCATTGGCGCGCGTACCGCCGTTTACGGGGTGATCGGCGATCCCGTGGGGCACAGCCTCAGCCCGCTGATGCATAATGCCGCCTTCCACGCCATCGGTGTGGACGGGGTCTATGTGGCCTTTCCCGTCAAGGATCTCGCCGGGGCCGTGGCCGGTATGCGGGCCCTCCACCTGGGCGGGATCAGCGTGACCCTTCCCCACAAGGTGGCCATCATGGATCTCTTGGACGAGGTGGAGCCGACGGCGCGCCGCATCGGTGCGGTCAATACCGTCGTCAATGCGGATGGCCGCCTGGTGGGCTTCAACTCGGACAGCCCTGGTGCCATGACCGCCCTGATGGAGCAGACCCCCATCGACGGCAAGCAGGTGGCCGTGCTCGGAGCCGGCGGCGCGGCCCGGGCGGTGCCTACGGCGTCAAGCTGCATGGCGGACGTCTTTTGATTGTCAACCGGGACACGGCCAAGGGCGGCCGGCTGGCCGCCGAGCTGGATGGCGATTGCATGGCCCCGGCCGATTTCACCGGTGATGGCATCGATATCCTGATCAACACCACCCCCCTGGGCATGACCCCGGATGTGGATCGCACGCCCGTTTCCGACGATTGCCTGCGGCCGGGCATGACGGTGATGGATATCGTCTACAACCCCTTGGAAACCCGCCTGTTGCGCACGGCCCGGGCCATCGGTTGCCGGGTGGTGGACGGGGTGGCCATGTTCGTTCACCAGGGGGCCATCCAATTCGAACGCTGGACCGGCAAAACGGCGCCGGTTCAATTGATGCGAAGCACGGTGCTATCCGCACTTGGCGCCAATCCGTGACGGATTGGTATGAAGCCCGATATCGGCGTTACGCGTATCTTCATTTTAAATGGGACCGACACCATGATCGAAATCAAACCTCACCGTATCACCCATGCGCACATCCGCGTGCCCGGATCCAAGAGTTACACCCATCGTACCCTGATTGCCGCGGCCCTGGCCGATGGCACCAGCACGGTGCGCGCCCCCCTGCGCAGTCAGGATACCCTGTTGACCCTGGCGGCCCTGGCCAAGTTGGGCGCGGGGTCGATGACCGCGAAAGCGAGATCGTGATCCAGGGGCAAAACGGCCGTTTCAAACCTTGCGCGCAGGAGATCTACCTGGCCAACTCGGCACCTCCATGCGTTTATTGGCCGGTGTCGCGGCCCTGGGCGAGGGCCTGTATACCCTGACCGGCACCCCGCGCATGTACCATCGGCCCATCGGTCATTTGCTGGAGGCTCTCAACCAATTGGGCATCGCGGCCCGGGCCTTGGAGAACAACGGCTGCCCGCCGGTGGCGGTGCCGGGCGGCCAGGCGGTCGGCGGGAGGGTGGATATCAATTGCAGTGTCAGCAGCCAGTTTCTCTCGGCCCTTTTGCTCATGGCCCCCTGCACCCGTGACGGCATGTCGATCACGGTCTCCCACGGCCCGGTTTCCCGGCCCTATGTGGACATGACCGTGGATATCCTGAACCGTTTCGGCATCACCGTCGCGCGTGACGGCTACACCCGTTTTGACGTTGCCGGCGGCCAGACCTACCGCGCCGGCGACTATACCGTGGAACCGGATGCCTCCCAGGCCGGCTATTTCTGGGGGGCGGCGGCCATCACCGGCGGCAGCGTCACGGTGGGCGGCGTATCGACCGCTTCCAGCCAGGGTGACGTCCGCCTGGCCGGGGTCTTCGAGCGCATGGGCTGCCGGGTGGAGCATGTCCCCGAGGGGATCACCGTGACCGGCGGGCCCTTGAAGGCCGTGACCGTGGACATGGCCGACATGCCCGACATGGTGCCCACCCTGGCGGTGGTGGCGGCCTTTGCCCAAGGCACCACGGTGATCGAGAACGTCGCCCATCTCAAGGCCAAGGAGAGCGACCGGCTCACCGCCACCTGCAGCGAACTGAAGAAGATGGGGATCGACGCCGTGGCCGAGGCGGACGGGCTGCGGGTGACCGGCGGCAGCCCGCGAGGGGCCGTGATCGAGACCTACGACGACCACCGTATGGCCATGAGCTTCGCCATGGCCGGCCTGAAGGTGCCCGGGGTGAAAATCAAGGATCCGGGTTGCGTGGAGAAATCCTTTCCCGACTTCTGGCAGGTGTGGGAGCGCCTGTCCGCCTCCGGTGGTGCATCGTGAACCTGTTTTTGATCGGCTACCGCTGCACGGGCAAGACCAGCGTGGGAAAATTGCTGGCCCGTCGCTTGAATCGGCCTTTCGTGGACCTGGACGAACGCGTGGTCGCCACCGCCGGCATCAGCATCGCCGCGATGGTGGCCGCCAGCGGCTGGCTTTTTTTCCGCGCGCGCGAACGCGAGGCACTGGAAACCGTTGCCACCGGCAGCAACCAGGTGGTTTCGCCCGGTGGCGGCGTGATCCTCGACCCCCGCAACGTGGCCACCATGAAGCGGCACGGCGTGGTGGTCTGGCTGACGGCCACCCGGGAAACCATCGCCGCCCGCTTGATGGCCGACCCGGCCACCGCCGCCAACCGGCCGTCGCTGACCGATCGGGGGCTGATGGAAGAGATCGATGCGGTGCTCGCCGAGCGCGTGCCGCTTTACCAGAACGCTGCGGATTTGACCATCACCACGGATCACCGCCCCATCGACGCGGTTGTCCAGCGGATTATCGATTACTTGGAGGAAAAGGAAGATGTCCAGTAGCTTCGGTACTCTCTTGAAAGTCTCCACCTTTGGCGAATCCCACTGCAAGGGCGTGGGCGCGATTCTGGACGGCTGCCGCCGGGCATGCCCCTGACCGAGAGCGATATCCAGCCCCAGCTGGACCGCCGGCGACCGGGCCAGAGCCGCTTGACCACCGATCGCCAGGAAGCCGACCAGGTCACCCTCTTTTCCGGTGTGGAAAACGGGGTCACCCTGGGAACGCCCATCGGCATGATGGTTTACAACAAGGACCAGCGCCCCGGGGATTACCGCGAGATGCGCAAGATTCCCCGGCCTTCCCACGCGGATTACACCTACCAGATGAAGTACGGCATCCGCGCCTCGTCCGGCGGCGGCCGTTCCAGCGCCCGCGAG
>NZ_BBCC01000294.1 GCF_001311845.1 Desulfosarcina cetonica JCM 12296 | reverse complement strand
AATCAAATCCATGTTCGGCGGTTCTCCCCAGGGTGAGGTTATCGTCGTAGATGAATTATGGCATGACCGCCCGGTTGACCTTGAGATCGGTGATACCCTTGCCCTTCCTGAGAAAGCAATCTTGGAACAGACACCACGATTGTCATTCAACGGCACAGTCGATGGTCAGAATACATACCGGGCAGTTGCGAGAGGCTATACACGGGCCTTCAACAATGAGGCGGATTGGGGCGTCAACATCCGTATCGCATCCAAACATTATGAGGGATTAGCAAGGTTCCGGTTCTTTGAAGATCCTGAGGAGGATAAACAATGACCACAGACGTTTTGCCTGTACCGATTAACGGTATCAATCTTTCAGAGGCTTGGGCAAAAGCCTTTTTGAGAGCCTATGATTCACCACAGGGAATTGTTGCTCCAGGTATAGTATCTTTCCCCGTGGATGACGATAACTCTGAATGGGAACTTGAGACTGCTGACATACGTAATGCACTAGAAAACCAACTCGATATGCTCGATATCTGTTCAGCAAACCAAAGCAACATAGAGACGGTTGCAGGTACGATATTTCCTGAAACGATCTGGAAACGGTGCGGTGGTGACAGAAAGCAGCTCCGTGACAGATATCTTAAGATGTGGCCCCAGATTATCAAATGTAGAAATAACGATCGGGGAACTTATTTTAAACGACTTATATCCTTTAGCGATGAAGGCATTAACCAGATAGAGGCAATAATTGATGAATGGGAACGTAGCGAAAAAAAAGCCAGACGAAGTGCTCTGCAAGCAGGCATCTTTGATCCGTATCGTGATCACATACCTGGACCGTATTTAGGATTTCCTTGCCTCCAACAGGTTGTTTTCCATCCAATCGGTCCAAAAGGTAGAGGTGGGCTGAAGGTTGTAGCCTTCTATGCTAACCAGCTGCTGATCGAAAAAGCATATGGAAACTATTTGGGGCTGTATCGGTTGGGCAGATTCATCGCCGGTGAGATGGAATTGACACTAAGAGGCGTAACATGCATCGCAACAAACCTGAAAAGATGGAATAAGCACAATAAAGGCGATTTCAAAGGCTTGGCTGAACTGCTTAGAAAGGAAGTGCCCGATGCCTAATGTTCGGCCATCTGCAAAAAAGACGGGAAGGCTGTTCGTGTTCGAAGGCTCGGATGGTGTCGGTAAGACCACGATATCCGAAAAGGTCTCTGATAGGCTTAACAGTCAGGGTATCGACGTATTATTCTTGAGCTTTCCCGGTAAAGAACCACATACTATAGGAGATCTTGTCTATAAGATCCATCATAACAGCAAGGAATATGGAATTGAAAAATTCTCGCCTGCAAGCCTTCAGACTCTCCACATTGCGGCCCATATCGACTGTATCGAGAATCGTATTCTCCCGGCATTGAATGAAGGAAAGACCGTAATCCTCGACAGGTTCTGGTGGTCGACCGTTGCTTATGGTCTGGCTTCAGGTATCCCATACAATACAGTTGAGGCCATGATAAACCTTGAGAAAACGATATGGGACAACATTTTACCGGACCAGCTTTTCCTGATCACCCGCAACAAACCGTTCCGTGAAGAACTTGACAGACAGATGTGGTCAAAGGTCTGCAAAGCCTATAACAGTCTTTATGATAATGAAAAGGTTAATCATCCTATCAGTATAGTCAGGAATACCAGATCACTGAAAAGCGTTGTGAACGATACAGTAAGGTTGATCGGCAATGGAAATCTCCCCCATAAAGGATCATTAAGGTTCAGGCAGGACATATTCGACCTTCCTCTTGAGAGGCCGAAAACAACGATAATCATCCCCAAGAGTCACTGGCTCCCTACGAAGATAACTGAGGTGTTCGATACATACTGGCGTTTCGCTGCTGAAAGGCAATCGATCTTCTTCAAGCGTTTCATTGGGGAAAAGCCACCGTGGACAAAGGACCATATCCTGCAACAATACAAATTCACGAATGCCTACCGGGCATCTGATAGGGTGAGCCAGTATCTTATACAACGTGTGATATATGAAGGTGACCAGTCCCCTGATGAAGTATTCTTCAGGATCATCCTTTTCAAGACATTCAACAAGATAGAGACCTGGAAAATCCTGCTGGAAAATTTTGGTGAAATAACGTGGGCCGGGTTTGATTTCAAGGCTTATGATAGATTCCTCACCGAATCCAGGAACAATAGAGTGAGGATCTATTCAGGTGCCTATATAATGCCTTCAGGCGGAAAATCATTTGGCCATGGAGCCAAGCACAGCAACAACCTCGAGCTTATACAGAGGATGATGATCGATGAACTCCCTTCAAAAATATGCGATGCGAAATCTATGCAGGAGGTCTTTGATCTGCTCCGCAGCTATCCAATGATAGGTGATTTTCTGGCATATCAATACGCCTCAGATATCAATTACAGCAATATGACAGATTTCAGTGAAATGTCATTCGTGGTCCCCGGTCCAGGTGCAAAGGACGGGCTTCAGAAATGTTTTTCAGACCCTGCGGGACTGAGCGAGATCGATCTGATCAAACTCATGGCGGAACGCCAGGAAAAGGAATTTGAACGTCTTGGGCTGGATTTCCAGGATCTTTGGGGACGGAAACTCCAGCTGATCGACTGCCAGAACCTCTTCTGCGAGGTTGACAAATATGCGAGGGTTGCCCACCCCGAGGTAATGGGCATCACCGGAAGGAACAGGATAAAGCAGAAATTCAGAGCCACAGACGAAAAAATATCATTCTATTATCCGCCGAAATGGAAGATCAACGACAATATCTCCAAGATGATTAAAAAAGGATCGCCATGAAATTGAAAGCGAACAATACCTCATTCAATCTGAAAGAGATCAAGCTTGAAGTGACACACGATTGCCTTCTCAACTGTGTCCATTGCTCAAGCATGTCCACGCAGAAGTCAGGCCTGAACATGGACTGGCCTGGCTTTATGAGAATCCTTGATGAAGCCTATAGTATGGGTGTGAATGAGGTTGCTTTCTCAGGCGGTGAACCATTGCTATGGGACCATATTGAAGATGGGGTATCAAGATCCTTGGAATATGGAATCCATACGATCCTTTATACGACTGGGAACGCACCAGATGCTGAAAATATACTGCGCCGATTCCACTCAGCTGGACTACACCGGGTTGTATTCAGCATCTTCGGTGCAAACCCTGCTGAGCATGAAGCGGTCACAAGTTTTAAAGGCAGCTATGAAAGGACAATCGGGATCTCAAAATATTGCTCGGGTATCGGTCTCAAGACAGAATTCCATTTCGTCCCGTTATCCTGGAATTACAGGATACTGCTTCAGATTGCCGACCTTGCGATGAAATTAGGGATCAGCAGGATAAGTGTCCTGCGCCTTGTTCCACAAGGGAGAGGCCGTGATATCAGCGGCGGGCAGCTCAGCCATCCCCAGAATATCGAACTCAGACAAATCATAAAAGATCTCCGCAGAGCAGGGCATGATATACGTTTAGGATCACCATATAATTTCCTGATGCTTCGGAAAAATCCGCAGTGCAGATCAGGCATAGACAGGATGACTATAGGCCCTGATTACCGGATATTTCCCTGCGATGCATTCAAGCACATCTCACCCAAAGATATTGGTGCAAGTGACAGCTTTTCAAACCTCGGGGATCAATCCCTGAAAGAATGTTGGGAAAAGTCGCCATATTTCAATACCGTCAGGGGATATCTAATGGGTGACACATATGAGGAATGCGGCGTATGTTCCAGGTTCGATGATTGTAAATCCGGTTGTATGGCTCAGAAATTCTATGCCTATGGCGGTTTGGTTAGAGGACCTGACCCGATGTGCCTACATGGTTTAAAGAAAAGTAATATCATCCAAACGTTTCCCACTCTTTAGATGAATATATTCTGATTAATCACTCCTGATTGAAATAATCCGTCGACCACAGTTGCTCACAGATCCGTTGGACCAGTTCCTGCCTCTCCTCAAGGTCAGCCTTTTTGAATTCTGGATGCGCCTTGAATTTAAGCTCATCGATCTTCGGGGCTTTCAGGAAATTAGGATTCTTCTCATAGAAAACCGGGTGCAGGGTCTGGGCGTAGGTGTTCTCTTTGAGATAGTGTTTCAGCTTGTCCTTATATTTGTCGCTGCTGAACGATTGGTTAGTTCCGTTCGGCAATAGGACCAAAGCACCTATAGAGTCTCGCCAATCCTGGAAATCGCTCTCCTGGTCGAACTCATCCTTGAAATAATCGAACTTGTCTGCCCAGAGATGCTCAATCTCGAACTGCCTGCCTTTTGGATGTTGGTAGCTCACATAATTGTTTGTTTTTCCGACAAGATTATCAAGATAACTGGACATTCTTGATAATAGATGCTTCACGAATTTTCTGTTCTGGCCATGAAGACCGAAATCCTGTATCCCGTCCCATTTATGTTCCATGTCATCAATGGCTTTGGTCAGGTTCTTGCCTAATGCCGCTAAATCATTGTTCCTAATCAGTTTGATGAGATTGAACATCGTATACTTTATAGTGGTCTGTCCAAATTTCTTGTAGTTGACAGCCCTTCGGACTGTGAACGTCTCGATAAATCTGGCCACAAGATCGAGTTTATTTTTCACCGTCTCTTCATCATCTTCGAACTTTATCGACGACAAAAGTAGCGGGTCCTGCAGGGAGTCTGCAATTCCCCAATTATATATGTAATGAAGATGCGGGATCTGGTCATCCATGTCGTTCCATGATTCGCAGGTTCTGATATACCATTTCACGAAGAACGGAAACTGATTCTTGAAGAACCCATAGAAATCATTCGAGGATTTCAGGTTGAATAGGCTCCTGTGGTTATCCTTGAACCAGTTATGGAACCTTGAGCCTATGAGTTCAAAATCCTTGTTCTCTGAGCCTGCCTGGCCTGGCCTGATGCTGACTGCATATTTGCCCCTAAACCATGCCTGGAAGAAGGCTTGGTCAGATGTTTCACCGTACTCATGCAGCTTCTGTATCTGTGTTTTCCATATATCGTTTATCTCATTACGCCTGTCAGGTTCTGTTATTCTCGAAAGCACAAAGCCTTTCAGCATCTCTGACGGTGTCAGGTTTAGGCCCCTGTCATTT
>NZ_BBCC01000293.1 GCF_001311845.1 Desulfosarcina cetonica JCM 12296 | reverse complement strand
TGAAGCGTAAACCCCTTGATAGAAGCGTTTCCCGCTTGAGTTCGAATGTTGGGTTGTGTAAATGAAACCCAGGTTGGAACCGGAAATCTTTGCCAAAGGCGTCCATGCGCCAGAAGAGGTGAAACCCATGAAGCCTGCTCTAACCCTACTGATGATGATGATTTTTGCATCAAGCCCGATGGTTGGGTATTCACAGGAACAGCCACCGCCGGTACCGTCCGAGGAAGTGCCGGCGGTCATGACCCGCGGCCCGGTGAACGAAGCATTCGCCCAGCCGGTCAATATAGAAAACACCGCCGGATTGATCGCCCCCGCCGCGCCACCCGCCGACATCGATGAGATTCCGCCGGATGAAAAACCGGTGGGGGACCAGTACACCTGGGTACCGGGATACTGGGCGTGGGATACGGACAGCAAGGACTACATCTGGGTGAGCGGGTGCTGGCGGGCGGTGCCGCCGAACATGGCCTGGGTTCCCGGATACTGGACCCAGGTGCCCGGCGGGTGGCAATGGGTGGCCGGATACTGGGGGCCGGTCAAGGCCCAGGCGGTCGAGTACCTGCCTGAGCCGCCGGCGGTAACCGATGTGGACCCGCCCGCAGCGCCGGCATCGGCCAACCAGATCTGGGTGCCGCCGTGCTGGTACTGGCACCGGACCCGTTACATTCAACGTCCCGGCTACTGGATTGCGGGACGGCCCGATTGGGTCTGGGTACCGTCCGGCTACATCTGGACGCCGCGCGGCTATATCTTCGTTCCCGGCCATTGGGACTATACCCTGGCACACCGCGGGGTGCTCTTTGCCCCGGTGTATTTTCCCCCGCGCATGGTTGCCCGTCCGGGTTTCTCCTATTCGCTCAGCATCGTGGTCGATCTGGGCAACCTGCAATTCGGCCTGTTCACCCGGCCGCGGTACCATCACTACTATTTTGGCGACTACTACGACACCGTTTACCTGCGCATGGGCATCTTTCCCCGCTTCGAATGTGAACGCCGCCGCGGCTGGTATGACCCGATCTATGTCCATGACCGCTGGCGCCATCACCGCGACAAACCAAAATGGGAACAATACGAACGCCGGGAATACGAACGGCGCCGCGACCATCGGGACCTGCGTCCGCCGCGAACCTATGCCGACATGCAGCACCGGATGAAACGGATGTCGCCGGCAAAACAAAGTCAATTCGGCTTTGCGGCGCCGGTGACGCGCTTTGCCGCCCGAAAGGCCACGCCCATGCGCTTCGAACGCATCCGGCCGGCTGCGCATCGGCAGCTTTCACGCCATACCGCCGATGTACGCAAGTTTGTCGATGAACGCAGTCGCAGGGAATCGGCGGGACAGGGTCGTAAGGCCGGACAGCCCATGCCGGAACGTAAATCGCCGTCGGCCTTCAAGGCGGCCCCATCGCCAATGAAGCACCAGAAACCGATGGCACGCTCCCCCCAGCCCCCCGTAGACAGACAGGAGCGGCATTATAACAAGGGCATGGCGCCGCCCGACAAACGCCAGGAGGCCGCAAAAAATCCCAACCCGCCAAGCCGGCGCCCCAAAAGCGCCAACACGACAGAGGACCCAACCCCCAAGGCATGGCACCGCCGGATAACCGCCATGAAGCCGTAAGAACGCCCAAGCCCGCGTCCCAGGAGCGCCGCCACGGTGACAGGTCCAACGCCCAAGCGCCCCAAAAAATCCCACGGAAACAGCACCTTGTGGAAAGGCCGACCCGTAGCGAGAAGGCCCCCACGCCACAACACCATCCGCAAAAAGGCGCGCCCCCGCATGTGCGCGGCGATCAAGGAGACCGCACCCATCAGCAACCGGCACCGGAGGCCCGCCAGCGAAACGGCTCAGGACGCAAGGGGCCACCGGAGGAGCATCACAAGTAAATAGCCGCCAAGCGGCTATTTTTCCGCCGCCGGACCGGTCGGCTGAGCAGGCGGCTGGGCAGGCGGGTTCGTATCATTCGACTCTGGCACTATCGGCGCCACCCGCGGGAAGCGTTGCGCCACACCACTGGATCCTTCGGCGACGCGTTGTTGAAGCAGACCATACGCCTTTTCCAGGGAGGTCTCCATCACCGCCACCTGGCCTTCGCTCATGATGATGCGCTGCAATTCAGGAATTTTCACCCGGGATGTGGATTTGAGGTAAACCGGCTGAATGAAGATCACACTGTTCCCGATGGGCAGAATGATCATCTTGCCACGCACCACCGATGATCCGGCCTGATCCCAGAGGGTAAACTGCTGGGCGATCGTCGGGTCCTGGTTGATCAGAGCATCGATCTGAGCCGGTCCGTACACCAACTCACCCTTGGGAAAATTATAGAGGATCATCTTGCCGTAGTTGTCGCCGTCACACCCCGCGATGGCGAGGGAACGCAGGTTATCGCGGCCCTTGGGAAACATGGGCAGCAGCAGCAGGAAATCGAGGGTGTCCGGCGTAATCAGATCCAACGTCAGATAATAGGGTTTCAGGGGCACGGTGCTTTCGGCATCCAGGGTCTCGGCGAAGGTCCAGAGATCCTCCTGCTGGTAGAAAACCTGGGGATCGGTCTGGTGGTATTTGGCATACATGGCCATCTGGATTTCGAAAAGGTCCTTGGGGTAACGCACGTGACGGCGGATATCCTCCGGCATGCTGGATTTATCCTTGAGAAGCCCTGGATAGATGCGCTTGTAGGCCTGGATGATGGGATCGGTCGGGTCCTGGATATAGAAATCGACGCTGCGTCATACGCATCCACCACGATTTTGACCGAATTGCGGATGTAGTTCAGTGACGCGCCTTCATGCACATAGGGGGCCGCGGCCGGGTACCATCCGGAGGTGGTGTAGGCGTCCACGATCCAGTAAATCCCGCTGGCGGTCACCACGGCATAGGGGCTGCGGTCAAGGGTCAGATAAGGGGTTAAAAAACCGATACGATCCATGATGTTTCGCCGCATCAGCATTTTGCTGGCGTTACTGAACTTGGTCGAGAAGAAGAGATCCCGGTCCTTGAAGTAGTAGGCGAAGATCAATTTTTTGAGCAGCGACCCCACCGGGATCCCCCCTTCGCCGGTATAGTCGGCCATGATGTTGCTGTTCCCCTTGGGATAATCCATTTCGCCCGCCTGGTTGGGCGCGACCGCCCAGGGATAGCGCCCCATGCCGTAGTAAATCCGCGGTTGGTCCAGGGCGATCCCGTAATGGGACTCCGGCGGAATGTTGCTGATGAACCAGGTCATGGGATCGCCGCTGACCTGACTGGCCGGCGTCATGACCGCACCGATGCCGTGGGTATAGGTAAAATGCGCGTTGATCCAGTTTTTCGCGGCGGCGGGCAGATTCGCATAGTCGATCTCCCGCGCCGCGAGAAAGACCTGCTGATAGATGCCGTCCACCGTGTAGCGATCCACGTCGACCTGGGGGAAGGTGTAATAGGTGCGCAGTTCCTGGAGTTGTTTGAAAACCGAGTCCAGGGTTTCGGCGTCCCAGACCGGGATATTGCGAAGTACCTTTTGGGCTTTGGCGAGGCTGTACGCCTGGGGAAAACGCTCATGCCGGAAATCGCGCACCTCCACCTGGGTCAACTGATAGGCGTCCAGGGTTGCCTGGATGTTGTCGGCAATATAGGGCCGCTCCTTGGCAATTTCATTGGGTTTGACAATATAGGTCTGAACCAGGTTCGGTAAAAACGGCGTGTTACGCAAACCCAGGAACAGCCCCGCCAGCACGATACTGACCGCCAGGAGCTTGCCCCCCTTGCGGGTGTGAATGGCCACGATCAGAAAAATCGCGGTCAGGCCCAACAAGATCAAGGTCCCCCAGATCAGCGGCAGGACCACGTTCATCTGCACGTTGCCGGGGCCATAGAACAAGGGTGCATGGCTGACATCATACACCAGGGCATCCCGCTGAAGGATGAAATCCCAGATTTCGATGGCAAAAACCAGCAGCACGAGACTACTCAGATGCCATTTGGCGCCCCGCGCGAATTGAAACGGATGGTGGGTCTGCAGCCTGTTTTTGACCATATACAGGATAAACAGGCCCACCAGCAGGATGAGAAAAGCAATGAGCAGCCGGTTCTGCAGGAGTTCATAGATGGGAAAGGAAAACAGGTAGAACGAGACATCACTGCCAAATATCGGGTCAACGGTACCCATGGACCGGCCGAAGACAAAAAAAAGAAATTGTTCCCAGTTGCGGTACAGGGGCATGGCCAGGGGAATACTGAGCGCAACGGAAAGGGGAATGAAAAAAATCATGGAGCCGGTCTGAAAAGCCTTGTACACCTTTTTGTAGGTTTTACCGGCGGCGCCCTCGGTGGAGGGGGAAGGCCCTTTGAGAAAGCGCGAGGCGAGCCAGAAATTCAGGAAAAACACCAGAAAAAAAATCAGGGAGACCGCGATGAAGACGACATAGCGGTAGAGCTTGCGCTGCCAGAAATAGAACTCGTACCCCAGTGCGTTAAACCACCAAAGGTTGATCAGATCAGTCAGATAAATTTTCGTCAGGGCCGCTGCGACCAGAAGCAGCACAATCAGCACCCCCCCCGCCATGAGGAGCCGTCCGACCCATTTTCCTGATGTTTCGCGATGTGGCATTCTTACCTGCACTTTCTTTTGACCATCGATCCCGATTCTCGTCATCCGGCCAATGCCGGGTTATTACCAATGCCGTGGACCGTAGTATCTGTGGGGGCGATGATGGTAATACCTCGGCCGGTGCCAGTACCCCCCGTTCCACATCCAGCGCCCACCGAACCACAACCAGGCACCGGGCACCCAGTAATAGTCCGGCCCCGGCGCCACGACGATCGTCTCGGGCGGTGCCGGGGGCGGCGAGGCGCCGATCACGCCGGCCACCTGCGAGGATGGAACCTGGAGGGCGTGTTGATCATGTAGTCGATCACCCGGTTGCTGACACCCGAATTTCTCAGGGCGATGATGTCGGCGGTGGTCAGGTGATAGACCGTTCGCGAATTGCGGATCTGGCTGATAATCAGATCGTCGCTGATCCCGGCCTGAACCAGGGCCTGAACATCCGCCGCCGTCAGCGGCTGCCCCGCCTCCACGCGCTGCAGGGTCTGCGGTGCCTGGGCGCGCAGTTGGGCTTCCTGGGCC
>NZ_BBCC01000292.1:2500-5341 GCF_001311845.1 Desulfosarcina cetonica JCM 12296 | reverse complement strand
GACAGAGAGATGCAAGATGGTATATTTAAGCTTTTCGTCGGATGGCGAAAGCCGACGGAAAAGCGGATTTTTTTGATCTTTGAAAACTAAATAGTGACAGGTTTTAAGAGTTGGGTCTCTTTAATTCTTAAGTTACGCGAATAACGTCTTAATGACGTTTATAAGTTTAATTGGAGAGTTTGATCCTGGCTCAGAATGAACGCTGGCGGCGTGCTTAACACATGCAAGTCGTACGAGAACACTCTAGCTTGCTAGGGTAAGTAAAGTGGCGCACGGGTGAGTAACGCGTGGGTAACCTACCTTCGAATTGGGGATAACGTTGCGAAAGCGACGCTAATACCGAATGATATCGAATGATCCTCGGAGCATTCGATCAAGGGTGGCCTCTTCATGAAAGCTACTGTTTGAAGATGGGCCCGCGTACCATTAGCTTGTTGGTGGGGTAATGGCCTACCAAGGCGACGATGGTTAGCTGGTCTGAGAGGATGATCAGCCACACTGGAACTGACACACGGTCCAGACTCCTACGGGAGGCAGCAGTGAGGAATTTTGCGCAATGGGCGAAAGCCTGACGCAGCAACGCCGCGTGAGTGATGAAGGCCTTCGGGTCGTAAAGCTCTGTCAAGTGGGAAGAACCTATATAATGTTAATACCATTATATACTGACGGTACCACTGAAGGAAGCACCGGCTAACTCCGTGCCAGCAGCCGCGGTAATACGGGGGGTGCAAGCGTTATTCGGAATCATTGGGCGTAAAGAGCACGTAGGCGGCCTGGTAAGTCAGATGTGAAAGCCCGGGGCTTAACCTCGGAAGTGCATTTGATACTGTCAGGCTTGAGTATGGGAGAGGGAAGTGGAATTCCTGGTGTAGAGGTGAAATTCGTAGATATCAGGAGGAACACCGGTGGCGAAGGCGACTTCCTGGACCAATACTGACGCTGAGGTGCGAAGGCGTGGGTAGCAAACAGGATTAGATACCCTGGTAGTCCACGCAGTAAACGTTGATCACTAGGTGTAGCGGGTATTGACCCCTGCTGTGCCGCAGTTAACGCATTAAGTGATCCGCCTGGGGAGTACGGTCGCAAGATTAAAACTCAAAGGAATTGACGGGGGCCCGCACAAGCGGTGGAGCATGTGGTTTAATTCGACGCAACGCGAAGAACCTTACCTGGATTTGACATCCCGGGAATCCTATCGAAAGACTGGAGTGCCCTTCGGGGAGCCCGGAGACAGGTGCTGCATGGCTGTCGTCAGCTCGTGTCGTGAGATGTTGGGTTAAGTCCCGCAACGAGCGCAACCCTTGTCTTTAGTTACCATCATTTAGTTGGGGACTCTAAAGATACTGCCCCGGTCAACGGGGAGGAAGGTGGGGATGACGTCAAGTCCTCATGGCCTTTATGTCCAGGGCTACACACGTGCTACAATGGGCGGTACAAAGGGTCGCGAACCCGCGAGGGTAAGCCAATCCCAAAAAGCCGTCCCAAGTTCGGATTGGAGTCTGCAACTCGACTCCATGAAGCTGGAATCGCTAGTAATCGCGGATCAGCATGCCGCGGTGAATACGTTCCCGGGCCTTGTACACACCGCCCGTCACACCATGAGAGTTGGTTGTACCAGAAGTCGTCGGGCTAACCCTTCGGGGATGCAGGCGCCTAAGGTATGGCTGATAATTAGGGTGAAGTCGTAACAAGGTAGCCGTTGGGGAACCAGCGGCTGGATCACCTCCTTTCTAAGGATGACCAATCTTTTAGAAAGATTCATAAGATCCGACTTTGACCGGTCACTATTTAGTTTTGAGAGATCAAGAAGTGCTCTTTTAATTTACCACGTATGCAGATAGGCTCGACGGATTGTGTGAGGGCCTGTAGCTCAGTTCGGTTAGAGCGCACGCCTGATAAGCGTGAGGTCGATGGTTCAAATCCATCCAGGCCCACCATTTTCGGGGGCCGTTTTTCGGGGGTGTAGCTCAGCTGGGAGAGCGCCTGCCTTGCACGCAGGAGGTCATCGGTTCGAACCCGTTCACCTCCACCAGAGAAGCACTGCATCGCGGTTTTTTTTGTTCTTTGACAATTTGGATGTCGACAATAATTGAGTTCTTAATATTTGTGTCAGATATTTTGTGGCCAAGCTATTAAGGGCAAACGGTGGATGCCTTGGCGTCAAGAGGCGATGAAAGACGTGGAAAGCTGCGATAAGCTTCGGGGAGCTGCTAAACAAGTTTTGATCCGGAGATTTCTGAATGGGGAAACCTGTCGCGGGTAGTGTCGCGACATCTTCAGCTGAATCCATAGGCTGTTGAGGCTAACGGGGTGAACTGAAACATCTTAGTAACCCTAGGAAGAGAAAACAATAGTGATTTCCTAAGTAGCGGCGAGCGAACGGGAACCAGCCCAAACCATCAACCCTTCGGGGCGGGTGGGGTTGTAGGACCGTCATCACGTGATCCATGATTAGATAGGAGAGCAGGTTGGAAAACCTGGCCATAGAGGGTGATAGCCCCGTATCTAAAATCGAAAGTGGCACAGACGGCACCTGAGTACCACGGGACACGAGGAACCCTGTGGGAATCTAGGAGGACCATCTCCTAAGGCTAAATACTACTTGACGACCGATAGTGAACCAGTACCGTGAGGGAAAGGTGAAAAGTACCCCGGTGAGGGGAGTGAAATAGTACCTGAAACCGTTTGCCTACAAGCAGTGGGAGCACGATGAAATTCGCTTCGGCGATTTTCCGTGTGACTGCGTGCCTTTTGCATAATGAGTCAGCGAGTTACTTTACGTAGCAAGGTTAAGCCGACAGGTGTAGCCGTAGCGAAAGCGAGTCTTAACTGGGCGATTGA
>NZ_BBCC01000291.1 GCF_001311845.1 Desulfosarcina cetonica JCM 12296 | reverse complement strand
CACCGGCGATCCGGGCCTGCTCTTTATCGACCGCATCAACCGGGCCAATCCCACTCCCGACCAGGGCCCCCTGGAGGCCACCAATCCCTGCGGCGAGCAGCCCTTGTTGCCCTACGAATCCTGTACCCTGGGGTCGATCAACCTGACCCGCATCCTCGACGGCGACCGTCTCGATTTCGGTAAACTCGAAGCCCTGGTGCGCCTGGGGGTGCATTTTCTGGACAACGTGGTGGAGGTCAACCGTCACCCGATTCCCCAGACCGAGGAGTGGAGCCGCATGAACCGCAAAATCGGTTTGGGGGTGATGGGCTTTGCCGACATGCTGATCCTTTTGGGCGTCCCCTACCAGAGCGAGCGGGCCGTGGAACTGGCCGAGGCAGTCATGTCCCGCGTCCAGCAGGCCGCCGAGGCCGCCTCGGCCGAACTGGCCGCCCGGCGGGGCAATTTTCCTGCCTTTCATCGCAGTGTCTTCCCGGGGCACGGGACCCAGCGGCGTCGTAACGCCACCCTGACCACGATCGCGCCCACCGGCACGATCAGCATCCTGGCCGGCGTGAGCAGCAGCATCGAGCCGGTCTTCGCTTTCGAGGTCCAGCGTCGCATCGCCGGGGAGACCTACACGGACCGGCATCCCATCTACGCGCGCCATCAAAAAGCGGGGCGGGCGATCGACGGCGATCTTCCAGACCGCCTGGGACATCGATCCCCGCTGGCACCTGAAAATCCAGGCGGCATTTCAGAAATTTACCGACAACGCCGTTTCCAAAACGGTCAACCTGCCCGAGACGATCACGGCGGCGGAGATTCGCGACCTGTTCATGGAGGCCACGACCATGAACCTCAAGGGCATCACCGTCTATCGGGACCGCTCCCATCCGGACCAGATCCTCTCGGCCTGTTCGCTGAAAAACGATGCGTGTTTATGACATCAGGAAAATAGGGGGATCGGCGATGGCAGCAAAGAGGCAGTGCGGCTTCCCCCACGAAATAGCTAAATCCCGACATATCTATCCTGGAGGACCCCATGGATCGAAATCAATCGCTCGATCAGTTGAAAAATTATGACGGTTATTGGGATATGGTGGTGATCGGTGGCGGTGCCACCGGCCTGGGCTGCGCCCTGGACGCCGCTTCCCGGGGGTACAAGACCCTTCTGGTGGAGCAGCACGACTTCGCCAAGGGAACTTCCAGCCGCAGTACCAAACTGATTCACGGCGGTGTGCGCTACCTGCAGCAGGGCAATGTGTCCCTGGTCCTCGAAGCTTTGCATGAACGCGGGTTGCTGATGCAAAACGCCCCGCATCTGGTGCAGAACCAGTCCTTCATCGTTCCCAACTACGACTGGTGGAACGGTCCGTTCTACGGTGTGGGCCTGAAGGTGTACGATCTCTTGGCCGGCCGCCTGGGACTGGGGCCCTCCAAGTGGATTTCCAAGGAGGAGACCCTGGCGCGCATTCCCACGCTTGAACCCAACCGGCTACGGGGCGGGGTGATCTACCACGATGGCCAGTTCGACGATGCGCGGCTGGCGATCAACCTGGCCCAGTCCATCGTCGATGCCGGGGGCGTGCCCATCAACTACATGCAGGTGGTCGGTTTGACCCATGCAGGCCGGATGGTGGACGGGCTCGATCTTACGGATGCGCTCAGCGGCGAATCCCATCATGTGCGCGCCCGCGTGGTGATCAATGCCACGGGCATCTTTACCGACGCATCCTGCGCATGGACGAGCCGACCAGCCGTCCCCTGATCACCCCCAGCCAGGGGATCCACCTGGTGATGGACAAACGTTTCCTCAAGGGGTCCACGGCCATCATGGTTCCCCAAACCGAGGATGGGCGCGTCCTGTTTGCCGTGCCCTGGCACGATCGGGTGCTGGTGGGAACCACCGATACACCGATTGCCGAGGCCAGCCTGGAGCCACGCCCGCTGGCCTCGGAGATCGAATTCATTATCAAACATGCCGCCCGGTACATGGTCGAGGACCCCACACCGGCCGACATCCTGTGCGTCTTTGCCGGCATCCGGCCGCTGGTGAGTTCCGGAGAGGGCAAGCGCACCGCTTCGATTTCCCGCGATCATCATCTGGAGGTTTCCGCCTCGGGGCTGGTGACCATTGCCGGCGGGAAGTGGACCACCTATCGCAAGATGGCCGAGGATACGGTCAACCAGGCAGCGCTCATCGCCGGTTTGCCCGAGGCCCATTGCCGTACCGGCAAACTGCGCATCCATGGCTGGCTGAAAAACATGGATCCCCGGGATCCGCTGGTGGCCTATGGGTCCGACGCGGTTCGCCTGCGCCGCATCATGGATGACCAGCCGGCCATGGGGGAACGCCTGCACGCGCGTCTGCCCTACTGCAAGGCCGAGGTGGTCTGGGCCGTGCAGAACGAAATGGCCCAGACCCTCGAAGATGTGCTCGCCCGCCGCACCCGCGCGCTGGTCCTGGACACGGCGGCCAGCATGGCGATGGCCGAAACCGTGGCCGGCATCATGGCCGATCTGATGGAGCGGGACGCGGCCTGGGTGCGTCGGCAAACCGACGAATTTCAGACGTTGGCACGGGGATATCTGCCGGCGTGATCGCTAAAGCTGACCCGGGAAAGGCAGCCCGGCCATGCAGCGCCGAGGTCGGAAATTGCTTTTAAAACGCAACGGCGTCCAAACGGATTCGTAAACCCGACGGTTCATAAAAAACAAACGAAATGGAGAATCAATGGATCCCGAAAAAATTATCGGTGGATTGTCAAAAGAATTAATCTCAGAATTGAAAGCCATGTCAAAGGCCAAGGATATCAATGAAAAAGAGATCCATAGCCGTATTGTGAAGAATTTATGCGATGCTTTGGGGGTCTTTTTTGATTTGGCAAGTGAGATGATGTCTTTTGGCGATGATTCCGATGCAGAGGACATCCCTTTTTAAAGGAAGCTCAAGCGGATGCCGAAATCGAATAAAGTCAGGGTGTCGATAGCCGATATCAGGCTTCTAAGGAAGTGACCCGAAATTCGGGTGACTTCATGAACCTAAATGTTTCCCCGCAAGGGGAAGGCTGCTTTTTACGCATCCGTCAATCTTTCAGTCCAATGGCTTCGGGAGGGGCTTCGTGAAGGAACAGATTAAAAAATATATTGTGATGGGCCTGCTGATCGCCGCTGGCTACTACATCCTGGCCAACCATTTCATCTATTACCGACATTCCATTTCGATCTTGCCCAAGGCCGAACTGACCCTGAAGTACACCTTCTACAGTCTGGAAAACAAGCGGCCGGAAACCATCCTGAAGGTCAAGGTGCTGCGTTGGGCCGGAATCGGCGACATCATGGTGGACAAGAGAATCATCTCCGAACGAAAGATGGTGGAATTGGAGGAAAAGGCGGAAATGGCGGACCAACAGTGACGAAGGATGCGTGCCGGGGCCGATTGTCGGGCGCTTTACGAATCCGTTTTTTTTCCGCCCCGGAATGGTCGCTGGCCGGGCCGCCAGCCTTATCCCAAGGGAAGCATGTTATCGGCCAGGCGACTTGAGGTTTTCTTCAGGTTTGCACTGAGCAGGTTGGCCAGCCCTTTCAAAATATTGACGCCGATGTCCACGCGTATCTCCAGAATTTCCTCAAACGCCGGTTGGGGAAATACCGCCAGCCGCACGGCGCTTCGGGCAATTACCGTCGATGATCGCGGGAAGTTGTTGATAATGGACATCTCACCAATGGAGCGACCCCGGCCCAGCGTGGCTTGTACCGCGCTGCTGTTCGGGCCGGTTTTTTTGGTCACATCCAACTCCCCACGCTCAACGAAACAAACAAAATCGGCCCGGTCCCATTCCTTGAAAAGGACCTGCCCCGGGATGAGGTCCATGAATGTCATCCGGGCAGCCACCACGGATAGATCCTCTCTTTCGATGAACTCGAACAGCGGCAGGTTGATGATAAACTCAATCAGCTGTCGGTCCATTTCCGTCCGCTCGATATCCGATCGTGAGTTCGGCATGATCCCTTCTCCTGTTGATGGGCGCGTTTCCTGGCCGGCAGACCTGTTTTGGCTGCGGGGGAAATATTGTTCTGGCGATTTGGTCTGAAACCCGATAAGACCACTTGCCAAGGTGTGCTATCGGCAAGAAAAACGCATGACTTTAATCTAAAATCACCCATCGTTGGGGTCAAAGCGTTCCTGGTTCACATGGTACTGACGTATTTAAAACTACTTCTCGTGGCTTTTTTCTGGGGCGGGACGTTCATTGCCGGTCGGTCGCTGGCCGGTGCCGTGCCCCCATTTTCCGCGGCTTTTTTCCGTTTCCTGTTTGCCAGTGCGTTGCTTGGCGCCATTGTATTCAACCGTAAAGAGAAGTTGCCGTCTCTCGGCCGCCGGGAGTTGGTCGGGGTGTTGCTTTTGGGGATGACCGGCGTGTTCGCCTACAACGCGCTTTTTTTTAATGGCCTAAAGCTGATCGCCGCCGGAAGGGCGTCCATCATCATCGCCAACAACCCCATCGTGATCTCCCTCTTGGCGGCGTTTTTTTCCATGAGTCGCTCTCCCTGCCCAAGGTCGCCGGCATCCTTATTTCGGTGAGCGGTGCGATCCTGGCGATTTCCGGCGGCCATCCCCTGACACTGTTTTCCGATGGGCTCGGAATGGGGGATCTTTTCATTTTTGGCTGTGTGCTCAGCTGGTCGGCCTATTCGCTGCTCGGCAAACGGGTCATGCAGGTGCTCTCACCGTTGATGGCGACCTTCTGCGCCGCCGTGGTCGGCATGCTGGCCCTGTTGGTTCCGGCCTGTCTGGAGGGCATGCCGTCGGCCATGCCGGGTTATACGGTTTTGGATTGGATGAATCTGGCCTACCTGGGGCTGTTCGGCACGGTCCTGGGCTTTGTCTGGTACTACGAGGGGATTCGGTCCATCGGCCCCTCGCGGGCCAGCCTGTTCATCAACTTCGTGCCCATTTGGGCCATCGGGCTGGCCCACGTGATCCTGGGAGAACCGGTGACACCATCCTTGTTGATCGGCGCCTTGATGGTCATTACCGGTGTCACCCTCAACCATCTGCCGCTGGCCGGATTCCGGCTTGCCGGTTCACGGGCACGCCCGTAAGCGGCCGTTTTCGTGGTGTTCGATTCTGGAATCCGTCAGTGCAAGCAAAGGAGGCACAGATGATATCCATTGAAATTCCCGGTTTTGGTAAGCTGTCCCTCGATCATCTGGTACTGGACTACAATGGCACCCTGGCCGTGGATGGAATCCTGCTTCCCGGGGTGAAGGCGGCGCTCAACATCCTGGCGCAGTCGTTGACGGTCCATGTGGTTACCGCCGACACGTTTGGCAAGGCCGCCGCCGGCCTCACGGGGGTTAATTGCCAGTTGCGCGTGTTGCCCGCTGGCGAACAGGACCGCGCCAAAGCGGATTTCGTCGCCCAGTTGGGG
>NZ_BBCC01000290.1 GCF_001311845.1 Desulfosarcina cetonica JCM 12296 | reverse complement strand
AAGTAAATACACCCGGCCTCATTGTAAAATCAAGTGGTTGCGATAATTGATCATGAAATTGTTGGTACCGTGGAGTATGGAACATAGGGGGATACTTCACCGTTGACAATCTAAAATGAGAGAAAAATCAATGAGCGAAATCGACTTTTCAGGATTGAAAATTGGAATGGAGAACACACTAAGTATCGTTGTTTCAGACGAAAACAGCGCCGAAGCCGTCGGTTACAAAGGGATGCCAGTTTTAGGCACACCTCACCTGGTTGGCGTTATGGAAACCGCTTGCATATTCGTCCATGAATTCCTGCCTGAAAACTACCTGACGGTAGGTATCACCAATAATATGAAACACCTTTCAGCATCACCGATCGGAGCAACCATTGTGTCAAAAGCACAATTAACTGCCATAGAGGGAAGGAAACTGACATATCACGTAGAAGCTTACGACTCAGTTGAAAAGATAGCCGAGGGCACTCACACACGGTTTATTGTTGACGCCAAGAAATTTTTTGCAAACCTTGAAAAAAAGAAACACAAGCTTGGTCTCCTTTAAAGTGCTTGGGTTCGTCTCGTTGTTTA
Organism: Desulfosarcina cetonica JCM 12296; assembly: GCF_001311845.1. GTDB lineage: Bacteria > Desulfobacterota > Desulfobacteria > Desulfobacterales > Desulfosarcinaceae > Desulfosarcina > Desulfosarcina cetonica. The sequence goes on along the minus strand of NZ_BBCC01000290.1, from coordinate 4,849 downwards.
TGGACATATCATCCAAGCTTGTTCCCAAAGCGTTGCCGTCGGTCGCTGATGGCTGTTCTTTGGCGAAATGGTAGGGATTCGTTATGGGATTTTGGAACCACCTATTGGATTTAATCATCTCGTGCTGGCCCCTTCTCTTGGTTGTCATTGTGTCGGGAGCTGCCCTTCGGGGCACGCATTGGTTCCTTCTCGAGCGAGATCCAGATCTGAGCAGCGAACGAAAATTCCCCCGTCAAATCACGATGATGGGATTGGGCCTTCTCAGCCTTGTTCTTGCCATTCTTGCCTTACCCACAAGTGAAACATTTCGCGACCGTTTGCTGGCGCTCATTGGGCTGCTGATTTCAGGAATTATTGCATTTTCATCACCAACGATCGTTGCAAACTTCATGGCAGGAATTCTGCTGCGGATAACCAAGCCCTTTAGGACGGGTGATTTTGTTCGCGTTGGAGAATATTTTGGTCGTGTTTCCGACCACGGCTTGTTTGATACGGAATTGCAGACGGAGGCGCGTGAGCTTATCGCCCTTCCGAACACCTACTTGATAAGCCATCCTGTGACGGCGGTTCTCAATTCAGGGACCATCATCTCAATTACATTGTCCTTGGGTTTCGACATTCATCATCTACAGGTTGAACCCCTTCTCATTGAAGCCGCTGAGAAAAGCGGGCTCGAAGAGCCTTTTGTTCATGTCCTTGAGATAGGTAACTATTCGATAACGTATCGTATTTCAGGCATGCTGACTGAAGTGAAAGGGCTTATCACAGCTCGCTCCAACCTGGCGATGCATGTTCTGGACACGCTGCATGGCAATGGTGTCGAAATCATGTCACCGACCTATATGAATCAACGCCCCATGGGAGAAGATAAGAAGGTAATCCCCCCAGCCATTGCCAAAGTCTCTCCAGAAAAGCCTGTAGAGGCCGAGCAGATCGCGTTTGACAAAGCGGACCGGGCAGAGCTGGTTGAAAACGAGAAGCAGAAACTAACCAAGGATCTTCAGGCAATGGAGTCCTTGCTAAAGGATTCGTCCGGCGAAGACAAGGAACAGGTAAAGTTGAAAATAGCGCAGGTCCGCGAGCGTCTCAAGGCGGTGGCGCACAAACAGGATGAATTGAGCCAGGACGCGCAAGCGCCGAATCTACGGCCCCAAGCGACGCGGACCAGCCGCGTGCATGATTTGAGGATAATGCAATTATCATCCCTGCCGGCGGAACGTAAAAAAGCCGCTGGGCAATGCGATCAAGGCACCAAGAGGTCTGGCTTTACGACGTTACAACGTCGCCTTGCGTCCCCTGCCCATGGACAGAATAACGCCCAGGCAGGAGAACATCGCATACACCACCAACCCCGTTCGCATGCTGAGGAGAAAAGCGGGCAGGGTCTGGGCGTTGATTTCGTTTTTCCCCATACACAGGGAGAAGATCAAGGAGATGGTCGTCAGGCTCACGGCCATGCCCAATGTGCGCATCGCACCGATCATGCCCGAGGCAACCCCGTATTGCCTCCGCTCGACGCTTCCCATGATGGCAGTCGAATTCGGGGTGATGAAGATACCGAATCCCGCACCGATGAGCATCAGCTCGGCGATGATCATCCAGACCGGCGCGGCGGTTCCCATGGTAAACGCCGCTACCAAAAGCCCCGTGGAACTGGCCAGCATCCCGCTGGTCGCCACCTTGGTAATATCAAAGCGTTCGGTCAACCGGCCGACCACCAGCGATGCCGCGACCTGCATGAGCGGTTGCATCAGCAAGACGTAACCGGCCTGCCGGGGAGACAGGCCCTTGGCATATTGCAGAAAAAGGCTCATCAGGAAGATGAGGCCGAAGGTGGCGGCGTAGTTGCCCATGGCGGCCAGGCAACTGAGGGTGAAAAAGCGGTTTTTGAAAACAGGCGAACATCCAGAAGCGGGCTGGAAGATCCCGCTTCCATCCAGATGAACAGGACCAGTCCGGCAAGACCGGCCACGATCAACGGAATACCCAGCAGTACATCCTTGGCGTGCGCGGCGCCGGTCATCACGAGGCCCACACTGACGGCATACGCCAGGCTTCCCTTCCAGTCCATATGTTCGCCGCGGGCATTTTTCTCCATCTCCTTCATGCCGAACAGGCAAACCCCGATGGCCGCCAGCCCGATGGGCACGGTGATCAGGAAAACATGGCGCCACCCGAAATGCAGGGTGACATATCCGCCAATCACAGGCCCTGTGGAAAGTCCCGCATAGGTGCAGGCCGAAACCAATCCGATCTTTCGTGCCCTTTGCTCGGGCGGGTAGGCGGCAGCCACCAAGGCCATGCTGCCGGACAGAACCATGGAGCCGCCGATGCCCTGGACGAAGCGAAAGACCATCACCGTGTGAATGCTGTTTGAATATCCGAGCAGGGAAGTGAGCAAGGTGAAAACACAAAGCCCAGCCAGAAAAAGTTTGCGTTGGCCGATGATGTCGCCGAAACGGCCGAAGGTGAGCATGGTCATGGCGAGCGACAGGACATAGAGCTGTTCCACCAGGCCGAGCTGCATGGCCGAGGCACCCAATTCCCGGCCGAGCGAGGGAAGGGCCACGCCGACACTGGTCAGCATGAAAGGGGCCATGAACTGGGCGATGCATACCGTTATCAGGATCATCGCCGGAGAGCTTTATTTTCTTTTGCCATGTGCATCAAACGCCTAAGGCTGGCGGAAAGAAATAATTCCACCATCCTGCTTGTCTTTGTGCCCGTCTACCGCGTTGCCGCCACCGGCACATATTCCCGATATGCACCGGTGGCGGCGCCTTGTAGACGACCCCAAATCCGGCGCGATCTGGCGGAATTATTTCTTTCCGCCAGCCTAACTTGTCGGTTCTTTTCAATTCATCATCCACTTCAGTAAACATGATTTCGCACGATGTCGAACACTTTTCAAGCGGTCCATGACCGCGAAAATAGAAATCGATCCAAATGCGATTACCCTGACTACCGCCATTCAACACATTGACATAAGGCGATGCGTAATGAAAAATAAAAACTGACGGATTCGTGAAAAGCCCGATATCCAGAGAGGATCGATAATGACTCATGAAACGCAGTCTGAGCAAACGCCATCGGCGGATAGAATTTCGCTTTCCATCGATGAGGGATTTGATTTGGCCGTGCAACTTCATCGCAGCGGGTGCCCGGATCCGGCAGAGATGCTCTACCGACGGATTCTTGAAGCCTTGCCGACACACCTCAACAGTCTCAACTTCTTAGCCCTGCTTTGCCACCAGCAGCAACGCCGGGAGGAGGCCGCCGATCTGCTCGGCCGGATTATCACCATCGATCCGGACAACCCCGATGCCCACAACAATCTGGGCAATGTCCTGGATGGCATGGGACGCAAGCGGGACGCCGAAGCCCGCTTTCGCAAGGCGATTGAGATTCAGCCGGAGCACGCACCGGCATTGAACAACTTAGGGGTGGTGCTCACATCCCGCGGTGCGCTTGATGAGGCCCTGGATGTCTATCAGCGGGCGGTTGAAGGTGATCCGGAAAATGCCGACTACCGTTACAACATGGGCAATGCCCTTAGAAAAAACGGCCGCATGGATGCGGCGCTGGCGGCCTACGGCAAGGCCGTGGAACTGGATTCGGCGCATATGGGGGCCTGGCAGGGGCTCACCCGCGCACTGATCCAGACCGGACGTGAGGAAGCGGCTCTGGCGGTATTCGATGCCTGGATTGAAAAGGACCCACAAAACCCCGTGGCCCGTTACCTGCAGGCCGCCTGCCAGGGGCAGGGCGCACCCGACCGTGCACCTGACCTTTTCGTGCAGAAAACCTTTGATGAAATGGCCGCGACTTTCGATGACCACTTGCAGAATGATCTCGACTATCGCGCCCCGCAGCTGATTGTCGAGGCGCTTGCCGAGCACCTGCCGCCGACCGGCGCGGCACTGGACATCCTCGATGCGGGGTGCGGTACGGGCCTGTGCGGTCCCTTGCTCAAACCCTTCAGTCGTCATCTGGCCGGCGTTGATCTTTCCGCCGGCATGCTGACCCGCGCCCGGGGGACGACACACTACGACGAGCTGGTCCAAGCCGAAATCACTGAATTTCTCAAATCGCGACCGGCCGCTTATCACCTGATTGTATCGGCCGACACGCTGTGCTATTTCGGTGACTTACGAACGGTGTTGACATGGGCTGCCAGAGGGCTCAGACCCGGCGGGCGGATGGCCTTCACCCTGGAGGCCGCCGAGACGGATGAGGTGGCGTGGCAATTGAACCGGAACGGCCGCTATGTCCACCACCCGACCTATATAAATGAGGTTGCCGGCGACGCCGGATTCGATGCGACCGCCATCCGTCCGGTGATCTTGCGAACCGAGGGTGGGGAACCGGTGAGAGGATTTCTTGTTTTGTTAACAACAAGGAGGGCCCATGGACGATCCCATCCACTTTGACAGCATCGATGTCTCCATCTCCGGCAACGTAAAGCCCCTTCCTGCCCGACCGGCCGAAAAGACGCCTTTTCGAATTCTCATCATGGGCGACTTCAGCGGGCGGGCCAACCGGGGACGGGAAACCGATGGTGCGGACATCGCCGGGCGGCGGTTGTATCGCGTGGACCGGGATACCGACGAGGCGGTGATGGAGAAGATGGGGCCGGCCCTGCATATTCCTGCCGCCGGTCCGGCATCGCCGCCGGTGGACCTGGCCTTTGCCGAGCTGGATGATTTCCACCCCGATTCGATCTACCAGCGTGAGCCGCTTTTCAAAACGCTGCGGACGACCCGCCGGCGGCTGATGGATCCGGCGACCTTTGCCGAAACCGCGGCGGCCATCTCCGGCAAGGCCCGACCGGCTTCAAAGGGAAGACCCC
>NZ_BBCC01000289.1 GCF_001311845.1 Desulfosarcina cetonica JCM 12296 | reverse complement strand
CTCCAGTCCGGCGGCGGTGAGGGCGCGGTTTTCACCGATCAGGGGAACCACATCGGCAACCGTGCCCAAAGCGACCAGATCACAAAGCTTTTTCAGGTTCGGTTCGCGCCGGTGCTCCCAGAAACCGTGTTTGCGCAGGTGGGCGCGAAGGGCGATAACCAGGTAAAAGGCGACGCCCACGCCAGCCAGATGCGACAATCGTCCAAAGTTGTTGTCCGCGCGGGTCGGGTTGACCACGGCGACGGCATCGCTCGGGAGCGCTTCCACGGGATGATGATCGGTCACGATGGTGTCGATGCCGGCCTCACGGGCCCGGGCAATGGCTTCGGCACTTGCCGAACCGCAGTCCACGGTGACGATCAGCCCACGCCGGCGGGTTTCGCCCGGCGGGTGACGAAATCAGGGCCCATGCCATAGCCGTCGGTGACGCGATGGGGGATGAAATAGCTCACGCGGGCTCCGCAGCGTCGCAGAAAGGTGACCAGAACGGCGGTGGCGGTGATCCCGTCGGCATCGTAATCCCCATGGACGAGAATTTTTTCATCGGCGGTCAAGGCCCGATGGATCCGTTCAACCGCCTTGCCCATGTCCATCATCTCCAGCGGGGGGGCCAGATGGCTCAGGGTCGGGTTGAGAAAATCGATCGCCTGAGAGCGGGTCTGGATGCCGCGCAGGGTCAGCAGCCTGGCCACCAGGGGCGGACAGGGGAGCTGACGTGCCAGGCGGCTGACGGTTTGCGGATCCGCCTCTGTAAGCTGCCATTGTTTTTCCATGGGGCGGGGCATATCTTATTCTGCCATCTGGAACAAGCCTGAAACCCGTGGGTTTTTGTGAACTTGAAAATTTGTATTTTAAATCCAGTTTCTTGTGTATCTTCTGCAACCTGCCGCAATGGCCGAAAAAAACGGTTTCGGGTTGTCAAACCAATTGGTGATTTGATAGGTGCAACTTGGTGATTTGAATAGGTGCAATGAAAACAAGCATACGATACTACCAGGTGGACCGCTCCCAGATCAGCTTCGTCAAATTCATTCTCGAGGCCTATGACAACACGGCGGTGCTGTCGACGTTGGATTCGGAAAAGGGGTTGGTTCAACTGACCATTGCCCCGGGCTGTGAGTTCCTGGTGGCGGATGTCATGCAAAGCCTGGGCGCTGAATTTCCCGTTGCCCGCCTAGCGCCGGACGGATGGGCCGGTGACGATGGCGGGCCGCCGCCGGCTTGGTAAATCCAGGCCGGCCACAACGAAGAAGGATGATAACGTTCTCCATGAAGTCAAAATTACTGCACATCAGTACCATCGGGTGCCAGATGAACGTCTATGACGCCGACCAGATCGCCGGTGTACTGGCACCTCTAGGATATACCGGAACCGATGCCATCGAGACGGCCGACCTGGTTGTGGTCAATACCTGTACGATCCGCGAAAAGGCCGAACAGAAAGCCTTCAGCTTTCTTGGGCGCCTGGCCAAAATCAAGGCCGCCAACCCGTCGCTGATCGTGGCCGTTGGCGGTTGCGTGGCCCAACAGGAAGGGCAGGCGATCCTCAAGCGAATGCCCCATGTGGATCTGGTATTCGGCACGCATGCGATTTTTCGATTGCCGGAAATGGTCCGGCGTATCGAACAGACCCGTTGCCGGCTCGTGGATGTGCGCATGTCCGATGCCATCGATAGCGACAGCGCGCTTGTCGGACCGCTGGCACCGGGACAAGTTTCGGCCTTCGTTACGATCATGCGGGGCTGTGACAACTTCTGCACCTACTGTGTCGTCCCCCACGTACGTGCGCGAGGCCAGTCGCCATCCGGACCGGATTATCGAAGAGATTCGCATGCGGGTTGACCAGGGCGTGCGCGAGGTGACCCTCCTGGGGCAGAATGTCAACAGCTACGGCAACAAGGAGGGGCTCTGCAGTTTCAGTGAACTTCTGGAACGGGTGAACGATATTCCCGGCCTTGGCCGGATCCGCTTTACCACCTCCCATCCCAAGGATCTTTCCGACGATCTGATCGGGGCATTCGGCCGTTTGAAGAAACTGTGCCGGCACATCCATCTGCCGGTGCAATCGGGCGACGACGAGATCCTGCGGCGCATGAACCGCCGGTATACGCGTGCGGCCTACATGGACAAGGTCGCTCGACTCAGGGTGCAGTGTCCGGATATTGCCATTACTTCGGATATGATTGTTGGTTTTCCCGGTGAAACGGACCGGCAATTCCAGGCTACCCTGGACCTGATCCGTACCGTACGTTACGATGGCCTTTTCGCTTCATGTATTCGGACCGTCCCAGTGCGCCGGCTACCGCTTTTTCAGGCAAGATCGACGAACGGGTCAAGAAGGCGCGCCTGCAGACCTTGCTGGACCTGCAAGCCGGAATCACCGCCGAAAAATATCAGGCCATGCTGGGCCAGGTCAGGACCGTGCTGGTGGAGGGGACCAGCCGGAGTTTGGACCATTTCACGAACCCGGCGGGCGATGGCGGCCTTCAATGGACCGGCCGTACTTCGTCCAATCATATCGTGCATTTCCCGGCCGATGAAGGCAATTCAGGGGATAAAGAACTGTTGACAGGCGCTTTTGCCGATATCATGATAGAAACAGCACATGCCCACTCCTTAGGGGGGCGGCTGATTCAAGGGCCGATGGGTGCCACACCGGAAAAAGGAGAGAAGACCATTGCTGCATAAAGCCAACATTGCGGGACTGGCCATGGATCCGGCATCGAATACACCCATCATCCTGCTCAAAACAGAGGATGGCGATCAAACCTTGCCGATCTGGATCGGCTTGTTGGAAGCCACGTCAATCGCCTCGGCGCTGCAGGAAATCAAGTTCGACCGTCCCATGACCCATGATCTGTTCAAGAATCTGACCCAACTGCTCAATGTCCAGATCAACCGTATCGACATTTGCGATTTGCGCGAAAACACCTTTTATGCAGAGATCCACTTCGCCGCGGAAGACCGCTCGTTTACCATGGACGCGCGTCCCAGTGATGCCATTGCATTGGCATTGCGATTTCGTGCGCCGATTTTCGTGGATGATCGGGTCATCGAGAAATCCCGTTCCGGTAAGACCGACGGCGAGGCGGCCGACGAGAGCGAGGAAGGCAAGAAGTGGGCTGAATACCTTGAAAACCTATCTCCCGAGGATTTTGGCAAGTATAAGGTCTGACGGATTCATCAAAAAAGCACATCCCAGCCATTGCAAGAGCTCGGCAACCTTTTGCCGGGCTCTTTTTGCGTGAACGCGCCCCTTTGGGGGATAACCTGCTAAAAATAAAAAAATCCATATATAGTGGCGCCTCTTTGTAAAAGATACCAGATGGTGTTGACAAATTTCGCGTCTTGGAGTAAATCAACGCCGATACCCCCGGTCCTAAAACCGTCACGATCCAGGTGCAACGTATGCGTAACGTTCTCGTTATTGACGACGAGCAGATGATTCTCGGTCTCGTGGAACAAGTTCTCCAGCAGATGAATTTTTCAGTGGAGACGGCAGAGAATGGGCAGACGGGAATCGACAAGTTTGATACGGGCGACTTTGATCTGGTCATCACGGATATTTGTATGCCGGACACCGATGGCAATCAGGTTGTCATGCATATCCGCAAATCATCGCGTCAACACACACCGGTTGTCGGCATGTCGGGAACACCCTGGGAACTGTCCAATCCCATGTTCGACTACATCCTGCCAAAGCCGTTCCAGGTCAACAACCTTCTGGAGACGGCAAAATTGCTTACCGGCAATACGCTCTGAGTCCGTACCCCTCAATACGTGAAGCACCCATTCTCGTAAATGGTGGTGTGTCGGCCATCGGCGAGGTGGGCGGTAACCCGTTTCTTTTCGGTGTTGACCAGATCCCAGTGAAGCGCTGATGTGTTGAATCCCAGACGGGTCTTTTTTTCCCCGGACAGCGTTTGCACGTCGCCATCGAACGTATCGGCATAGCTGGACCCCATCGCGATATGACAGTTGCCCCATTGCCCGCCGAAGTTTTCGTCAAACAGGGTATTGGCCATGAAGCGGTCGATCTTTGAAAAGCGCTTGTCCGTCAATGAGAATTCACCAATGCGGGAAGCGCCACGGTCCATGCTTAGCTGTTGTTGGACAAACGCGCCACCCGATTCGGCATCGATGGACACGGCAGCCCCCTTCTTAAACGTCAGGCGAACCTGGTGAACCAGGTTGCCGCTGCGATAAGAGGGTTGATCGGCAAAATAGACACCGCTGGTTCCGCGCCAATCCGGAGAGAGGAATAATTCGAAGCTGGGAATGTTATGTCCGGAGATGCCGATCCAACGGCGTTGTTCACCCGGTGTGACAATCAAATCGATGTGTTCCGACTCGATATGGTAGTGCTTGACATCCATGCCATTGAGCCACTTTTTAATGATCGCCGCCTTGCGGAAAATCGACTTCCACTGGGCCACGGGATCCCGGCGATTGAGGAAACAGGCTTTGACAATTTGTTGGCTGTATTCATCAAGGGGTATCCGGGCGTGCTGCGCCAAGTCGTTGGTGGGCAGCATGCACAAGGTCCAACTGAATGCGCCGGTCTGCTCCCGCTCCTCGAGAATGTCCCGCAAGTATTTCTTGGAGAGGGTGAAACGGCTGATTTTTTGGGGTCGATGCCGGACAGATGGGTAATGGACGCCGGCGCGTGCAAAAAGATGGATCCGTTGAGGTGGCGGTAGAGCGTGTCCTCTCCGGGTGGATCGAAAACCAGTTGACGACGGTTGGCCAGTTTAAAGAAATTTTTTCCATTTCCGGTGTTGGATGCAGGCGCCGAACCGGGTTCATTCCCTGTTCCAACAGCCGGCGTTCCAGTATCTGGGCCAGGGGGACGGCGTCCAGGTTGAATCTCACCAGAACCACATCGCCCCTTTTAAACGGCTTGCTCCGGGCGATGCGCAGCCCCCACAGCAATACCTCGGCATAACGCTCCAATTGTATCTCACTGAGCATGGCGCCTCCCTTCCTGCGTACGGATGGATCGTTCACCCGGTTACTCTTTCAAGAAATAGCGATGATATTCCGGTTCGGAAAGATGCTTGCGCAGCAGGCCTGACAGCAGGTTGAAAATCGCTTCCCGTTCTTCACCGGTCAGCCGTTGGCGCAGCAAATCCATCAGCCGGTCATCTGAAAATTTTTGCAAGTAGTAAACCACGGTATCCATATCGGATTCGTCATTGAGCCCAAATCCGATAAATCCTTCGAATTCCTCGACAAAGCGGTGTGAGTGCACGGGCATCGGTTTTCCTGATGGTGAATGGGTGAACAGCCAGGATCTACAATAGAGCAAAATAGGGCGACGGGTCAATACAGTTGGGGATGGCCGATAAGGTAAATGCGAGCCGCTATCCCCGGGCGCTGTTTCCACGCGCACGGACACTTGGCGCAACGATCATGACCGCTGCCTGAAGGCGCGCGCGGCGCCGGGTTCCCCCATGCGGCCAT
>NZ_BBCC01000288.1 GCF_001311845.1 Desulfosarcina cetonica JCM 12296 | reverse complement strand
AGATGGGTGGCGATTCCCAGCCGCTGGTAGGCCTCGTCCACGACAAAGGCCATATCCACATGCGGTTTCTCCTGATGACGCACAAATCGGGCCTCGGCAATGATGCGCCCCTGGCCCGGGGGGCCCACCAGCCCCACCACCGAGAGCACATCCCGGTAGTCCACATTGACATAGGCCTGCATCCTGGCATGCGGCATGGTCTTGATCGGCACAAAATGGCGGTAGTAGATGGCCATGTCCGAGAAACGGTAGAAGAGCCGGCGCATCTCCTCCTCGTCGGAGGGTTTGATGGCGCGGAAGCGGACCTCGACACCGTTTTTGAACGTGTGTCGCTCGGAAATTTCCGCCGGATAAAGGTGGGCGCTGGCCTTGAGAAAGATCTGGTCGGGGTAGATGATGTGGGCGATCTTGGCTTTTTCGACCAGGTCCGGCCGATCGTCGGGGTGGGCGATCTCGATCAGGGCCTGGGCCCTCTCGCGCTGGGTCCTGCCCGAGAGGGCGGCGACGCCGTACTCGGTGGCGATCATGTCAACGGAATCGGGCAGGTTCAACTGGTTGGGCATGTCCTGGATGGAGAGGCGTACATTGCCCTCTCCTTGCCGATTGCGGCTGGGCAGGGCGAAGATGGTGAAGCCGCCCAAGGAGATTTCGGCGCCGTTGAAAAAATCCATGGCCTGGCCCGGCCCGGAGGTGATGCTGCCCTCGCCGACATGCATGGCGATACGGCCGGAAAGGTCAACCTTGCGAGCCGGGAGGATCGCCACGTAACGGGCGTTGCGGCCGATTTCCAGGGGGCTGAAGACCTTGTCGATGTTCTGGAACTCGACGATGGGGTTGCGGTCCAGCCAGTGCATCAGTTCGGCCGAGCCCATGGCGTAGCTGGCCACGCTTTTCCCGCGGAAGGTGCTTTTCCGCCGGTTGGCAACCGCTCCGCTGCGGATCAGCGCCATCACCGGATCGGTGATGAAGGGCGAATGGATGCCCAGGTACCGCTTTTTCTTCAGGTGGCGTGGTAGCGCGTCGTACAGGGGCCCGATGCCGAATCCGAGGCAGTTGCCATCCTCGATGACCGCGGCGACATGGGCGGCGATGCGGTCGAAAACCGCATCCATCGGATCCGCCGGGCGAGCCGGTAGCAGGGGAACAGGATCGTGACTCTCCACCAGAAAATCGAACTCATCCACATGCACGAAGGTGTCTCCATAGGTGCGCGGGACGTTGGCGTTGATCTCGCCGATCACCAGCGACGCCCGGCCCATGGCCTGGCGGCCCACATCCACGGAAATGCCCAGCGAGCAGAGACCGTCGTCGTCCGGCGGCGTGATCTGCAATAGGGCCGCATCCACGGGGACCTGCCCGCTTTTGATCAGCTGGGGGATGGCCGAGAAACGGCTGGGAATCAGATCCACATGGCCGGCGCTGATGGCGGCATTCGCCACCCATCCGGAAAAGAAGGTTTTCAGCCGGTATTTGCTGGCATGCAGCGCTTCCAGGGAGATGGCATCGCCGAAGCTGAGGATCTGGATCAGGGTGAGATCCTGCAGGTTGGGCGCCGTGGATGCCATCAAGGCCTTGACCAGGGTGTGCGGTTCGGCCATGCCGGTGCCCAGGAAGAGGTTCATGCCCGGTTCGATGCGGGACAGGGCCTCCTGGGGCGTGACGTATGGCTTGGATGGGGGTGGAGGCGTTGATGAGGTCATGATACGTTCCTATTGGGTGAGCCTTTCGCGCCGTTTTCCAACACCGCCAACGGCGCTTTGACGGGCTTTTCAAACCGGCGATGAAAAACGATCGACGCCAAGGGCTTCAGGGTGCTATGAAAAATGCCGTGTTAGCATACCATCAATTAAAGAAAGCGTATACGCATCATGAAGATCAATTTCGATCACGAGGTCAATCGCAAGGACACCCAGTCCGCCAAATGGGGGGTCATCCAGGATCCTGAAAACCCGTCGCGCTGGATCACCACCGACGACTATTTCGGCGAAAACCGGATGCTGCCGCTCTGGGTGGCCGACATGGACTTTCCCGCGCCCCAGCCGGTGATCGACGCCCTGGTGCGTCGTGCCCAACACGGCATTTACGGCTATACCCTGCGCACGGACAGCTACAACCAGGCCGTGGTGGACTGGATGCGGCGGCGGCACGGCTGGACCATCGATCCCGGCTGGATCCTCTCCACGCCCGGGGTGGTGCCGGCGGTGAACTGGCTGGTGCGCACCTTTGCCGGGCCGGGGAAAAAAGTCCTGGTCCAGCGGCCCGTCTACTACCCGTTTTTTACTGCCATCGAGAACAACGGGGCCGAGATCGTTTCCAGCAGCCTGGTCTTGAAGGATCGCCGTTACACCATGGATTTCGCCGATTTCGAAGCCAAGGCGGCCGATCCGGCCGTCACCCTGTTCATCCTCTGCAGCCCGCACAACCCCGTGGGACGGGTGTGGACCCGTGAGGAACTGACCCGTATCGGCGAGATCTGCCGGAAGCACCAGGTGCTGGTGGTGGCTGACGAGATCCATGCCGACCTGATCTTCAAAGGGGTGGTTTTCACGCCCTTTGCCGCCATCAACGCGGCGTTCGCCGATAATGCCGTGGTGTGTACCGCGCCCAGCAAGACCTTCAACCTGGCCGGCCTGCACACCTCCAACATCATTATTTCCAACCCGGAATTGCGCCGGCGTTTCCAACAGACCCTCAACAGCTGCGGTTGGGTAAATGGGCCAACCCGTTCGGCGTGGTGGCTTGCGAGACCGCCTATCGCGAAGGCGAACCCTGGCTGGACCAAGTCTTGGCCTATATCGAGGCCAACCGCGATTTCGTGGAAAGCTACATCGATGCGCACCTGCCGGCCCTCCGGACGATCCGCCCCGAGGGGACCTATCTGGTCTGGCTGGACTGCCGCGGTCTGGGATTGGATAAATGGGCCCTGAAACGCCTGATGCTGGAGAAGGCACGCATCTTTCCGGATGAAGGTTACATTTTCGGCCCCGAAGGCGATGGTTTCGAACGCATTAACCTCGCTTGTCCGCGGTCGATCCTGGCGGAAGCCTGGAACGTCTCAAGCACGCCGTTGATGGTTGAAGAGAATGAAGCCGGTCAGGATCAATCCCATGCCGGCCAGGTGGAAGATTTCCAGATGCTCCCCGAGAAAAAGGATTGCCAGGATGGCGGCGAACACGGGGATGAGGTTGATGAACAGGCCGGTCCGATTGGCGCCGATGCCGGCCACGCCGTGGTTCCAGCAGAAGTAGGCCACGATGGAGGGGAACACGGCCACATAGGCGATACTGCCGACCGCCGCGAGGCTCAGGTCAAAGGGCCCCACGGCGGCGTGTTCCCACAGGTAGAACGGCCATAGCCCGATCCAGCCGATACCGAAGGTGTAGGTGAGAAAACTCAGCGGATGCAATTGAGGGCGTTTGGGCAGGAGCGCCGAGTAGGAGGCGTAGAGAAACACCGCCACGATCATCAACACATCACCCTGAACCAGGGCCATTTCCACCAGCGCTTGCCAGCGCCCCTTGAGTACCACCACCCCCGCACCCACCACGCACAGCGTCACGCCGGCGGTCTGCCGCCAGGTGATGCGTTCTCCGTAGAGCACCCTTGAAATCAGGATAATGACCGCCGGCATGGTGGTCTGGATCAACGCGCCGTTGATGGCCGTGGTGGTGTGCATGGCTCGGTAGAGCAGGGTATTGAAACTGGTGATGCCCAGAATGGCCAACAGAATCAAAATTTTCCAGCCGGCCCGGGCAACCGGCCAGTCCCGACGCACATACGGCCAGGTCAGCGGCAGAAGGATCGCAAAGGCCACGGCCCAGCGCCAGAAGGCCAGGGCGACCGGTGGAATCAGGGGGGCCACGCCCTTGGCGATGACAATGTTACCGCCCCAGCACAAGGGGGCGATGGCGACGATCAGAAAGGCCAGCAGGGTCGGTTTTGGAGTCGTGCGCATGGTACCATGATTTGAATTGGGCGGTCTTTTAATTTGCGATCCTACAAGAACCCGACTTAACTGTCATGGATTATTTTGTTTTAAGCATATGCGCCCCAGGCGCCCAAGGAGGAACCATCCATGATTCATGTTGGCCAGAACGCTCCTGATTTCACAGCCTCAGGTTACCTGAACGGCAAAGTTGTCAATACCAGAATTTCCGATTACCTGGGTAAATGGGTTTTGCCCTGCTTTTACCCCGGTGACTTCGACGATCTACCGGCGGGTCCTTGAACCCGCCGGTGGCTGGTGGTATAGGAGTAGCGACTTTTTACGCGTTCATCATTATTTCCATCCGCTTTTTTTCGGCCGACAAATGAGGCACTCATGAAAAAATCCTATACCCTTTGTTTCCTTGCCACGCTTTTGCTATTGGTCGGCGCTTGCGCCAAAAAACACCAGCCGGTGCAGATCAAAATCCCACGAAACGCCGCCAAGATGGAAGTAACCTTTTCTTGGGACGGTATCCCGGCATGCGCCCATGAATCCCCCGAAATCAAGGTGGCCGGCATTCCCGATGGTGCCGTCGAGTTGCAGGTCCGGCTCAAGGACATCAATCTGCCCGTCTGGAACCAGGGTGGCGGTAAGGTGGCGGTTGACGGCTCGGGCGTCATCCCGGCCGGCGCCCTAAACATGGGATACAATGGCCCCTGTCCGCCGGCGGGTCAGCGGCACAAATATGAGTTCTCGGTCATGGCGGTGGATGATCAGGGGACCATCATCGGTTATGGGGCTTCCCGGCAGGTTTTCCCGCCCAAGAAGTGACGGATTCGTAAAACGCCCGATATCGGCGTTACGCTTCATCCTTCGTCACTGCGGTGTACGCAAAAGTACACCTCATTCCTCAGGATTCGCAAGCCTTGATCTCGGGCGTTTTACGAATCGTCGGAAATGCGACTTTTTACGCGTTCATCAATAAGTAAGGCCGGGGTGCGGCGCATCGCCTATCGCTTGGCGGCCGCCCTGCAATCCGGGCAAATGCCGAAGAAGTCGAGGCGGTGCCGGGTAATGGTGAATCCGGTCTTGCGGGAAAGTTCCTCGGTCATGTCCGCCAGGGCGGAGACATCGGGATCGAGGATTTTCTTACAAACCGTGCAGACCACGTGGGGGTGGTCATAGGGCTTCTTGCCGTCGTAGCGGTTGCTGTCGTCGCTGAACCCCAGCTCCAGCACCTGGTTGAGCCCCTTGAGGACGGAAACGGTCTTGTAAACCGTGGCCAGGCTGGTGGTGGGAAAGGCGGGTTTTACCTGCTCATAGATGGTCTCCACGCTGGGATGCCCCTTGCTCTCCGACAGCACCCGAAGAATGGCCAGTCGTTGGGGCGTAATGCGGAACTGGTGTTCACGCAGGGCTTCAATCATCTTGCGCAGGCGCTCTTCGGAATCGGGCATTCGCAGTTTTCATCCTTGGATAGCGCTTAATGGAAAATCATTATTCGCTAATAACAACCGCTCATGTTGCTGTCAATAATCGGGATGGTATCCCTCA
>NZ_BBCC01000287.1 GCF_001311845.1 Desulfosarcina cetonica JCM 12296 | reverse complement strand
AGCACGTAGCGGGTGAAGCACAACGGTTTGAAGTAGACCATCTTGCCGGTCTGGCGCAACTTCTGGGCCAGGCCCAACACCCGGGCGCCGAACACGTCGGTGGTGGCGCTACCCAGGAGCGATTTACCCAGGGCGGCGGCAAAGGCGCCGGTGTAGGCCACATCCACGCCGGTCTTCTCCTTGAAGCGCGCATTGGCCGGCCGGAAGGCCTCGGCCAGGCCGCCGCAGGACCAGACCTGGATGGAGGTGGTTTTAAACTGGGCGGCACGAGCGTTGGTTGAAAGAGCCGCCCCCATGATCGTGGTGGCCGCGCCGGTAAGGAATGTGCGCCGGCTCAGTGGATGGGCTTTACTGGTCATCACTGTTTGGTTCCCCTCAGGCAAAATGAGTAAACAAACGCCGGGACAGGATAAAGTGGGCTCCTTAAGCATGAAGCTGGCGGCAGGTCAAATTCTTAATTTGAATCGATTCTCGATCACATCATTGGAATTCTTGATAGGAAAAATGTCTCACAAACCTCGCATGAGAAGATACGCCTCATAGGTCGGCGTCCGGCACAAGGCATCGAGTCCGGCCAGGATCGCGGCGGCCACCACTTTACCCACCTTGGCGCGCAACACGCGTTTCAACTGCGTCAGCGTTTCCGGGTCCAGCTGTTGCTTGAGAAATTGGTATACCGGCCTTGCGAAGGCGAACCCGGTCTTATGGCCGATCAGCAGCATACGGTAGGCGATCAGGCACTTGCCGGGGATCAGGGTACTGTTGAAATCGATCATGCGGTGGCGGATGGCGCCGATGCAGCCATTTTCGGTCAAGGTCCGTTGGTAATCGTCGTAGAGGATCGCGTTGACGGTAAAATCGATACTAGCCAAAAGACTTTCGAAGGTCGCGCCGAGATGGAAGGTCTTGATCACCACAAAATTGGGCAGCAGGCACAGGTCATAGACGAAGGCTGAACCCGGCGGACGCCAGCGCAAGCCCCCAAGCCCGGTGGATTCGGTGGGCTGGTCGCGCAACAGGGCCGACAGGGCGAAATGCCGTTTCACGCCGCCGACGAAAAGATCGATGTCCCGCGTGGGCGGCGCACTGCCATGCAAGAGGCCGATTATCAGGTTGCGCAGGGCACCGCCGGCCACACCGATCCGGGCCGTATCAGGAAGCCGGCGGCGGAGCAGGTCCATGCTGCCGCACACGTCCGGTCGATGAAAAAAAGCCTCGACGGCAGCGATAATACGGGCATCGGTAACCGGTGTCATGGTTGGTGTCCATCTTATTTGACTCCCATGCCGCGGCCGGCGTGGGAGGGTTCATTCATTTCAGTTTAACATGCCAGCGATCCCCTGACGAGTCGCATCCGGAAAGGCCGCCACCGTTAGATGGATTTTTCCAATCTCCATCGCACAGCCAATAGATATTATATTTTTGCCTGATAGACGCTTCTCATCTAAAAGTAGTGATTCGCATTCCTGTTTTGGAGGCTGTTTATCCAATCACCCTTTTTCCAAGAAAGAAGGAGCCCATGATGAAAAAGATCGGCTTTATCACTGCGCTGCTGTTGCTGGCCACCACGGCGATGGCCGGCACCATTCCGTCGGGAACCCTGACCTTCACGATCACGCCGAAAATCACGGAAAACACCGAAACCGTGACTGTCTGGATCCCCTACCCCATGAGCGATGCCTTTCAGACCATCGACAAGATGGACGTCAGTGGCAACTACAGCGAATCCGCCGTCTACCGCGATCCGGCATCCGAAGCGGTCTACCTCTACGCCAACTGGCAGAAACCGGCCAAGGCGCCCACCTGCGTGATGCGCTTTCATATTGCCCAGCGGGATCGCCGCAATACCGCCATCACAGACAACGGCGGCGCTTTTCCCGAACTGGTTCAGGAATACCTCAAGCGACGGCCTTCGTGCCGGCCGACGCCCCCGAGATGAAAGCCATCGCCGAAAAAGTCACCCAGGGCAAGACCGGCACCCTGGAAAAAGCCAAGGCGGTTTATGACTGGGTGGTGGAAAACACCTTCCGCGATCCCGCGGTCAAGGGCTGCGGCCTGGGCCAGCCCCTGCGGACTCTCAACCAGTGCCAGGGCGGCGGCAAATGTGCCGACCTGAGCACGGTATTCGTCACCCTGGCGCGCGCGGCGGGCATTCCCGCCCGGGACGTCTACGGTCTGCGGCTGGCGACGCCCAAAAACGGCGATGTGACCAGCGGATTTCACTGCTGGGCGGAATTCTACCTGCCCGGCACCGGCTGGGTGATGGTGGATCCGGCGGACGTGCGCAAGATGATGCTGGTCCACAAGCTCGAACTCAAGGATGCCGGCGACTGGCGCAAGTTCTTCTGGGGCGGGGATGACCTCTTCCGCCTGCTGCTGGAGAAAAATGCCCGCGGCGCCGAGCTTATCGGCGCGCCTGAGAAGATCAACTACTTCATGTATCCGGCCGCCCAGGTGGACGGCAAGATGCTCAACTACTTTGACCCGGCCAATTTCAGCTACAAGGTGGAATTCGAACTGGACAAATAGGCCGCTGGGGTTTTGGCGGCATGCCCCATGGGATGCCGAAACCCCATGCTCCCCACGAACGCGCGAAAACCCGGGTGGACACCCTCCCCCGGGTTTTCCTATCATGACCGATAAGGATCCTATCATGGAAACCCGCAGACAATTCATCAAAAACGGGCTGTGGCTCTGCATCGGAGCCGGCGGCTGGTTGACCGCTGGGGCGGCCCATGCCTTTCCCCGAACGGCACGGCCCGCTGGGGCATGATCATCGACCTGTCCCGCTGCACCGGCTGCCAATCCTGCATGGTGGCCTGCAAGCTGCAAAACCAAACGGCACCCGATGAATTCAACACCCGCATTACCGCACGCGAAATCGTCGAGGCGGCTGGAACACGCATTGCCTTTACCGCCAACCTCTGCGTTCACTGCGCCGATCCACCCTGCGTCGCGGCCTGCCCCACCGGCGCGGCCTTCGTCCATCCGTCGGGTCTGGTTCTCACCGACTGGCGCCGCTGCGATGGTAACGGCGCCTGCATCGACGCCTGCCCCTATGACGCGCGCTTCGCCGATCCCCGCTTTGCCGGACGCGTGGACAAGTGCGATCTGTGCATCAACCGCCTGACCGAGGGCCTGGTCCCGGCCTGTGTGGAAAACTGCTCGCCGGGTGCGCGGATTTTCGGCCGTTTTGACCGACCCGAAGGCGAATTCGCCGACTACCTTGAAGCCCTGAAAAAAACGCAGCCCAACGCGGACCGCCGATCAGCGGTGCTTTTTTACGGCACCGGCCAGGAGGGACAATCATCATGAGCCATCAAACGCGCCATGTTTTCACCGTCAGCCGACGCCATTTCATCAAAGCCGGCGGGGCGGCTGCCGCCCTGTGCGTCGGTTCAGCATCGCCCACCAAAGCCGCCGAGGCGCCCTTCGATCCCCCGTTGGGTGCAGCAGGCCGCAGCCACCCGCCAAACACCGGGAACCCGCACCGTTCATTCGGTCTGTCTGGCCTGCAATGCCCGTTGCGGCGTGCGCGGCGTGGTCCAGGACGGCCGCTTGGTGAACATCTCGGGCAATCCCTACCACCCCTACAACATGCAGTTTACGCCGATCGCCTACGATACGCCCCTGGACCAATCCCTGGCGGTCCCCAGCCCGGTGTGCGGCAAGGCCCTGGATACGCCCCAGCACATCTACAGCCCCTATCGCCTGCGCACGCCCCTGAAGCGTTCCGGTCCCCGGGGGTCGGGACAGTTCGAACCCATCGCCTGGCCGGACCTGATCCGCGAAATCGCCGAGGGTGGTGCCCTTTTCCAGCACCTGGGCGAGAATCGCCGGGTGCCGGGCATCGGTGAGCTGATCAGCGACGCGCCCATCGATCCGGAGGATCCGTCGCTCGGGTCCAAGCGCAACGGACTGGTCTTCCTCACCGGTCGGCTGCAGTCGGGCCGCAAGGAATTCATCGACCGCTTCGTCAAGCAGAGCGTGGGCTCGCGCAACCGCATCGGCCACACGGACATCTGCGGCCTGGGCTTCCGCATGGGCAACTTCGCCCTGAGTGACGGCAAGGCCGTGGAGTTGAAAGCCGATCCGAAAAACGCCGACTACATTCTGGTCTTCGGGGCCAACATCTACGAGGCGTTGCAGCCCGGGATCAACACCTACGGGGCCATGGTGGCGCGCCGGCGGGCCGATGGCAAGCTGGCCTTTTCCATCGCCGATCCGAGGGCCACGCGGGCCTCGGCCCATGCCAGCGACTGGCTGGCCGTCAAGCCGGGCAAGGACGGCGCCCTGGCCATGGCCATGATCCGCTGGATGATGGAAAATGATCGCATCAACCGCGACTACCTCAGCGCCCCCAACCCCGCGGCGGTCAAAAAGCGGGGCTACGGGGTGCTGTGCAACGCCAGCCATCTGGTAATCTGCGACCCCGGCCATGCGGACGACGGCCGGTTCCTGCGCGCTCGCCATTTGGACCCCGCCCTGGGCGGAGACGCCGCCGAGGACCGCATGGTCTTCACCCGGGATGGGAAAATGCCGATCTCGGCCCTGTCCACGGATCGGGCCGACCTAGAACGCGAAGCCATCGTCAAGGATTACTTCGGCAACCCCATCCGGGTCAAAACCGCCTATCAACTGCTCAAGGAAGCGGCCCTTGCCCATGATCTCGGCGACTATGCCGTCATCTGCGGCGTCCCCCTGGCCCAGATCGAACGGGTCGCCGGCGAGTTCTCATCCCATGGCACACGCGCGGCCGTCACCCAATACCACGGCGCCGGCAACTATGTGAACGGCACTTATGCGGCTTTTGCCGTGGCCGCCTTGAATGCCCTGGTGGGCAGCGTGAACATGAAGGGCGGGTATCTCACCGGTGGCGGCGGATGCGGTAAACCGACCGGCGGTCTTTACGACCTCAAGACGGTTGCCGGCAGCATCAAGGCCGGTGGTGTGGCCATTTCGCGCGAGAAGGCGGTCTACGAGAAGTCCGCCGAATACCGCCGCAAAAAGGACCAGACCGGTTCGGGCTACCCGGCCCGGCGCCCGTGGTTCGCCTTCACCAAGGGCGGGCTGTGCGTGGAGGCCTTAAGCGGTATCGACCAGCAGTATCCCTACCCTGCCAAGGTCCTCTTCACCTATCTCTTCAACCCGGTCTACTCGATTCCCGGCGGTTATCGCTTCAAGGAGACGTTGGCCGATCCCGACAAGGTCCCCTTGCACGTCTCCATCGACATCGCCGTGAACGAATCCAACATCTACGCCGATTACATCGTTCCCGACCTGAGTTTCGCCGAAGGCCATTACGGCTGGCTCACCCCCCATGCGCCGGGTCTTTCCTTCACCGGCATCCGCAGCCCCATGATCGAACCGCTGACCGACAAGACCCCGGACGGACGCCCCATCTGCACCGAGACCCTGTTGATCGATCTGGCAACCCATTTGAATCTTCCGGGTTTCGGCAAGGCCGCGATCGCCGATGCGAATGGCGGCCGGCACGATCTGTTGCGGGCCGAGGATTTCTACCTGCGGGCCTTTGCCAACATCGCCGCCGGAGCCAAACTGCCGCCGGC
>NZ_BBCC01000286.1 GCF_001311845.1 Desulfosarcina cetonica JCM 12296 | reverse complement strand
GCGGATGTCGGGCAGCAGGTCGGCCAGGGCGCGCACGGCCGTAGACTTGGCCGTGCCTTTCTCGCCCCGGATCAGCACCCCGCCGATGGCCGGGTTGACGGCATTTAAAACCAGGGCCTGTTTCAGGCGCGCCTGACCCACGATGGCCACGAATGGGTAAACAAAAGATGGCATGGCGTTCGTCCTAGGGGGTTTTACCTTTTTCCAGCACGGCTTGCATGGCCGATTTCCAGGTGGCCACTTCATCGGCGGTGACCACATCCACGCTGCCGCCTTGGAAATCGCCGGTCACGTCGCCCATGGTGTCCTCCAGGGTGGCCTCGGTGTCCAGGTAGGCTTCCTTGAGGCGGTCCAACAGGTCCGGGTCCGCCTTCCAGATGCCGCGGCTTTCGGCTTCCAAGAGGCGACGGCCGATCTCCTCCAGGGCCCAGGGATTGACCTCCTGAAACCAGGCTTTCATCTCAGGGTCGAGCATGAAGGTCTCGGCGATCTCGTCGAAGATCCAGTTATCCACCTGGCCGGTGGTGGCGCCAAAGCCGTAGACCCGTCCGATGCGTTTGGAAAGATCGCCGGCGCCCTTGTACCCATGGGCTTTCATCCCCTGGATATACTTGGGATGGAGGAGCTTGGCCCGCACCACGCGGCGCATCTCGTCGGCGAAATCGGTGACCGTGACCGCCGCCGGATCACGGGTGTCCCCATAATAGGTCCGGGGAGCCTTGCCCGAGATGGTTTTGGCCGCCACGGTCATGCCGCCGTAGTTGCCGTAGAAACCGCAGCAGTTGAGAAAATCGCCCTCGTCGGAGATGTGCTTGTCGAAGGTCACCTCCACCCGCGAAAGGTTGGCGACGAGTTCCTGATGGGCCTGGACGCCGTATGTGGCATCGCCGGCCCCGCCGCCATAGGCATAACCGTTCCAGAACACGTAGACGTCGGAAAGATCGCCCTCGGTCTTCCAGGCCGAGGCCAATACGGCCAGGTTGACCCCGGCCTTGTATACGCCGGGCTGGGCGCAGAAGATGCGATAGCTGAGACGGCGGAAGTTTTTCTCATCGGAAAGGGAGAGATCCTGATCGGCAGCCTGGTCGACGATGTGCTTGCGCACGAAGTTGACTTCGGGCGGCTCGTCCAACAGGGCCACGGCCTGGATCACGTCATCGATATATTTGACCGAATCGGGAAAGCAGTCGCGGGTGATGCCCGAGACACGGATGTTGAGATCGATGCGCGGCCGGCTCAGCTGCTCCGCCGGGATGATCTCGAAACCGTCCACCTGACCGCCTGCCTTCCAGCGGGGCCGGGCACCCAAAAGATGCAGCATCTGCCCCATCTGCTCGCCGTCGGCGCGCATGATGTCCGAGGCCAGCCAGACCATGCCCACGGTTTCGGGATAGCGGCCCGCTTCCCTTAAGTGGCGGGCCATCAAGCCTCGGCCAGGCGTTCCCCCACCCGGCCGGCGGCCCGGGTGGGAATGCGGGTGGGATCCACGTTGTAGAAGTTACGACCCGTGGGCAGGATGTCGTAACGGCCCCGGGAGAGATAACCCGAGGGACCAGCCGGCACATGCCCGCCGGTCATGGCGGCCAGCAGCACATCGATTTCCCTGGAAGCAGAGATGCGCCGATCGATCTCCCCAACGAGGTCGGCAAATCGCTGGAAGCGAGTGAGAAGATCGCCATCGGGCCGGGCGCCCAGGAGGCGTTCAAGGGCATCCGTGACCGTCTCGCCGGCCATGAGGCGAGCAATCAGCCCGTGCGCCGCCCGGTCGGCATCCAGTAGAATCTGGCCGTAGGTTCTCCCGTTGTTGCCTCTTTCTCCCGGATGTTTGAGGGCATCATGGATATTCTCCCCCCACAGGTCGAAGACCAGCCGCCGGGAGTTGAGGGGATTGTCGCTGTCGAAACGCAGGATCGTGTTGATGGTTTCGGCCCGGTTCTCCCCCTCGGGGATCTCGCCCAAAACATGCATGCCGATACGGGTCTGGCTGTTCTTGACACTGGAAATGATCTCATGGCAGCGAACCGTAAGGTCATTGAAATTCAGTTCGGACGCGCCGATCTCATCAGCCAGGTGATGGCGATCGATGGCCTCGCGAATCAGATGTTCCAGCTGGTGGGCGCGGGCCGGATCGAGGTTGCGCGCGCGCTGGTGTTCGTCGAGAAGTTCTTCCAGCGCCTCCAGGCCGCCGTAAGTGTCGGCCGTGGTCATGATCGCCTGCAGGTGATCCACCAGCACGGCGTTGCTACGCCGCTTGGCCACCACGCCCTCGGCCGGGTTATCCGCATTGTAGATGTAAAGGTGGGGCAGACTGCCGATGGAAATATCCGGCCAGCAGGCGCCGGAGAGGCCGGCGCCCTTGCCGGGCAGCCACTCCAGGTTGCCGTGGGTACCCACATGGATGATCACATGGGCGCCGAAGACGTGCTCCATGTACATGTAGGTGGCGATGTACTGGTGGGGCGGCGGGATGTCGGGATCGTGGAGGATCTTGCACACCTGGCCGTCGCAGCGGGCGCCGGCGCACCCGCGCTTGGGCTGCATGATGACGTTCACATGGCCGAAGCCCAGCCCGGTGATCACCAGCTTGTCGTCCAGCACCATGCTGGGCGGCACGCCGTTCATGGTTTTCCCCGGCGGCTCGCCCCAGCCGTCAACCAGTTCCCGGCGTGCCTTTGCGGGCAAAGCGTCAAACCATTCCTCGTAGATGGGGGTATCCAAGAGCGCCAGATGACCGCCCTTGCCCACGATTTCGTCCACCGTGGTCCAGCGGAACTCGGCGATGGCCTTGCGCGATAAAAAGGTCTGCATCAGCGCCTCGCCCGATTCGGGAACATCCGCCACCCGGTAGCCTTGATCCGCCATCTGCCGCAGGATACGCACCACGCTCTCGCCGGCATCGAGTCCGGCGGCACCCCCCAAACTGGCTTCCAGGCCGGCGCATTCGTTTTTATGCAGCACGAAGACCACCTTGCGCTCGGCCTTGGGTGTGGCGGCCAGACGGGTCCAGTTGACCACGCGGTCGGCCAGGCGCGCCATGCGCTCGGCAATGGTTTCACGGATTTCGAAAACCGTGTCGGTCTTCTCGTCGGTCACCTTGCGGCTGCAGGCATGATGATCGGCTCGATGTTGCCCTCGAATTCGGGCATGGCAATCCCGAAGGTGACCTCGGCGAGAAGCCCCTGGGGATTTTCTTCCCACTCGCCGATCTCCTGGCTGTAGGCAACCACCGGTTTGACCACCGGCACGTTAAGGCGGGAAAAGAATTCCACCGACTGGG
This sequence comes from Desulfosarcina cetonica JCM 12296, assembly GCF_001311845.1. Classification (GTDB taxonomy): domain Bacteria; phylum Desulfobacterota; class Desulfobacteria; order Desulfobacterales; family Desulfosarcinaceae; genus Desulfosarcina; species Desulfosarcina cetonica. The sequence continues at coordinate 2,458 of NZ_BBCC01000286.1, read as the reverse complement.
CGGCCACCCCGGTGGCGGCCACGTCGCCACGCGGCTCGCGTCCCAGGAAGAAGAAGTGCAAGTTGATCAGTGCCTGGATCCGGGGGCTCCCATCGTCATCCAAGAAGAAACGCTCGGCGGTTTCGATGGGCCCCAGAGCGCCGGCCGCCGTGTCTTTCACGCCGTGGGAGAAGACCGGCAGCACGTTCACCCCGCGGTCCGTCAGGGCCGTGATCAGTTCGGCCTCCAGCGCGCCGTCGGTATTGGTGAAGGTGTGACGGGAGAAAAAGAGCCCCACGGTCCGGGAATGCACGGCCGGATGGGCCTGGCGATAGGCTTCCACCGTGGGGTAGACGGTCTGGTCCGGCGGATGCAGGATGCCCTGCCAAGGCAGGGGCACGGGTTCCTCCACCAAAATGGCCGGATCCACCTGATGGGCGATAAAATCCAACAGCCGGCGGTAGTTCTCCACACCGCCCTCGGCCAGGTAGGCGTAGGCTCGGGCGCAGACCGGCACTTCCACCGTGGCCCGGCGGCCCCAGTTGGCCGGGTCAAAGGAGGTGGTGATGATGGTCTTGCCGGCGGCAAACTCATCCAGCCGGGCATTGACCTCTTCCCAGAAGCCGTCCGCGGTCCAGTAGAGAAACACCACGTCGGCGCGGGCGGCGCGCTGCCAGAAAAGTTCCAGCACGCCGGCATCGTTTTCGATCTCCTTCTGGGAGAAGATCGACAGGCTCACATGGCCGCTCGCCTCGGCGGCCGCAAGAAAGGTGGGCAGGTAGGAGCCCCACATGATGGAGACGATGCGAATCGGATTGGGGGATATCATGTTAAACCTCCCTCGGATTTGGGGGATTCGTGCCGGACGGCAGACCGGCGCATTGCAGCGGGTGGACGAAGACATAGCCGTTTCTTTGTTGAATTTCGGCATCGACGCCGTACACCGTCCGGATGGCATCGGCGGTGAAGAGGTCGGCGGGAAGGCCCTGACGGAAAACAGTGCCATTGCGCAGCATGAGAATCCGGTCGGCAAACCGGCCGGCCAGGGTCAGATCGTGCATGGCCATGATGGCACCCATGCTGTTTTCGCGCACCATGGCGGCGATCATCTCCAGAACCTCCAATTGATGATAGAGATCCAGGCTGCTGGTGGGTTCGTCCAGCAGCAGGTAGTCCGGTTCCTGGGCCAGGGCCCGCGCCAGGAGCACTTTCTGGATCTGACCGCCGGAGAGCCGGCCGACATCGCGCATGCAAAGGTCCGTCAGACCCAGCCGATGGATGATACGGGTTGTTTTGGTCAGATCACGTTCCGAGGGCCGCCAGGCGGCGTGGGGTCTTCGACCGGTGAGCACGGTTTCAAACACGCTCATGGAAAAACGGGCCGGCAGGTTCTGGGGCACGTAGCCGATCTTGCGGGCCAGGGCCGGACGCGAGAGGCTGCCGCTATCCGTGCCGTCGATGCACACCCGGCCGCCGTCGGGCCGGAGGATACGGGCGATGCACTTGATCAGGGTGGTCTTGCCCGCCCCGTTGGGACCCACCAGGCCGAGGATTTCGCCCTTGCTTACTGCCGCCGATATGCCGTCCAGAATTTGTGTGCGGCCATAGCCGGCCCGAATGTCGATCAGCTCGAGCATCAGAAATAGGTCCTTTGCTGTCTGAGCAGGAGGAAAAAGAAAAACGGTACGCCGATAAAGGCGGTGACAATGCCGATGGGCAGCACGTGGGGAGACCAGAGGGTGCGTCCCAGGGTGTCGGCCACCAGCACCAGCACCGCGCCCACCAACGGATGCCGGCAAGAGATAACGATGGTCGCCACCGATGACCATGCGTGTGATGTGGGGTGCCACCAGCCCGATGAAACCGATCACGCCGGCAAAGCAGATGCAACCGGCGGTCATCAGGGATGCGGCGGTGATGCAGTGCATGCGCAACCGGCTGACGTCAATCCCCAGGGCAGTGGCCGATTCATCCCCGGCGACGAGCAGATTGAAATCCCAGGCGCGATGCAACAGGTAGGGAAACGGTCCGCCAACCATGGCGGCGGTCAGGGCGATTTCCGGCCAGCCGGCCTTGGAAAGGCTGCCGAAGAACCAGAAGACGATCTCGTGCACCTGGTCCACGGTGCCCATGTACTGCAAAACGAGGTGAGTGAGGAGAAGAGAAACATCTGGGCAATACCGCCCAGGATCATGGTCTCGGTGGATGCCTGGCGAATGCGTGCCACGGCCAGGATGACGGCCGCCGAGAGCATGGCGCAGGCGAAGGCCCCGCCGGCCACGGCCCAGCGGTGCATGCCGCCCATGAAGATGATCACGGTCACGGGCGCCGAATCCGGCACCGGACCCTACCCCCAGGGTATAGGGCGAAGCCAGGGGGTTGCGCAAGATGGCCTGGAACACCGTCCCGGCGGCACCCAGGCCGAAGCCCACCAGGGCCGCCAACACAATGCGCGGCAGCCGCAACATCCAGACGATGC